>NC_022080.4:2486875-2810000 GCF_000445995.2 Geobacillus genomosp. 3
GCTCGTTTACCGTCGCCGCATCAATGCGGCATTGCCGCCATAGGGCACGCAACCCGGCGCGTTTCGTTTCACGCAGCGCTTCAAGGCCCTGCGCGGCAAGCAGACGGTTTTCCCCCACGAGTGGCACTAGGTCGGCAATCGTCCCGATCGCCACCAAATCAAGCAAATGACGCGGCACCTGCCCGAGCAACGCATGGGCGACTTTAAACGCCACACCGACACCGGCCAGGTCGCGAAACGGGTATGTACTTCCCGGCTTTTTCGGATGAATGATCGCGTACGCCTCCGGCAGCACCGGACCGGGTTCATGATGGTCGGTCACAATGACATCAAGCCCCCATTCGTTAGCGGCGGCGATTTCATTGACCGCGGCAATCCCGTTGTCGACAGTCACAATCACGGAAACGCCCCGCTCTTTCGCGGCACGGAACGCCGCCAGATTCGGGCCGTATCCTTCCGTAAAGCGGTTGGGAATGTAGAACTCAACCGACGCCCCCGCTTCTCTAAGAGCGCTGACCATCACCGACGTACTGCAGACACCATCGGCGTCATAATCGCCATAAACAAGCACAAGTTCGCCGGCCTCGATCGCCCGCTTAAGGCGCCGGATAGCCCGCTCCATCCCATCAAGCAGAAACGGATCGTGAAACGGCTGCCCAAGCGGATTGAGAAACGCGGCCGCTTCCGCCGCCGTCCGCACGCCGCGGCGGGCAAGAAGCCTGGCCAACAACGGCGCGAGGCCGGCTTCCCCTGCCAGCCGCCGCACCGTCTGTTCGTCGGGACCATCTACCTCCCAACGCGTTTTCGCTTTTAACATGTCCCCCACCTCAACTCTCCTTATTATACAAAAAGGAGAAAAGGGCAGGCAACGGCATTACGTGTTTTTTTCCGGATCATACGGGTTGATATGCACCATCACATTGCGAACGCGCGGAAGCGTCAACAGCTTTTCCTTTACTTTTTTCCCAATCCGATGCCCTTCTTCCACTGTCAACAGCGGATCAACGGCAATCTTCAAATCAACGATAACATAATGACCGTGCTCGCGCGCGTATAGTTCGTTAATTTGCCGCACATCAGGAAACGACAGCACCGCCTCCCGCAAATAGTCGGTTTCCTCCTCGTGGAGCACATGGTCAATCGCCGTATGGATCGACTGTCGGCCAAGTTCCCACGCCATTTTCATCACAAGAATGGCAACAAACAGCCCGGCGAGCGGGTCGGCATATACGAGCCAGCCGATTTCCCACTTTCCGCCGAGAATAGCGGCACCGACACCGACGAGCGCGGCGAGCGAGGAGAAGACGTCAGAGCGGTGCTCGTAGGCGTTCACGATTAAGGCATCGCTATTTAGCCGTTGCCCGAGCCGATACTTATAGCGAAACATCGCCTCTTTGACAACGATCGATAACAACAGAACATAAATGGCGGCCACCCCCGGCGGTGACAGCGGGGCAAACAACGACGTGAGCGCCGACCGCCCGATCTCGAGCCCGACGAGAAACAAAAGAACCGCCACAATAATGGCAGCGATTGATTCCGCTTTTCCGTGCCCGTACGGATGGTCTTCATCCGGCGGGCGCGCTGCGGCCCGCAGTCCGACCCAAACGGCGAACGACCCGGCGACATCGGACGCCGAATGGGCGGCATCGGAGATCAGCGCCTGGCTTTGGCTCCACACCCCAACGACTGCCTTGATGGCCGCAAGCGCCATGTTGCCGACAATGCCGACAATCGCTGCTGTTTTCGCCTGCCTGAACCGTTGTTCGTTTTCCATGGCCCATATCCCCCCACCTTTTGCGCTTCCCCTGCTTTGCATCTGGCCATTAGTGTATCCCATTTTCCATCGATCGTTGCGAAAGAAAAAGCACCGGAAAAAGCGAATGCTTTTTCCGGCGCCATTACAGATGCGGTTCGGCCTCCGGCGCGGCTTTTTTCGCCCCTTTGCCTTTTTTGAGCGCATTTCCTTTCCACACGAGCCACAGCTGTGCAGCGATGAACAGCGAAGAATAGACGCCGCACACAAGGCCGGCGAGCAAGGCGAGGTTGAAGTTGCGAATCGCTTCGCTGCCAAACAAAAGCAAGGCGATCACCGTAAACAAAACGGTCAATACGGTGTTGATCGAACGTGTGAACGTTTGTTGCAGCGCCCGGTTGACGATATGCTTTAAATCGTCGACCGTTTTCACTTTCCGCTTTTTCATGAGATCGCGAATACGGTCGAACGTGACAATTGTATCATTGATCGAGTAACCAATGATCGTCAACACAGCGGCGATAAACGTTAAATCGACTTCAAGCCGCGTCAAGCTGAACACGGTAATGATAAAAAAAGCGTCGTGCAATAAGGCGATGATGGCAGCCAACGCCATCCGCCATTCAAAGCGAATCGTCACATACAAAATGATCCCAATCGACGAAATGAGCACGGCAATGAGCGCGTTGCGGGCAAGCTGTTTGCCGACAATTGGCGAGACGGTGCTCACGTTCGGCTCAAAGCCGTAAGCCTGTTTCAGCTCGCCTTTTAACTTGGCAATTTCCTCCTTATTGAGAACGCCGATTAAACGGACAACCCCCGTCTTTCCGTCCGTGCCGGATAACACAACATCTTCCGGCTCATGGCCGAGCCGTTCAAAATAGCTGCTCAGTTCATTGGCCTCGATCGGGCGGTTGCTCGTCACCTCAATGCGCGTCCCGCTTGTGAAGTCAATGCCGAGATTGAGCCCCATGGCAACAAGCGAAATAACGCCGGCAATTGTCAAAGCGCTGGAGAACAAGAAAAACTTTTTGCTATGTTTCACAAAATCCCAGCGGTCAAACTTCGTCGGCACTTCCGTCTCGTCATTCGTTTCGGCAATGTTTAAGATTTCCGATTTTTTTACACCGAAATAACCCGGCTTCTTATCAAACCAACGGCTTGAGACGAGCAGTCCGAGCAAGAGCCGCGTGCCGTAGACGGCGGTGACAAAGCTCGCGACAATGCTGATGATGAGCATCGTCGCAAACCCTTTGACCGAACTCGTCCCGTAAATGAACAGGACGGCGCCGGCGATGATCGTCGTAATGTTGGCGTCAAAAATCGTCGCAAACGAGCCGCGGGTGCCGGCGCGAAACGCTGACAACATCGATTTGCCAAGCTTGATTTCTTCCTTGATCCGCTCGTACGTAATGATGTTGGCGTCGACCGCCATCCCGACCCCTAAAATAAGGGCGGCAATGCCCGGCAGCGTCAAGACGCCGTTCATCCAGTCAAACAAGAGCAAAATCAAATAAACGTATACCGACAGCGTAATGACGGCAATCACGCCCGGCAGCCGATAAAACCCAATCATAAACACGAAGATAGCCGCAATGCCGATAATGCCGGCCCATACCGTTTTTTCGAGCGCGTTTTGTCCAAACTGGGCGCCGACCGATGTCGAATAAATCTCGTGCAGCTCAACAGGAAGCGCCCCCGCATTCAACAAGTCGGCGAGTTGCTGCGCTTCTTTCACCGTAAAGTTGCCGACGATCGATACATCCGTCTGGTTAAACACTTGATTGACCGAGGCGGCGGAAATAAATTTCGGATCCGCCTTGCCCGCTTCTTTTCGGTACGAGTCAACCCCTTCTTCAAAATCAAGCCAAATCACCAATATATTGTTCGGCGGCCCCATGTTGTACACTTTTTCCGTCACTTGGCGAAATTTATCAGCATCTTTTAATTTAATGGCGACGCTTGGCCGGCCGTTTTCATCAAACGATAGCTTCGCCCCGCCTTGGACGAGGTCGCTCCCGTCCATAAGCACGTTGTCATTCACATCGCGGAACGTCAACTTTGCCTGGGTGGCCAAAATTTCGCGCGCCTCATTTTGGTCTTTCACTCCGGCGAGCTGGACGCGGATGCGGTTTCCGCCTTCGATGTCGACGCGCGGCTCGCTGACACCGAGGACGTTAATCCGTTTGTTTAAAGCGCTGACCGTGCTTTGAAGCGTTTCTTGGTCAATTTTGTCCCCCTTTTTCGCCGGCCTCACCTCATACAACACTTCAAATCCGCCTTGCAAATCAAGGCCTAGTTTTATATTATGTACAATTCCTTGAACCGTCGGTCCGATCACCCCGGCAAACAGGAGCAGAAGCAAAAAAAACGCGACGATGCGGCTTCGTTTTACCATTCGTTTCAAAATCCTCCTTTGATTCGTCTTGTCACCCAACGGCTTCCATCGCGCCATCGCTGAATACGCCGGCTTCGACTTTCATTATGAGCCAGCCGGCCACTAGTGTCAATTTTTCACTATAACAATTCTTTGAGAACACGCTCCAAATCATCGCCGCCGGCTGCCCGCTGCTGTTCGTACGACCGCATCGTCAAAAACGCCATATATTCCCCAGGCGAAAGCGACAAAATGTCGCTGACAAGCTCATATAGTTTTTTTTCCATCAATGCCTTTTTCCACTTTCGGGCGCACAAACATTCCCATAGCCCGTCGATTGTCACTTGCGTGTAGCCGAGCAGACGAAATTCGTCATATTTGCATTCGAGCGCCGGCATGAGCTGTTCACGCAGCTGTTTTTCCCCTTCCATCTCTCACCCTCCCGCGCCATGCCAGCTATGATCCTTGTCATGCTTGGCCATGTGTCTCGCATATATTGTATAAAAGATTAAGGCATTTGAGAAGGCAGGGAAAGAAAATGTCCAAATTTTTGCAAGGGACGATCATTTTAATCGCCGCCGGTTTTATTACGAAAATTCTCGGCTTCATCAACCGCATCGTCGTCGCCCGGATGATCGGCGACGAGGGGGTTGGGTTGTACATGATGGCCGTGCCGACGCTCGTGTTGGCGATTACGGCCACCCAAATCGGGCTGCCGGTCGCGATTTCCAAACTGGTCGCCGAGGCGGAAGCGGCCGGCGATCGACAACGGGTTAAAAAAATTCTTGTCGTGTCACTCACGACGACCGGGGTGCTAAGCGCCATATTTCTGCCCGCCCTCATTGTTGTCGCGCCGTGGCTTTCGCGGACGCTGTTCACCGATCCGCGCACGTACTATCCGTTAATGGCCATCGCTCCGGTCGTACCGATCGTGGCCATCTCCTCGGTGCTGCGCGGCTATTTTCAAGGACGGCAGCAAATGAAGCCGTACGCCTACTCGCTTTTGATTGAACAAATCGTCCGCATCAGCCTGATCGCTTTATGCACAAGACCGCTCTTGCCATACGGCGTCGAGTACGCCGCCGCCGGCGCCATGGCGTCTTCTGTTCTCGGGGAACTCGCCGCCTTATTGTACTTGTTGTTCTTATTTAAGTTTAAAAAATCAATCCGCCTGCGGACAAAATTTTTTCGCTACGTGCGCGCCGGCAAAGAAACGTTCATCCGCCTCATGCGCATCGCCCTGCCGACGACCGGCGGCCGCTTGATCGGTTCGCTTTCTTGGTTTTTTGAACCGATCGTTGTCGCCAATAGCTTAGCTCTTGCCGGCGTTACCGCTTCCATCGCCACGAAGCAGTACGGCCAGCTCGTCGGCTACGCTCTGCCGTTGCTCACCTTGCCGTCGTTCATTACGTACGCGCTCTCGACAGCGCTTGTGCCGGCCATTAGTGAAGCGATGGCGCAAAACAAGCCGATGTTGGTCGAATACCGGATCGCCCAGGCGATGCGGCTGTCGCTTATCACCGGCGGCCTTTCCGCCGTCGTCCTGTACATTTTTGCCGAACCGCTGATGCGGTGGATGTACGGCACGAGCGAAGCGGCCATCTTTATTCAAGTGATGGCGCCATTTTTCTTGTTTTATTATTTCCAAGGCCCGTTGCAAGCTGTGCTGCAAGGGCTTGATTTGGCAAACGCCGCCATGACGAACAGTTTGATCGGCGCGGCGGTGAAGCTCGCCTGCATTTTCGTTCTTGCCTCGCGGCCGAGCTTAGGCATTATGGGGGCGGCACTGGCGACATCGGTCGGCACGGTGCTCGTGACGCTTCTCCATTTCGCTACCGTCGCCAAAGCCGTTTCCTTTTCGATCGATGCGCGCGAATATGCAAAAGCATTGGCTGCCATCGCCGCCGCCGGTGCGGCCGGCTATGCGCTGTTCCGCTATCCGCCTGCGGCCATATCCCCGCCGCTATGGACGCTGTTTGCCATGGCGGCAACGATTGCTTTATATGTTGCGGCCCTTCTGTTTTTTCGGCTTATCAGGCGCGAGGAGCTTGTCTATCTTCCAGGGCTTCATTGGCTCGCTGGGAAAAGCGGACGAAAATAAACTTCTAAACATGTCCGGCCGTGAATATATTGTGGTAAAACGATTGTGGTCAAGGGGGGAGGACGTTGTCACGGCTTGGCAGCGCACTCGTATATGGCGTCGCCACCATTTTCGTTTTGGCGGCGCTCGTCAGCTTCGTTTTTTCACTGCTGCTCAAATGGACGGACATTCATGAATCATCGCTCACATGGATCATTTTCGCCATCTCCGTCATCTCAATGTTCATCGGAGGGATCGTTGCCGGCGGGAAAAGCCAAGAAAAAGGGTGGCTTGCCGGCGGGCTGACCGGCCTTTCATTTACAGCGATCATTTTTTTGTTTCAATTTCTCGGCATTGAAAAACCGTTTACGGTCGAACAATGGCTATATCACCTCGGTTTTTGGATCGCCGCATCTCTCGGCGGCATCGTCGGCGTCAACCTGTCGCCGGCGCGCCGCGAGCGGGCATAAACGGTCATCCTAATGTGAAAGCGGCTGTTTCCGGGCGAAACAGCCGCTTTTTTAGGCAGTGCCAACCCTTTCCATGACAGCCCGGTTGCCGGCGTCATCGATTGACACTTTTCATTCGGGTTATGCTTTGTTTTCCGGCACCACTTCGCGCACCGCGGAACGGTCGTATGTAAGCCGCGTGCCGTCACCAGCGCGGATAATGATTTTATCCTCATCGACCGAGTCGATGATGCCATGCAAACCGCCGATCGTGACAATTTTGTCGCCTTTTTTCAAATTCGCCTGCATTTGCTGGACGGCGCGCTGCCGCTTTTGTTGCGGGCGAATAAGCAAAAAGTAGAAAATGACGAAAAACAGCACGATCGGCAATAAATTCGCAATCGCCGCGTTCATTCAATCCCCCTCCTTTCCGATGGCTAAAAGTTTTTCGCGTTCGGCTTGTTAAAGCCGTAGCGTTCGAAAAATTCCTCACGGAAGTCGGCGAGTCGATCTTGACGAATCGCCTGTCTCACCTGCTCCATTAATTTTATCAAAAAATAGACATTATGGTAAGACGTGAGCCGGATGCCAAATGTTTCATCACATTTGATGAGATGGCGGATGTAGGCGCGCGTATAGTTTCGACACGTATAGCAGTCGCAGTTCGGATCAAGCGGTGTGAAGTCACGGGCGTACTGGGCGTTTTTGATCACCACCCGCCCTTCACTCGTCATGACCGTCCCGTTGCGGCCAATGCGCGTCGGCAAAACGCAGTCAAACATGTCGATGCCGCGAATCGCGCCGTCAATAAGCGAATCAGGCGAACCGACGCCCATTAAATAGCGGGGCTTGTCCGCCGGCAACAACGGTGTTGTAAACTCAAGCACCCGATTCATCACATCTTTCGGCTCGCCGACCGACAAACCGCCGACCGCATAGCCGGGAAAATCAAGCGACACTAAATCACGGGCGCTTTGCCGGCGCAATTCCTCATACTCGCCTCCCTGGACGATGCCAAACAGCCCCTGCTCATTCGGCCGGCGGTGCGCTTTCAGGCAGCGCTCCGCCCAGCGGCTCGTTCGCTCGACCGACCGTTTCATATAGTCGTACGTTGCCGGATATGGCGGACATTCGTCAAACGCCATGATGATGTCCGCGCCGAGCGCATTTTGGATTTCCATCGCTTTTTCCGGCGATAAAAACAGCTTGTCACCATTTAAATGGTTGCGGAAATGGACGCCCTCCTCCTCGATACGGCGGAACTCACTCAAGCTAAACACCTGGAAGCCGCCGGAATCGGTCAAAATGCCGCGGTCCCAGTTCATAAACGCGTGCAGGCCGCCTGCTTCCTCGACGATGTCATGGCCCGGCCGAAGCCATAAATGGTATGTGTTGCTCAAAATGACACCCGCGCCCATTTCCTTCAACTCTTCCGGCGACAGCGTTTTGACCGTCGCGAGCGTCCCGACCGGCATAAACATCGGCGTTTCAAACGAGCCGTGCGGGGTGTGGAGGATGCCAAGTCGCGCTCCTGTCTGTCGGCACGTTTTGATCAGTTCAAAGCGAATCGGTGTCGTCACCGTGCTGTTCTCCTTTCTTAAATGATGAGCATTGCATCGCCGAAGCTGAAAAAGCGGTACCGCTCTTTGACCGCTGTTTCATACGCGTGCAAAATATGCTCACGGCCGGCAAGCGCACTCACGAGCATGATGAGTGTCGATTTCGGCAAATGGAAGTTCGTCACGAGCCCGTCAATACCTTTAAATTCGTAACCCGGGTAAATGAAAATATCCGTCCAGCCGCTCTCAGCGGCAAACCGGCCGCCATGCCGACCGGCGATCGTCTCAAGCGTCCTCGTGGATGTCGTCCCGACGGCGATAATGCGACCGCCGTTTGCGCGTACACGGTTCAATATCGCCGCTGTTTCCTCGCCCATTTGGTAAAACTCAGCGTGCATATCGTGTTTCTCAACGTCATCCACTTGGACCGGCCGGAATGTGCCGAGCCCGACATGAAGCGTAATAAAGGCGATATGTACCCCTTTTTGGCGGATGTCCTCGAGCAGCTCCTCGGTAAAATGAAGGCCGGCCGTTGGTGCCGCCGCCGAGCCAATTTCGCGGGCGTACACCGTCTGATAACGCTCCGGGTTGTCGAGCTTTTCCTTAATATACGGCGGCAGCGGCATCTCACCAAGCTCGGCCAACACTTCATAAAACAATCCTTCATACGAAAACTCAAGCACCCGGCCGCCGTGCTCAAGCGTATCAAGACAGACGGCTTGAAGTTTCCCGCCGCCAAACGTGAGCTTTGTTCCCGGCTTGACCCGTTTGCCCGGCTTAACAAGCGTCTCCCAACGGTCACCGTCCAGCTGCTTTAAAAGCAGCACTTCGATCATCCCGCCCGTTTCCGCTTTTTCCCCATACAGACGCGCCGGCATGACGCGAGTATCGTTTAAGACGAGGCAATCGCCCGGATTCAAGTACGAAATAATGTTGCGAAATGTTTCATGGCGAATGGCGCCCGTTTGTTTATCCAGCACCATAAGCCTTGACGCCGCCCGGTCTGGGAGCGGCGTTTGTGCAATAAGCTCTTCTGGCAAATGAAAATCAAACAAGTCGACTTTCATCAAATTCTCCTTTCTTTAGCGAAATCGCCCGAGCACATAAAAAATCAAAGATAACACGACACTTAGCACGATCGATGTCACGATCGGAAAATAAAATGTCATATTTCCTTTGCGAATGACGATATCCCCCGGCAAGCGGCCGAGTTTGACAAACTGCATGACAAACCCGACAATGATAAGCACAGCGCCAATTGTCATAATCAACTTCGGCAAGCTGTTCACCGCTTCGGAACCTCCATTTCGAAATGGGCATACGCCGCCGGCGTAGCGACACGCCCGCGCGGCGTCCGTTGCAACAAGCCGATTTGCAGCAAATACGGCTCATACACTTCCTCAATCGTTTGCGCTTCTTCCCCGACCACAGCGGCTATCGTTTCAAGCCCGACCGGACCGCCGGCAAATTTTTCAATAATCGCCAAAAGCAGCTTATGGTCAATGTGATCAAGCCCGAGCCGGTCAACTTGCAGCCGCTCAAGCGCCTCAACGGCGAGCGGCAGCGTAATTTCGCCGTCCCCGCGCACTTGGGCAAAATCGCGGACACGGCGGAGCAGCCGGTTGGCAATGCGCGGCGTGCCGCGCGCCCGACGAGCCAGCTCAAGCGCCGCCTCATCGTTGATTATAATATGCAAAATGGCGGCCGCCCGCTCAACAATTTGCGCCAATTGGTCCACTTGGTAATATTCGAGCCGGCTGATGACGCCAAACCGGTCGCGCAGCGGCGCGGATAGCGCCCCGGCTCTTGTTGTCGCCCCGACAAGCGTAAACGGCGGCAAATCAAGGCGGAGCGAACGCGCTTCTGGCCCTTTGCCGATCATAATGTCCAAACAGTAATCTTCCATCGCCGGGTACAGCACTTCTTCAACCGTTCGCGGCAATCGATGGATTTCGTCAATAAACAGCACATCCCCAGGCTCAAGCGATGTCAAAAGCGCCGCCAAATCACCGGGCCGCTCGAGCGCCGGCCCGGATGTCGTCCGCAGCCTGACCCCCATTTCATTCGCAATCACGGCGGCGAGCGTCGTTTTTCCAAGTCCCGGCGGTCCATACAGCAAGACGTGGTCAAGCGTCTCCTCGCGCAGCTTGGCCGCTTCAATAAACACTCGCAAGTTTTCTTTCACCTTATCTTGCCCGATATATTCATGCAAATATTGCGGGCGCAAGTTTGGTTCGAACGCCGCCTCGCCACCTAAAGCGGCGCCGGATACAAGCCGTTCGTCCACCGTCGTCCCTCCCCTTTGGCCGATTGCCGGCCACCCTTTATTTCAACAACAGCGCCAGCGCCCGTTTTATGTACTGTTCCGTCGACATCGTTTCTTCGCGGAGCGCCGGAATAATTTTCTCGATTTCCCGTTCCGCATAACCGAGCGCCTTGAGCGCAACGACCGCCTCGGCAAGTTCCCCGGAAATGGGGGCGGCCGGGCGCGGGGCCGAAAACACTGTAAGCTTTCCTTTTAAATCTAAAATCATTTGCCGGGCCGTCTTTTTCCCAACCCCTGGAAACTTGCATAAAAACGCCTCATTTTCTTCCTCGATCGCCTGCACGAGCTCATCCGGACGGCCGGCCGCCAAAATGGCGAGCCCCCCTTTCGGTCCGATGCCGGACACTTGGAGCAGTTTCGCGAACAAGTTCCGCTCTTCACGCGTTAGAAATCCGTATAAGGCGTGCACATCTTCACGCACGTATTCGTATGTATACACTGTCACCGTCGCGGCGCGACTCTCGCGAAAGACAAACGGGTTCGGAGTCAAAATTTCGTAGCCGATGCCATGGTGGTCGATCACAACATATTCGGGACAGACGTAATCGACATACCCGCGGATAAACTCGATCAATGCGTACTCCTCTCCTTTTCTCGTCCTTTCATTGTATCATACGATTTCATTATAGCAAAAACAAATCCCGTGATGCGCTTCACACCACGGGATTCCATTTTATTGCACAATCGCAAAATGGCGATACATTCTGATCACTTGTTCATATTGCTCTTTCGAGAGGACGCGAATTCCTTTCTTTAGTTTTTCTTGCTGGCGGCTTTCGAGTTTTTGCACGTCGATTTGGAAAAACGACTGAATAATTTCACTCGAGCGGCCCGGCTTGCCGTTAAAAATGGACAACGTGCCATCGTCTGTAATCCCGAAATAACCATTTGTTTTGAGCAACGGAGAAATATCGTTAACCGTTTTGCGAAAAACAATCGTTCGGTCATCAAGGGTAATAAGCTGCCAGTCGCGGTATTTTTTCCATATTTCTGTTAACGAAAAGACCGTTTCCGTTCGTTTCTCCTCGCTGATCTCTCCGTCTAAATATTGCTGTTGCAGCACAATCGTCATGTTAACCGGCGCCGGCTCGGCGAACGTCTGATGAGTCGGCAACACGACCGCAGCAATCAACAACATGATGGAAAGAATTCGCATTGTCCGTTCCTCTCTTCCGACATGATGGTTTCCTTACATCATTAGTTTCGCCGATAGACGCCATTTTATTCCTGTTCCGTTAGCCTTTTTGCAAGGCAAGCTGCCGCCGGTCTACAAAATGCGGCGGGTATTCAAGCCAGCGGCGGTCGATCATCATGTTGACCCCGTCCTCGGTAAAAGCGCCGGCTTTGGTGATCAGACTGGCATATAAAGCGATAATATCGCGGCGGAGACTGGCCGCCATTGCCGCCCCGTATTCCGCCGTGCCAATCGCGGACAGGGCGTTAATGACCGCCATCATTAACTGATCGGAAAATGGCGGTTTCGTGGAATCAGTCACCGTCACATCGGACGACATCACAGTCGGCACGTCGCTTTCCCGCAAGACGTCATGGACCGTGTTCATAATGTCCGAGCAGACGCGCACCCCGCGCAAGAAAAAGTTGCGGATTTCCGGATCGCCGGCGACTTGGGCAAACCCTGTCAACGTCGCCTTGCCAATTTCGTTGTTACGCGCGGTCGCAAACAAATGGGCGACTTCGATGGCCAAGAGCGGACGGCGCGGGCCGAACCAGCCGGTTAAAAAGCTTTGCCGCTCGATGAATTCCACCTCTTTCGGGTAGGCCATATACGGCGGACGGACGTACACCCCTTTTTCAAGCAACAATTGGCGGGCGCGGTCGTTAATGTCGGTCGCTTCATTCAAAAACTGCCGGAACAAATCGACAACATCTTGCCGCGACGCCATGGCGATCGCCCCGCTGTGGGAAGTAAGGCCGAATTTCGACATATGGTATATATATTCAAGGTAAAAAACATCGCTGAACAGCTTCGGGGCCCCTGGGTAGACGTGCTTCTCGACCGGATAACCAATCGGCTTGGCGATCCCTTCAGCCGAACAAAGCTGTTCAATGGCGCGCAAATGCCCGTTGGCGACGTTCAACGTTTCGGCGATGAGCGGGCGAATGTCGTCGTCAGTCACCGTTTCGCTAAAATGGGTGAGCAGACAAGCGACGATGCTATCGTTTATATACGTGCTCCAAAGACTGGAAATCTCTGTACTTGTTAATGAAGCAACATTTCCTTCCATAATATTTTTGCACCCCCTTGTTTCCCTGTTATTATGTTCTGCGGCCTTCTGCTGTATGTAGTTAAGGCAAAAAAAAATCGCCAGCGTGCTGCCGACGAATATTATTCTTCCTCAAGCACCGATTCATCCAAGTTATGGTACACTTCTTGGACGTCGTCATCATCTTCGAGCGCATCGATTAACTTCAGCATTTTTTTCAAGTCATCGCCCGATAACGTTGTATATGTTTGCGGGATCATCGTAATTTCCGCGTTGGCAAACGTTAGTCCTTGTTGTTCGAGCTGTTCTTTTACCGTCTCAAACGACTCGGGCGCCGTATAAATTTCGAACGACTCGTCTGTCGTTTCCATCTCCTCCGCACCGGCTTCAACCGCCAAAAGCAACAGCTCGTCCTCATCAACATCGTGTTGCTCGCGGTCGATGACGAGCCATCCTTTGCGCTCAAACAAATAAGAAACGCAGCCCGTTTCCCCCAAGTTGCCCCCGTTTTTCGAAAAAGCCGCACGCACGTTGGCGGCGGTGCGGTTTTTATTATCCGTAAGGCAGACGACCATGACCGCGACGCCGCCTGGCCCGTATCCTTCATAACGGATTTCCTCATAACTGGTATGTTCCTGATTTCCCGTTGCCTTTTTAATCGCCCGTTCAATGTTTTCGCCCGGCATATTGGCCGCCTTTGCCTTCTCAATGACAAGACGCAGGCCCGGGTTGGCCGCCGGGTCACCTCCGCCGGTTTTCGCGGCGACATAAATTTCTTTCGCCAGTTTCATAAACAGTTTGCCGCGCTTCGCATCTTGGGCGTTTTTCCGCCGTTGGATATTTTTCCACTTCGAATGTCCAGCCATCGAAATTTCTCCTCTCATCACAACGGAATGTCCGATATTACTATAGCAGAAAACGCGGCAAATGTCAGCCGTAGTCGCCGTTCACTCATCGAGACGTAAAAAAGGGGCCAATGGCCCCCCTTGCTCGGCTAGCGGGTGTTTCTCGGCCGCTCTTGAATCGTATCACCATCGATGAAAATGGTGCGCAAATCGCGGCGAATCTCTTCCATACTGATCGGCGCGCCGCGGCGAATGGTGTTGTCAATCGTACGGACGCGGTTGTACATGCTCGGATTGGATGTGACACGCACCTGTTTGCCGTCGGCATACGGGGCTACCGCTTTGGCGACACGCTCTTCAAGTCGTTCGGGATGACGGGCATCAGTCGCAATGGCAATTAGTGCTTGATCGCCGTAAACAACCGTGCGTGCATCATCCACCCCGCCTATTGCTGCGGCGCGGCGTGAGAGCTCCTCAGCCAAACCGCCGTCATAGCTGCGGTAATACGACGGATGCGGATCGACATTCAGCGAATGTAAATGCCCGTGGTAGTTGTAGTCGCCGTCACCAAAATCGACGTCTCGCGGAAGAGCCGGAACGTCCGTATCAAACCGGGTCGCCGCCGGCCCACCGAGACGGCCGTTCTCGGCCAAATAGTCGGCCGCCGGTCCGCGGCGCGCCCACATATAGTTGTTATCGTAGTTGAGCGCGTTCGTCCCGTAACGACCGTAGCGGAAATCATCGCCCTGTTCCGTCGAGTAATAGCCGATCGGTCTTGCCGCATTGTTGTAGTGCCGGGCTCCTTCATCGTTGGCCCCGTAATTGGCACACGAAGCAAGCAACCCGGCGGCCGACAACACACCGATCCATTTGACCGCGTATCTCAATGGAAAACCCCCCTTGGTTTCCTTCGCCCCAGGCTGGCATGAAGCCAGCCTTACAATTAGCTTGCGGAAAAGGCAGGAGGGTTATCGCTGTCAGT
The DNA here is from genome assembly GCF_000445995.2 of Geobacillus genomosp. 3. Classification (GTDB taxonomy): domain Bacteria; phylum Bacillota; class Bacilli; order Bacillales; family Anoxybacillaceae; genus Geobacillus. Next base: position 2,501,475 of record NC_022080.4, read on the forward strand.
TCACACCAACAAGGCGATCGCTAAAATTTAGGCGGTGCAATGGCCAACTGCCGTTTATGATGCGAACGTTCGTGCAACTGTTCAATAATTTTCCGATCCCGTTCCGGAATGTCTTCTCCTCTCAAGTATTTATCAATCATTTCGTATGTCGTGCCCATCTCACTTTCATCTGTCTGTCCTTCCCATAATCCGGCGCTCGGCGCTTTCGTGACGATTTCTTCCGGTACGCCGAGCAGGCGGGCCATTTCACGCACTTCGCCTTTTGTAAAGTGAATGAGCGGCACTAAATCGACCCCGCCATCGCCGTATTTCGTAAAGTAGCCGGTATGCCACTCCGCCGCATTGTCTGTGCCGACAACGAGGTAACCATAGTTGTTGGCGACGGCGTATAACGTCGTCATGCGCAGGCGCGCCCTCGTGTTCGCATCGCCGAGCCGCGCTTTTTCTTCATCCCAATCCCCGATCGCTTTCAGCTCAGCTTCTACCACGCCGAACAACGCTTTATGCGCCTCGGTCAAATCGATGACGAGATGCTGAATACCGCAACTTTCCACTACTTTGAGCGCATCTTCCATATCCTTCGGATTGCTTTTGCACGGCATGATGAGGCCGAGTGAATGGTCCGGAAACGCCCGTTTAATCAAATGGGTGACAACAGCGGAGTCGATGCCGCCGCTAACGCCGACTACCGCCCCTTTTAAGCCGGCTGACGCCACTTGCTCCCGCAGCCATTGCACAAGTTTGTCGATTTTTTCTTGCATCCGCCTTCGACTCCTTTTTCTAAAGATTCCATCCCTTATTTTAGCATAGCGCAAAGGCGGCGGACAAACCGTTCCCGCTTCTCCCGGTCCAATGCGAGCGGGCGGCGGCGTGCGACCGCCGGCCGCCATTCACGAAATACATCAGCAGGGAACAAAAGTGCATGCAAAAACCAATGTTTTTCCAGCCAACGTCTAAGCGGAGCAAAGCGGGTGAGCGCCGAATACGACCAATCGAGATGCGGCAAAATACGGTTTGCGTATTGCCAATAATCAAGCCCGGGCGAGGCGAGCGCAGCCGTGTCGTAGTCGATCATATATACATGGCCAGCAGCAGTACGCAAAAAATTATGGGCCGCTACATCGCCATGAATGATGGCAACAGACTCAGCTGCCAATTCTTGAGCATGCTCACGGCACGTTTCCAGGCAGTAATGCGCCCAACGCAGCGTGAACGAGATGTCCTCTTTTTCCATCACCGTTTCAATGAATGGCAAATGTCGAAAAAACTCGTCGTAACGGCGGCGCCATTTTTCATACAGTTGCACGGACGGCAACCACATGGACGCCTGCTCGCCGTAGACGATCCTCGCCGTAGCCAAATGGTAGCCATTTAGCACTTGAAGTCCGTCCGATATGTCGGGCTCGTTTGCGAATGAGAGCGGACGCGCATCGGCTACATATTCCGTCAACAGCCAATACCGTCCCCCGGCGGTGATCACACCTCCATGGCCGATCGGCACAACGGCCGGAGCGGCGAAAAAACCGGCGCGGCGCAAGGTGCCAAGCAGCCAAGCTTGCCGCCTGGCCGCCGCCAGCGAGCGGTACGCTTTCGCAATGAATGATCCGTGCCAAGTGACGATGGCGATGACATGCGGTTTCAGCATCACAGCCTGCCGAATAGCAAGACGGCAATGGCGATTAAGAAGAAAAAAGAGACGGCGGGCGGCGTCTCTTTCTGTTTGGTTACTGCTCCTCGCCATGCCCGCTCTCCTCATCCGGCGGCCCGGCAAACAGACGCGAACGGGCGGCCGGTGGGGCAGGCGATGGTGCGTATCCCGGCGGGCTTGTCGGGTAAACGACACCAGGCCACGGGATTGCCGGCGCAGCTTGTTGGAGCGCATATCCGTATGGAGTCGGCGGCGCGTACGTCCCGGAAGGCATGTATCCTCCATAATATTGGACCGGCGGATATACAGGCATATACCCAAAAGGTGGATACCCGGCTGGCGGCGCGTACACTCCAGGCGGCGCATATCCCGGTGCGGCGGCAGAACCGGTCTGGGCGAAAGCAGCTCCAGGCGGCGGAGCAAATGGAGCAGCAGTCCCGTGTTCTCCCGGTCCGGGAAGCGGCGGAGACGCTAAAGATTCACTGCTGCTTTCGCTAATGCCGGGAAACGGCGCTGAACTGCTTTCCGGGCTTTCCCCGGCTACTGATAAACCCGGCGGCGGGGAATAAGGCGGCATGGCCGGCAGCGGCGGCATATAAAATCCCGTCCCTGGCAAAATCGGCGTCACCGGCACACACCCTTGGTCAATACCGAACACTGGCGCCGCCGGCGGTGCAACCGGAACTGGCGGGATGTTCGGCAACGGCGGCGGGACTTCTTCACTTTCCGCTGCTACATGTTCCGCTTTCAGTTCAGCCGGACTTTCCTCTATCTCCTCTTTCATCATGCCGGGCAAAATGTTGCTCGGCTTTGGCGGAATCGGCGGCAGATTCGACAACGATTTGGCAAACGAAACGTGAGAAGCCGGAGCGGCCGGCGGGATCGTATGCGCAAGCGGCGGCGTATAATCTGCCGGTGCCGTCGGGGCCTCGTTCACCGGTACGTTCGGTGCTTCATTGACCGGCACGTTTGGGGTTACGTTCACCGGCACGTTCGGTGCTTCATTGACCGGTACGTTCGCCTCCTCCTTCCCTACTGCCTCCGATGTTCCATCCGCCGGCACCTTGGTTGTTTCTTTCCCCACCACTTTCGGCGCTTCTACCGCCGGCGCCTTAGCTGTTTCTTTCATCGCCGCTTTTGGCGCTTCTACCGCCGGCGCCTTAGCTGTTTCTTTCATCGCCGCTTTTGGCGCTTCTACCGCCGGCGCCTTGGCTGCTTCTTTCACCGCCGCTTTCGGCGCTTCAGCCGCCGGCGCCTTGGCTGTTTCTTTCTCCACCGCTTTTGGCGCTTCTACCGCCGGCGCCTTGGCTGTTTCTTTCATCACCGCTTTTGGCGCTTCTACCGCCGGCGCCTTGGCTGTTTCTTTCATCGCCGCTTTTGGCGCTTCAGCCGCCGGCGCTGCCGGCAACTTATTGGCAGCTGCTGGCGCTTCGTTCACTGGCGCTTCGTTTTCCGGAACGGAGCCGCCGGCTGTGTCAAGTTCCGTATCAATGTTGAACGAAACGAACGGTTTCGCTTCTGCGTACGGATGTTCTTCCACTTTCGGCTTTTTCGGCGCTACATACATTTTTGATTCTTTTTTTATTGGCACCCCTGCCGTCGGCACTTTCACTTTCATTCCCGGCATAATCATATCGGGATCACTCAAATGCCCATTTATCTTTTTCAATTGTTCAAAATCAACCCCGTATTTTTGGGCAATTTTCCAAAGGGTGTCTCCCTTTTGAACAATATGGATTTTCACGCCGTTCCCCTCCTAAACCGAGACTGTTTGCACTCTATCCGACCGATGCTTGTTTCGTGTTATCGTCTTTCAACACAATGTATGACAATGAGTGCCTATTTATGATAAAAAAATCCCCAGCTGGACGGAGGCGGCCCCGTCTCGCCAGGGAAAGGAACTAGGCAAGTGCAAGCATGCGGTCGAGCGCCCGTTTCGCTTCGAACGCCACTTCGTTTAATACGGTAATGCGGTTGACGACGATACCTTCGCTAAGTGATTCTAACGCCCAAACGAAGTGCGGCAAATCGATTCGGTTCATCGTCAAACACGGGCACATATACGGATTTAAAGAAATAATTTCCTTGTCCGGATGCTCATACTTTAACCGGTTGACTAGGTTCATTTCCGTCCCGACGGCCCACCGACTGCCGGGCGGGGCGTTGCGAATCGTTTCAATAATATATTTCGTCGATCCGGCGTAATCCGCCTGTTGAACGACTTCCCAACTGCATTCCGGATGAACGATAATGTTCATTCCCGGTTTCGTCCGCCGGATTTGCTCAATTTGCCGGACGGTAAAGTTTTCATGCACGGAACAATGGCCTTTCCAAAGAATGACTTTCACGTTATCAATCGCACCGGTGCATTGCAACGATTCTTCATGCGGATCCCAAACCGCCATCTCGTCAAGGCTGACGCCAAGCGCATAGGCAGTATTTCTGCCCAAATGTTGATCCGGCAAAAAGAAAACCCGCTCTTTTTGCGAAAAAGCCCACTGAACGATGTTTTTCGCGTTGGACGACGTCACAGTCGCCCCGCCATGGCGGCCGACAAACGCTTTAATCGCCGCTGTCGAGTTGACGTACACAAGCGGGAGGATCGTTTCGCCAAACCGGTCTGTGAGCGCCGCCCACGCCCGCTCGACTTGGAAAAGATCGGCCATATCGGCCATCGAACAGCCGGCGCGCAGATCAGGCAAAATGACCGCTTGTTCCTCACCCGTTAAAATGTCGGCCGTTTCCGCCATAAAATGGACGCCGCAAAACACGATATACTCCGCTTCATCGTTTTTTGCCGCCAGCTGGGCTAGTTGAAGCGAATCGCCGGTCGCATCGGCAAACTGAATGACTTCATCTTTTTGGTAATGATGCCCGGGGATAAACAGGCGGCGTCCAAGCCGTTCTTTTACCGACCGAGCGCGGGCTTCCAGCTCGCTTTTTTCCATTGTTTTGTACCGTTCCGGCATGTCATCAAGCCGTTTCAACTGCTCAAGTACGTTCATGTTTTCTCCCCCTGTCATTGTAAATCAAAGCTAATGTCAAGCGCCGCGGCGGAATGGGTTAAAAATCCAAGCGAAATGTAGTCGACGCCAGTCGCGCCGTACGCTGCTACGTTGGCAAGCGTAATCCCTCCGGACGCTTCGGTGATGATCGGTGTTGGCACGAGCCGGACGAACGAACGCACTTCATCCGGCGTCCGGTTGTCAAACATAATGACGTCAGCCCCCGCTTCGACCGCCTCGAGCACCTCGGCTTCCGTTTCCGTTTCCACCTCGATTTTCACCATATGGCCGAGCCGCTCCCGCACCGCTTTGACCGCGTTGGTGATCGACCCGCAAAAGGCGATATGGTTGTCTTTAATCATGACACCATCATACAAGCCAAAGCGATGGTTATAGCCACCCCCACACGTGACAGCATACTTTTCAAGCATGCGCAGCCCAGGCGTTGTTTTCCTTGTGTCGCAAATGCGCGTATGGCTGCCGGCAAGCAGATCAACCGCTTGGCGCGTGACAGTGGCGATGCCGCTTAAGCGCTGAAGCAAATTTAACATGACGCGCTCGCCGGAAAGAAGCGGCCTGACCGGTCCGGATACTGCCGCTATCGTTTCGCCGGCTGCGACTCGCTCCCCGTCCTGTTTCATGACCGATACCTCGATGTGCGGATCAAGCAGCCGATAACCGACGGCAAGGAGACCGACGCCGGCCACGACCCCGTCCGCTTTCGCTGTAAACACGCCCGCTGCGCGTTCGTTAGCCGGGAAGATTGCGTCACTTGTCACATCACCGTCGCCGATATCTTCAAGAAAAAAGTGTCTCAACAACTGTTCGAGTTTTAACCGATTCATCGCTCAGCCCCCTCTTGGTCTCACTTCCGCTTTATCGCCCGACCGGTGCAGACGCCCACTCTTCTTTTGTCCGCACGAGGCGCCGCCCTTGCCAGTCCGGATGCGGATGCGGAAAATCGCTCCGGTAGTGGCCGCCGCGGCTTTCTGTGCGGCGAAGCGCCGACGAAGCAACAAGCCAGCCGGCAAGAAGCATATACCCTGTTTCGATCTCCTCAGCAGCCAACGTCTCAACATCTCCCTCGAGCCAATGCGGCAGGGAAAACTGTTCCAGCCAATCAACCGCCTCACGGAGCCGCTCTCTGTCACGGACGATGCCGACCGATGCGGACAATTGCTCACGGATGTGCGCCCGCCCCGGAAGCGGCGGCGCCAAAAGGCAGGGCGGGCGGTCAACCGACCGGTCAGCGCGGCGCCCGGACGTTGGCCATCCCGCCTGGCAGTTGATGGCGTCAGCCACGCGGGCGCCAAATACGATCGCCTCAAGCAATGAATTGCTCGCCAACCGGTTGGCGCCGTGCACACCAGTACACGCCGCTTCTCCGATGGCATATAAGCCCGGCACAGTCGTCTGTCCCCATTCATTGACAACAATGCCGCCCATTAAAAAGTGGGCGCCCGGCACAACGGGAAGGCGGCCGGCTTCAAGGTCAACGCCATGTGCTTCACATAGCGCGGCAATCGTCGGAAAGCGGCGGCGGAAATGAGACACGGCGGAAATATTCAAATAGACGCGGACACCGCGTTCCAGTTCCGCAACGATCGCACGGGCGACAACATCACGCGGCGCCAAGTCGCCAAGCGGATGCACGCCGTCCATCACGCGCCGCCCGTCTTCTGTCTCCAGTACCGCCCCTTCGCCGCGCACCGCTTCCGATACAAGCCCGACCGCTCTTCCCCCGGCAGCCAGCATCGTCGGATGAAATTGGATAAACTCCATATCAGCGACCGCCGCCCCGGCGCGATACGCCATGGCGATGCCGTCGCCTGTTGCTGTCAGCGCGTTTGAAGTAAACGTATACAACCCGGCGCAGCCGCCGGTCGCCAACACGACAGCGGACGCGCGCCATACGGAAACACGACCGTCTTTCCGCATCGTTTTCACCCCGACGCAACGGCCGTCTTCGATCAACAAGTCAATCACTTGTTCCTCCTCGACAAGCGGCACACGATCATTCAACTGCTGAAGCAAAAACGAAACAAGCGCCTTGCCCGTTTGGTCGCCGCCAGCGTGCAAAATGCGCCGGTGGCTATGCCCCCCCTCAAGGCCAAAGCAGGGACGGCCATGTTCATCTGTATCGAACGCCATCCCGGCGTCGATCCATTCTTGCAGCCGCTTTGGCCCTTCACGCACAAGCAACTCAACCATCCGTGCATCGTTATGATGACAGCCGGCCATCAACGTGTCATGGAAATGAGTGCGCCAATCATCACCGGTCGCCAGAGCCGCTGCCACCCCGCCTTGCGCCCGCCATGAGTTGCTGTCGACCCGGTTTTTCTTTGTGAAAATCGTCACATTTTCTTGCGCTCGCAAGTAATACGCAGCGGTTAAAGCAGCAAGACCGCTGCCGACAATAATGATGCCGTCTTTCCCCACATCCGGATCCCCCTTTCTTTTCACCTGTCTTGACATCTATATTTACACATATTTAAACTAATGACAAGAGGTTTGTCAAAAAAATACCGAAAAGGCGGGGGACTATGATTTATTTGGACTATGCAGCGACTACGCCGATGTGCGAGGAAGCCATCGCAGCCTATGCTGAAGCAGCGGCCGTTTATTTTGGCAATGAAAACAGCCTGCATGACATCGGCACAAAAGCGAAACAATTGCTCACATTATGCCGGCGCGAGCTTGCCGCTATGATCAACGGGGAAACGGAAGGAGTGTATTTCACAAGCGGCGGTACGGAAGCGAATATGCTCGCTATTCGATCGCTCATTGCCGCCCGTCGTCATAAAGGAAATCATTTAATCACCACCGAAATCGAGCACGCCTCACTGTACCATTTGTTTCAACAGCTTGAAACGGAAGGGTATGCGGTGACATATTTGCCCGTTGACCGATTCGGACGCATCCATCTCGCTGATTTGGAACGGGCCATCACGCCGCAGACGATTCTTGCTTCCATTCAACACGCCAACTCAGAAATCGGCACCATCCAGCCGCTTGCCGACATCGGCCGCCTGCTGCGGGCGCACGGCATTCTTTTTCATAGCGACTGCGTGCAAACTTTTGCTAAAATACAGCTAGACGTCAAGGCGATGGCGATTGACAGCGTATCGATTTCCGCCCATAAAGTATACGGGCCGAAAGGGGTCGGCGCCGTCTACATCGATCCGCACCTTCACTGGAAACCCGTCTTTCCGGGAACGACACACGAATCCGGCTTTCGGCCCGGAACGGTCAATGTGCCGGGAATCGCTGCCTTCATCACCGCCGCTAAGCGGCTTTACGGGCGAATGGAAAGCGAACAAACGCGGCTTGAACAGCTGCGCCGCCGGCTGCTTGACGCCATAGCAGCCAAACAGCTGCCGGTCACGGTCGAAGGCCATCCCGACTGCCGGCTCGCCCACATTATCGGTTTGATCGTGAACGGGTTGGACGGACAACTGGTGATGCTCGAATGCAACCGGGCCGGCATCGCCATTTCAACCGGCAGTGCCTGCCAAGTCGGGTTGCAAGCCCCATCGCGGACGATGATCGCTGTCGGCAAAACTCCGGAGGAGGCAAAGCAGTTTGTTCGCGTATCGCTCGGTATGGCGACGACGGAAATCGAGATTGATCAATTAGTTTCAACATTGGAACAGCTCATCCGAACACGAAGGGGGGCATGGACAAGGTGAAAGAAGAAAAGAAAATTTTAGGGGAAGCACGACGCCAGCTCATTTTGCAATGGCTGAAAGAAAGCGGGACGCCGCTCACCGGGGCGGAGTTGGCGGCAAAAACGAACGTCAGCCGCCAAGTGATCGTCCAAGATATTTCGCTGTTAAAGGCGCGCAGCGAACCGATTATCGCCACAAGCCAAGGCTATTTGTATTTAAAGCCGGCCGAGCCGGCCAAAACGTATACGAGAACAGTCGCCTGCTCCCATACCCCGAAGCAGACGAAAGAAGAATTGTATTTGCTCGTCGACTGCGGCGTAACGGTGAAAGACGTCAAAATCGAACATCCGGTTTATGGCGATTTAACCGCATCGGTCATGGTCAGCAACCGCCTCGAAGTCGACCAGTTTATCGCCAAAATTGAGGCGGCAAAAGCGGCATATTTGCTCCAGCTGACAGACGGGACGCATTTGCATACGCTTGAAGCTGACTCACCGGAAAAGCTCGATGCCGCCTGCCGCGCCTTGGCACAAGCCGGTTTTTTAATTGAAGCCTAAAAGAGCCGGGAATTTCAGGCGAAAGAAGTGCAAAACTACGTCTCCTTTAACGGAGAAGCCGCGAAAAATCATCGTTTCCCACCCGATTGAAAAAATAGTCGTTTCCCGCCATCGGTTTAAACGGCGGCGAAGCGGCTTTTTTCACCCAGTCAGCTCTTCTGAGACGAGAAACTGCATGCCCTTACCGAACAGCCGCCAACCAAGATTGCGTCGCGGGGCCAGCTAAACAGAAAACGCGAGCGGGAACATACCGTTCGCGTTTTTTTACCCGTTTTAGGCAAAATAATAAGGATAACTGCCCAACAACTGCACCGTGCAGCCGAGCGCTTCGATCTCGGCGATCGCCCCCGGGATGAGCACCTCATCAAGCGGTGCATCAATATCAATGATAAAAAAGTAGTTGCCAAGCCCCGTTTTCGCCGGGCGCGACTCAATTTTTGTCAAGTTAAGCCGCCGCCAGGCGAACGCCGACAGCACTTGATGGAGCGCACCAGGCTGGTCTTGCGGCAGCATCACGACCACGGTCGTTTTATCGCCGGCATAAAGCGGCGAGGCAGGCGAAAGCGGCTGCCCGCTCCGGCTGACGACGATAAAGCGCGTATGATTGTAATCGTAATCATGAATATTTTCCTGTACAATCGTCAAACCGTATTCGCCCGCCGCCAACCGATTGGCGATCGCTGCCACCGGCAAGTGCGGATGTTCGCTCACAAATTTGGCGGCAGCACTCGTCGATGTCATCGGCACTTGCTTCGCCCCTTTGAGCACCGTATGTAAAAATTTGCGACACTGCGCAATGGCGTGCGAATGCGAATACACCTCTTTGACCTCGCGCCAATGTGGCGCATAATACGGGTGCACCATGAAATGTTGCTCGATCGGAACGACGATTTCGCCAATGATCGGCAGCGGCTGTTCATGAATTAAGTAATCCAGCGTTAAATTGACCGACCCTTCCAACGCATTCTCAAGCGGCACAACGGCCGCTTCAATTTCCCTAGCGGCGACGGCGTCGATGCAGTCGGGAATCGTGTCGTACGGCTCGCGCGGTTCCGACGGAAACAGCGCCGCGACCGCCGCTTCGGTAAACGTCGCCTTCGGTCCTAAATAGCCGATTTTCATTTTGGTTGCCTCTCCCTTACTTTAATACACTCCTGAACCGACAATTTCCACTTTTTCGACAAATTCAAACCTTCTCAGCTTCGCCAACAGTTCATCAATGTCTTCGCGCATATCGTTCGTGCTGACGGAAAGCGTCACGTTCGCCCGCCCTTGCAGCGGAATCGTCTGGTGAATCGTCAGCACGTTGCAGCCGGCCGCGGCCACAGCGCCAAGCAGCTGCGACAGCGTGCCCGAGCGGTCCTCCAAATGGAAAAACAGCGTGACGATGTTCTCTTTCGTCACCGCCTGAAACGGAAAAATGGCGTCACGATATTTGTAAAAGACGCCGCGGCTAATGTTGGCAAGCTGCGCCGCCTCGGCGACCGAGGCGGCTTTTTTCCGCTCAAGCAGCTGTTTGGCAAGCACGACTTTTTTCATCGCTTCCGGCAAGACGTCTTCGCGCACCAAATAAAACTTTTTCTCCACCGCACCTTCCCCCGCTTTTACCGTTCATCCCAATCATCGACAAACTCAAACTCGTAATCGAGCAGCCGGACGGTGTCGCCGTCTTGCGCCCCGCGCTCGCGCAGCGCATCGTCCACCCCCATGGCCCGCAGCTGGCGGGCGAAGCGGCGCACCGATTCCTCACGCGAGAAATCGGTCATCTTAAACAGCTTCTCGATTTTGTCGCCGGATAAAACAAACGCCCCGTCGCTGCCGCGGGTGATCGTAAACGGCGGCTCCTCTTTCTCGTATTTATAGACGACGCGCTGCACGGCCGGCTCTTCCGGTTCATGGAGCGGGAACTCCGGCGTTGTTTCCAATAAATCCGCAATGGCAAACAAAAGCTCGCGCACCCCTTGCCTCGTCGCCGCCGAAATCGGAAAGACGGGCACCGCCTCGCCGACTTTTTCCCGGAAGCGGCGCAAATTTTCTTCCGCATTTGGCATGTCCATTTTATTGGCAGCGACAATTTGCGGCCGTTCCGTCAAACGCAAATTGTACTGCTTCAGCTCCTCATTGATGACGACATAATCATCATACGGATCGCGTCCTTCCACCGCCGCCATGTCGATGACATGGACGATGACGCGCGTCCGCTCGATATGGCGCAAAAACTGATGTCCAAGCCCCACCCCTTGATGGGCGCCTTCAATCAGCCCCGGCAAGTCGGCCATGACAAAACTGCGGCCGTCTTCTGTTTCGACAACGCCTAAGTTGGGTGCAAGCGTCGTAAAATGATATTCCGCGATTTTCGGCCGTGCGGCGGAAACGACAGACAGCAGCGTCGATTTGCCGACGCTTGGGAAGCCGACGAGCCCGACATCAGCGAGCAGCTTCAACTCCAAAATGACGTTCCGCTCTTCGCCCGGCTCTCCGTTTTCCGCGATTTCCGGCGCCGGATTGGCCGCGGTCGCAAACCGGGTGTTGCCGCGTCCGCCGCGCCCACCTTTGGCGACGACAAAGCGCTGCCCTTCCTCCGTCAAATCAGCGAGCACTTCGTTTGTGTCCGCATCGATGACGACCGTTCCAGGCGGCACTTTGACGAGCAAGTCCTCCGCGTTTTTCCCATGCTGGTTTTTCGACATGCCGTTTTCGCCGCGCGGCGCTTTAAAATGGCGCTGGTAGCGGAAATCCATCAATGTGCGCAACCCTTCGTCCACGACGAACACCACATCGCCGCCCTTGCCGCCATCCCCGCCGGCCGGCCCGCCTTTTGGAACGTATTTTTCCCGGCGGAACGCAACCATGCCGTTGCCGCCGTCCCCGCCTTTCACGTAAATTTTCACTTGATCGACAAACATGGTTGTTCCTCCGATTCGCTTCCATCATGGCAAAATGAGTGTAGCTAATATTTATTATTGTATACAAAGCCAATTCAATGCTGTCAATATGTGTTTACGAATAAGCTATTCCGGGACCGGGCGGCAGCTCAAGCTCCACCGTCAATTCATCCGCACCGACGGCAAACGATACGAGCCGAAGCGGCCCGGATGGCTCATAGCGCCCAAGCCAAGCGCGAACGGCCTCGCCATCCCGCCAAGCGCCGCGGCCGTCAAAAAACAGCGCCGCCCGTCCATGGCCGATCTCGATCGTTAAACATAAATGGTTTTCTCTCTGCTCGTCAGCCTGTTCCTCAAGCAGGCGAAAAAATCGGCGGCACCATTCGCTCAGCGGTTCGTCATACAGCGATAAATCGGCCTCATCGCCCACAACTTCGTATTCAAGAAAAATCGGGTGCGGCTCCCAGTTGTACGTCATAATCAGCTCGGCAAACCGCTCGGCCTTTAAGTTCGTCAACCGCGTTTCTTGCTGCGCCTCGCCGATAATGCCGTTGATGATTTCTTGCACCCGTTCCACTTTATTGAGCGCCAAGTGGCCTTTAATGAGCTGGATTTTGTTCAGCCAGTCATGACGGGCATGGCGCATCACTTCGATGACAGTCCATCGCTTTTCCATGCAACGCTCCCCTATTCATGCAGCGCAACTTCCCGCGCCGCCTGTTGTATCCTTTCCCCTCCTCAGGGGACAGTTTACTTTTACTATAGCATTTTCTGGCATCGAACGGGAGCGGTTTTTCAAGCAGAAAAAGAAAAACCCTAACCGCGACGGTTAGAGTTTTTCGAAATGGTATTACGCTTCTTGGCTGACCGGATAGACGCTCACGCGTTTGCGGTCACGACCGAGCCGCTCGAAACGGACGATGCCGTCGATTTTGGCGTACAGCGTGTCATCGCCGCCGCGGCCGACGTTCAAGCCCGGATGGACTTTCGTTCCGCGTTGGCGGTACAAAATCGAGCCACCCGTCACGAATTGGCCGTCAGCGCGTTTCGCGCCAAGGCGTTTCGCGATTGAGTCGCGGCCGTTTTTCGTCGAACCGACCCCTTTTTTCGAAGCGAAAAATTGCAAATCAAGTCTCAGCATGACAGTCACCTCCTGCTATCTCAATGTCACGCGAATAAATTTCCCGTAATCGCGTTCGATCGTCTTTAGCGAGACGACCATCGCTTCGAGCAAAAGCTGCACTTTCTCTGCCGTCGCTGCTTCTTCCAACTCCGGAAGCTCACAGCGAAGATGGCCGCCGTCTTGGCCGAGCATAACGCGCGGACGGACGCCGGTGAGCTCCTCGATGGCGTTGATCGTCCCAAACGAGACGGCCGAAGCGCCGGCGCAGACGATGTCGTGCCCGCGCTTGGCAAACTTGGCGTGACCATCCATCGTAAACGCGCGAATGCGGCCGCCCGCTTCCCGTTCAATCGTGACGCGGATCATCTTATGCGTTGATTTTTTCAATCACGACTTTAGTGTACGGCTGACGGTGGCCTTGTTTGCGGCGGTAGTTCTTTTTCGCTTTATATTTGAAGACGATGATTTTCTTTTGCCGGCCATGTTTTTGCACTTTCGCCGTGACCGTTGCACCTTCGACCGTCGGGTTGCCGATTTTCACCGTTTCCCCGCCGATGAACAGCACTTTGTCAAACGTCACCGTATCGCCTTCATTGACATCCAATTTTTCAATGTAAATTTCTTGGCCTTCTTCCACTTTCAACTGTTTGCCGCCAGTTTCGATAATTGCGTACATACGTCGCACCTCCTTCATGATACTCAGACTCGCCAGCGTCAAGGCGGTTCCGGATGGAACGCTTCACAACCCGCGCTGAGCGGTTGTAGTACGGGTGCGTCATTTTGCGACAGCTGCCCTCTTTTGTCCTTTCTACAAAGGACAAAACGTCTACAACGTCATCTATAGTACCATAGAAACAGCCCACCGTCAACTGCCATTTTCCCCACGACAGCCAACAAAAAAGCGGCTGTCGCCGCTTTAATAAATAAGCGCGCCAAGCGGCGCATCGATCCGCTTTTCGGCAAAAAACGCGTGCAACAGCTCATTTTCATCAAGCGTCATCCGCTCGCGGCCCTCGCCAGTGACAACAATTGCGTGCTTTTGCCCGCGGTAAAAACGGTGCAGCACGGCCGAGATGCGCTCCTCAGCCGATACGGTGATCGTCTTCAGCCTTGTGTAATCCCCCTTTTTTCCATAATACCGCTCAAGCAAAAACCGCATGACGACATACGGATGCTGCTTCCACTCCTGCCGGATGGCATGCGCCAAAAAGGCAACAATCACCCATAAATCCAACTGACGCGGCGCCATGAGAAGCAAAAGAACTATACCGACAGCAAGCACAACGGCCGAGACCGCAACCATCTGTCGGTGCGCCTCGCTGAACGGGAGGCGATGCGACAAGAGCAAAAACAGCAGTTTGCCGCCATCGAGCGGCCAAATGGGCAACAAGTTCAACCCAAAGATCGCTACATTATAGCGAAAAAACAACTCCCAGCTCCCGTCATCCATCCAACCGACCTTCCATAAAAAAAACGCTGCGGCTACGAGCCAAAGATGCTGTGCCGGGCCGGCGAGCGTCACGATCCACTCCTCGCGAAACGGCCGGTTTCCATGCTCTTCCACTTCAGCCACTCCACCGAACGGCAGCAACAAAATCCGCTTCACCCGCCATGAAAAATACGCGGCTGCCGCCGCATGGCCAAGCTCATGGACGAGAATAATGAAAAACAGCAAACAAAGCTGCTTAAAGTGGGCGGTCAATACCGCCATGCCGCCGATCAGCCATAATAACGGATGAACGTGCAACTTTCCAAGCAGCCCTACATACTTATTCAAAGGAAATCACCTGGATCGGATCAATGAATTGATCCCCTTGCTTAATGGCAAAATAAAACAACCCTTTCTGTTCGTCTTCGTCACTTGCCTGTGCAGTTCCGACTTCCTTCCCCATTTCGACAAAGTCGTATAGTTTCACTGAAATGGTTCCCAAATGGCCATACCACGTTTCACTGCCGTCCGCGTGCTGAATCACGACCGTTTTCCCAAAGGTTTCTTTTGTGCCGGCAAAGGTGACAATCCCTTCTTTCATTGCCTCGACTTTCGCCTCGCTCTCGGTTTCAATCATCACGCCTTGGCCATTTTGCTCAAAGCTTTCGAGCACTCGGCCGGAAACGGGCACCGCGTATGAGGACGCCGTCTCCGTTTTTGTCTCCTTTTTCGGCGCAAAAAAGGCGAGCGGCTCACCAAACGTTTGTTCATACCAGGCTGAGACGGCCGCAAACTGAAATTCCGTTTCCATCGCCCTCGTGACAAACTGCCGCGCCGGTTCGAGCGAAGCGGATGGATGTTTGAACAAAATGGCGGTGATTAACACAAGGCACGCCGCAATCAGCGTTTTGAAGAGAAACCACTCTTTGCGGAACAGCGGATGGGACTCTGATTCAAACGAATAGCGGTCGTACGTCACAACCGGAAGCCCGTACCGCTCCTCATCCGCCATCCCCCACTCCGGCTCTCTGCGATTTTTTGCCTGATGGTGGCGCTCTTTCCGCCGCTTTTCAATCCGTTTTTTCATCTCCCGAACGCGTCGGTCCATACGTCCCCCCTCCACCTTTCTAACCACGTTTGTACTAGTTTATGAGACAACCCGTTTGAATATGAGCAGGCGTTTTTTCACTGCCCCCACCGGGCTCACCTCGATGAGCGCAAGCTTGTCGCCGCCAAAGGCGGACGACTGTTTGCAGCCAGCCGTTTACACAGAAGCAATGTTTTCGTCAAGCCCGCCTTGCCGATTTACACGATCAGTAAAAAAGAGACCTAGTCTCCCCCCTTTTATCCTCAATATTCTCTCCTGTTATCGTGTCGCACGCCGGCGCCGGTTTCCGCAAGTAATGGGCAAAACAAAAAGGGCAATTTCCCGTCGGAATTGCCCCATTCCCTTATTTCAGGCTAAATATTTTTCGAATCTTTGAGAACAACCCTTTCTCCTCTTCCTCGAGCGGCGGCAGCGGCACCGATTCGCCGAGGATGCGGCGGGCGATGTTGCGGTAAGCAACCGACGCTTTGCTGCTTGGGTCAAGGACGATCGGTTCGCCGCGATTCGACGCTTTGATCACGTTCTCATCATCAGCGATAATGCCGAGCAGCTCGATCGACAAATGCATGACGATTTCATCCACATCAAGCATATCACCGTTTTTCACCATATGGCTGCGAATGCGGTTAATGACGAGGCGCGGCGGTTTGACGTGCTCTTCCGCTTCAAGCAAGCCGATGATGCGGTCGGCGTCGCGGACGGCCGACACTTCCGGTGTCGTGACGACGATCGCCTCGTCCGCGCCGGCGACAGCGTTGCGGTAGCCTTGTTCAATGCCGGCCGGGCAGTCGATGAGCACATAGTCGTATTCTTGCTTCAACTGCTCGACCAGCTCTTTCATCTGCCCCGGATTGACCGCCGATTTGTCGCTCGTTTGCGCCGCCGGCAGCAAATACAAGTGGTTATCGAACCGCTTATCTTTGACGAGCGCTTTTTGCACCGTACAGCGTCCTTCAACGACATCAACTAGGTCATAAATAATTCGGTTTTCAAGCCCCAACACGACATCGAGGTTGCGCAGCCCGATGTCCGTATCGACAAGGCACACCCGCTTCCCCAAAATGGCGAGGGCCGTCCCAAGGTTTGCGGTCGTCGTCGTTTTGCCGACGCCGCCCTTCCCGGAAGTGATGACGATCGCTTCTCCCACGGTTACATTCTCCTTTCTAAGCGCGTCAAATTCGGCCGCAAATGCATAAGCAGCTGCAGGCGGTCGACCACAATTTGATCATGTTCATTAATATAAGCACATTCCATCTCATTTCCTTCGTCCGTTTTGTAATCGGGAGCACGATTCATGACATCGCCGATGCGCAGCTGCATCGGCTTCATCACTGACGCGGCAATGATCGCCTCTTTATTGCCGGCATATCCGGCATGGGCGATGCCGCGTAAGGCGCCGAGGATGAAAATGTTGCCTCCGGCGATCACCGTCCCGCCGGGGTTCACATCGCCGAGCAGCAACAAATCCCCCTCGACGTGAAGCACTTGTCCGGAACGGACAATGCGCGAGACAGTGACGATTTCCGTTTTCTGTATCCATTCAATCGCGTCCGCTTTCGACATCACATTGCTTTCGATCGAATCGACGACCAAATTTTTCGAACGGCGGATGAGCGCGCGCAACTCCTCCTCTTGGGCGGGCGTTAAGTAGCGGTTCCCGACTTTCAAATGGACGGAGACGAGCGGGCTGTTGGAAGCGACGCCAGAGCGCTTGACAAGCCGCTCTTCGATCTCTTTCAACAAGTCGTCATACGAACAGCGGTCATCAAGATGCAGCGTCAGCCCATCTTTCGTCCCTTTAATCGTCACATACTGCTGCTTTTGTTTTGCCACAACGTTCACCCCAACGAATATTTCTACAGAACGGGCCGTTTTTCCTCTTTTATTCTTCCTGCTCCAACCGGCGAATTTTTGCCAGCCACCGTCCGAGCGGGTACGAGAAGATCAGTAAAAATCCGATATTCAACAGCAATGTTGGCCATAGACGACGATCCCAAAATACGGAAAACGACCAATCCGTCCGCCCGATCAACAGCTGAATGCCGTACACATAGCCGTCAAGAAGAGCGATGGCCAACAGCGATAGCAAAAACACAACAAGCCAGCTCTGGTGAAACCATTTCATCGCTTTGCCCGCGATATAGGCGATGAGCGTGTAGGCAAAGGCGTAAACGCCGAGCAGCTCTGTATAGACGCAGTCATACAGGAAACCGAATATGAATCCGTACCCCATCGCCCGCGTCCCACCAAGATAAACAGCCGTCAGCACTAAAAAAATAAGAAAAAAGCGGGGAACAAAAAAATAGCGGACATACAAGTCACCCTTCGGCCATACATCAACAAAAATGCTTTCGCTGACAAAACATAACACCGCAAGGAAAGGGAGCCGCCACTTTTTCACTTTGCCTCCTCCTCTTCTTGCAGTGCCTCATCGATTTTCCGTTTCACAATCATCACATCATCAATATCATACAAGTTGGCAAACGGTTTAACATAGACAACTTGCGTCAATCCGTACTGGTCTGGTTTGACCTCGGTTACTTCGCCGATCGGCAATCCTTTCGGAAACACGCCGCCGAGGCCGGAAGTCAACACTTTTTGCTTCTCTTTCACTTTGGCGTCAATCGGAATTTCGCCAAGGATCAGTTCGCGCCGTTTGCTGTCATACCCTTCAATTAAGCCGAATACGTTTTCGTTCCCTTGGACATAGGCGGAAATGCGGTTGTTTTGGTCGAGCGCGCTTAACAGTTGCACCGTGGACGTAAATTGGGAAGCGTGCTGCACCTTGCCGACAAGCCCGGCTGGGGTAATGACCGCCATATCTTTTTTCACCCCATGCTGCGCGCCTTTATTGACAATGATCGTCTCCCGCCAGCGGTCTGGGTTTCGCCCGATCACAGTCGCTTGGATCGGAATAAAGTCGCGCAAGCTCTCTTTTTTGTCAAGCAACGCGCGAAGCCGTTTGTTTTCCTGGCGCAGCGCCTCAACCTCCGTCTGCAGCGCCGCGTATTCCTCAAGCCTTGCTTTCAATAACTCGTTTTCCTCATATGTATGGCGGAGATCGTTCACATTTTCAAAGAAGCCCGCGACAAACTGTGCGGGCTTCCCAAACAGAAGCTGGACAAAACCGACAGTGTCTTTGACAAACTGCTCTGGCCACGTCAATTGCTCGCGGCTGCGCAGCGAAAAGCCGATCAACATAACAAGAATGACGATGCTGACAAGCAAAAAAATGAGACGCTTATTTCCGAAAAACTGTGGCATGCGTCGGCACCTTCTTACTGTCAGCGATGGTCTCTCGCCTTGTTTTTAAACAAGTCAATATGGTCGAGTGCTTTGCCGGTGCCAATCGCCACGCAATCGAGCGGATTCTCGGCGACGATGACCGGCATGTCCGTTTCTTGGCTGATGACTTTGTCCAAATTGCGCAGCAAAGCTCCGCCGCCCGTCAGCACGATGCCGCGGTCCATAATGTCGGCCGCCAGCTCCGGGGGCGTTTTTTCAAGCGTGTTTTTCACTGATTCCACAATGGCATAAACGGTGTCGCGAAGCGCCTCAGCCACTTCCTCGGCGCTAATTTCGATCGTTTTCGGCAGCCCGGTCAATAAATCGCGGCCACGAATTTCCATTTTCTCGATCCCCTCCGGATTTCCAGCCGAACCGATTTCCATTTTGATCGCCTCCGCCGTCCGCTCACCGATCATCAAATTGTACGTTTTGCGGATGTATTGGATGATCGCATCATCCATTTCATCACCGGCAATGCGGATCGACTGGCTCGTCACGATGCCGCCAAGCGAAATGACCGCTACTTCGGTCGTGCCGCCGCCAATGTCAACGACCATGCTGCCGGTCGGTTCCCATACCGGCAAGTTGGCGCCGATGGCGGCCGCAAACGGCTCTTCAATCGTGTACGCGTCGCGCGCTCCGGCCTGTCGTGTCGCATCGATGACCGCCCGCTCTTCGACCGCCGTGATGCCATACGGTACACATACCATCACATACGGCTTGCCGGCAAACAATCCTTTCGTCTTGATAGCTTTGCGAATATAATATTTCATCATCGTCGCTGTCGTCTCATAGTCAGCGATGACGCCATCTTTCATCGGCCGCAGCGCCACGATGTTGCCCGGCGTGCGCCCGATCATATTTTTCGCTTCATTGCCGACGGCAACAATTTGCTTCGTGTCGCGCTGAATGGCGACGACTGACGGCTCACGCAAGACGATCCCTTTTCCTTTCACATAAACAAGCGTGTTCGCCGTCCCTAAATCAATCCCAAGATCTTTCGTTCCAAACCCAAGCATATTGTTGATCTTCCTTTCCGAAACGAAATGCGTATCATCTTTATATTGGCAAAATTGGTCGGATGTCAGTCATTTATAAATGGTACAGCACCGCCGAAACGGATTCAGAAAAACTCATAATTGATATTATACCTGATTCGACAAAAAATGAGAACCGTTAGACATAGCCTTTTTCTTTTAAACTGATGAATTTTTGGTCACCGATAATGAGATGGTCCAGAAGCTCGATGCCGATCACGCGGCCGCATTCGACAAGCCGTCTGGTGACATCGATGTCCTCGCGGCTTGGGGTCGGATCGCCAGAGGGGTGGTTATGCACGCAAATGACTGAGGCGGCGGATCGTTTGATCGCCTCTTTAAACACTTCGCGCGGATGGACAATGGAGGCGTTTAAACTGCCGATGAACACTGTTTTGCGATGAATTACTTGATTTTTTGTATTCAAATAAATGGCAACAAAATGTTCTTGCGATAAAAATCGCATATCTTCCATGACATATTTGGCCCCGTCTTCCGGACAACGGATGACATAGCGGTCATGGTAGCCGGATTGGTGAATGCGCCGGCCGAGCTCAAGCGCGGCCAAAATTTGCGCCGCTTTCGTCGGCCCGATTCCTTTAATGTTGGTCATTTCTTCAACCGTCGCGTCTTTCAGCAGCCTCAGCCCTTCAAAATGCTGAAGAAGACGCTGGGCGAGCTGCACGACCGACTCGTCTTTCGTCCCGGTGCGCAGCAAAATGGCCAATAGCTCATGATCAGCTAAACTTTCCGGCCCTGACGACAACAGTCGTTCACGCGGCCGACCGTCTTTTGGCACATCGCGAATCATCCACGCCATCGTATTCCTCCCTTACTCCTTTTCTGATCCCGCCGTTATCCGGCAGTGACCGACCGCAGCACAATAAGCGTCCCCGGCCATGTGGATGGCGGCTGTTAACGGCATTACGCTCCCATGCCGTCCGGCGGCCACCCGAGCCGACGCAGCTCTCTTACAGTCCTTGACAGCGGCAGGCCAACAACAGTGAAGTAATCTCCTTCAATCCGTTTGACAAACAGGGCGGCCCGACCTTGAATGCCGTACGCTCCCGCCTTGTCCATCGGCTCTCCGGTGGCGATGTAAGTTTCGATTTCTTCATCGCTCAACGGCCAAAACGTCACCGCTGTTTTTTCGGCGAATGACACCGTTTCCCCGTGCGGCGTCGCGATTGCAACCCCTGTCCAAACATCGTGCGTCCGCCCGGATAAAAGCCGCAGCGTCTCAAACGCTTCTCCGGCGGTGCGCGGCTTCCCTAGCAACCGGCCGTCATGCACAACAATCGTGTCGGCGCCAAGGACGTAGGCGTCAGATGCGCACGGCACGACCGCCTCGACTTTCCGGCGGGCAAGCATTTGGACGGCTTCTTCAGGGGGCGTTCCGGGAGCGATCGTCTCGTCGGCTTGGCTTTCCTGCACATCAAACGGCCAGCCGGTCATCTCGAGGAGCTGTTTGCGGCGCGGGGAGCGGGACGCAAGCACGAACCGTGGGGGCATCGTCATTCTCCTTTCCTTCGTTTCGGTTCGGAAGATTCATTTGTATCGTAGCAAATTTTTCACTGAAAGGCAATTTTCCACCTCACATTTCGCACCCTGAATAAAAATTCGAAATAAGCCAGGTTTGACCGAATAAAAATTAATTATTTTACAATTTTTGTATAAAAAATTATTTTTATGCGCATATTCGGGTTGTTTTTTGTATATTATGCAAAGGTTGCGAAATATGAGTTCCACAGACAAGAACAAAGAAAAAACGGAGCCGTTTTTAGCTCCGCAGCGGGATCAATTCCATATAGACGCTGAGCGCCTCGAGCAGCTGTTGTTGGGCCTTGCTGAGCAGCGCTTCCTCTTGATTTTCTTTGTAAGCGGCGAGCGCCAAATACGCCTGCCTGAGCGCTTCGGCATATTCCTCGACTGTTTTGTTGTTTGGTGTTTCGCTTTTTTCGAACGAGCCGTACGCCTTGCTTAGCGCCTGCCATTCTCCGTCGCTCACATCCTTGCCGGCAAGCAAAGCGGCGGAGACTGCCGCCATGCTTCCGTATAACGCCTCCCCTTTTTGGACGATTCCTGACCGGCGCACCTTTGTTTCAGCCGCAAATGACAGTTCCTTCACGTACGTGCTCGGCACCGCCCCGCGGTATCGGTCGTTGACTGCCCGCAGCGCTTCTTTATCCGCGCCGACCGCAATATAGAGCGCCGCCGGCTGTTTCCCGGCCACCACGACTGGCACGCCGGCCGCTTGGATCGATTCGGCCGCCCGCACAGCTGCCTCTTCGTCAGAGTAGACACCGGCTTGGATCACCGCGATTGAAAACGGCGCAAGCATTGTGCTTTCCGCCCCTTCCTCTCCTGTCGCCGTTCCAGCCTCCGCCAGTTCCTCCATCGCTTCAGCCGCCGGCGACGGCTCCCCTTTTTCCTGCGGGACAAGCCGGAGCATCGTCATGCCAAACGCCATGCCGACGAGCGCGGCGACCGCCGCCGCGAGAAACAGCGACTTGGCATGCGGCGGCAGCCGCCACGACCGCTGTTTTTTCCCACCTTTTTTCTTTTTTTGGAACGCTTCTGACACAGAAATGACTCTGTCGTCTTCTTCAAGGGCGGCTGCTTCTTCCCCTTTAACTGTTTCATACGTCTTCGTTTCCGCCTCGTAGTCGCCGGTTTGCCGGCCGCCCTCCTGAAATGAACGTGTCTGATGATGGCCGGCTGACTGTCTGTCAATGACATGATCGGCGGAGAAACGATCTTCAGATTGGTGTCTGCTCGGCTCGTCCGGCTGATCTCCTTCCGATGAGTGTCTAATCGTAAACGGCCGCGAATGTCCGTTAATGTTCACCGTAATGCCCGGGCGCTGCTTGTCCATTTTGCCACCGTCCTTTTCCGTCCTTCGATTTCTTTCGCCTATCTTACCATAAAGAAAAAAAAAAAGAACAAGACATTTGTCGCCTTGTTCCCGCTTCTTTTCTTCATTTTCCGACATTACCGGTCACGAATCCTCTCCGTCCCCAGCGCTTCGACAGGAATCGGCTGCTCGCGCCCTTGATCAAAGCAAAGCTGCTTCGTCTCTCCCTTCAAGCAAACGGCATAATCGATTCCGCCATCCTCCCGCTTCATAACAAGCACATACGATGGATTCGTTTCCGGGGCCAATAGGTTTCCGGTAAACGGATCATGGATCGGTTCAAGCAGGCCGTTTTCCACCAACTCCCCGTATGACAACGCGGCAGAGGAACGGGCTGGCAAAAACTCCACTTTCTCGGCGCCGACATACAACCGCGCCGCTTCGTACATCGCATAGGCATCAGCGACAAACGCCCGTTCCCGCGCCCGGTCGATCATCGTCCAGATGGCCAAGCCAACGATCGTTGCCACAATGCCGATGATCACCAGCACGGCGAGCAGTTCAATCAACGTCATCCCTCGCTTCGCCCGGATGAGCATACAAGCCTCCTTCTCGATTACGGGCCCGCCGGCGGCGCGATTTCCACGAACGGGTTGTCTTTGCCGCTTGGCGGCGGAACGTCCAGCATCGGCGCGATCTGCTTCCATTTTTCAAGCTGCGGCGCATAAAAGGCGCGCACGGTCAACGAATACGTCAACGGCTGAACTTCGACAGCCGTCGAGGTCAATTCCGGCCGTCCGGCAAATGTGAGCGATTCAACAGCGAGAATCCGCTCCGAACGTTCAAGTGTCTCTAAAAACCGCTCGAGCTGGTAATATGAGGGCGACTGAACGGTCAGCTGGGCGCTCACCGTTTCAATCCCGTCCGGCGGAGTGCCCGTTTTTCCTTCTCCCGCCTGCCCGGCCGCTGCTTTCCCTTCTTCGGAAAAATTGACACTCAGCAGCACGCTGCCGGAGATGTATTCCGCCTTTTGAAACTCAAGCAGCAACTGCTCAGTGAGCGGGCGGACCGGCACTTTCTTTTGCAGCGCGGCGAGGCTTTCCATCATATCCCCCTCTTGGGGTGACGCACGCTGTTCCATGGCGGCCAGCACTTTTTTCTCGCTCTCGAGCACAGCGGCAAGCTGGTCGATTTCCCGGTAGCGAGGCGCCAGCAAGAAAAAATAGAATGCAGCCAACACAGCAACAGCGAACAGCGTCGATACTAAAACAGTCAACCATTTGCCGATGCGGTTGGTCATGGTGATATCCCCTTTTTCTCAGCTTGGCCGATCGTTAATTCATATTGCGCCATATAGCGCGGCACTGTTATGTCCGTCCCGGCTTCCTCGTTTGAGCCGTTGGCGGAAACCCCGGTCAACTTCGCTTGTTTGACCATCTTGACTGCCCCGAGCCGCTCCAAATAATAAGCAGCTTCTTCCGCCGTATCAAACTGGACGGTCATCGTCACCGTCCGCCGGTCGGCATAGGTCAAATTCATAATAAAACCGCGCTCCGGCAACTGTTTCGTCAAAGCCTGCAGCAACGGCACCGTTTTGAGTGGATAAGCGTTCGCCCACTGCACCGCTTCCGCGAGCTGCCGCCGCCCTTGCTGCTCCTCGACATCATGCTGTTTCGCCGCCACCGCCGCCTGCAAGGCACGCACTTGCTTTAGCTCTGCCTCGAGCGCCGCCTGGCGGCTGTCGACGCGCTCAAGCAGCCAATAGCATCCGCCGGCGCCGAGCAAAAGAAGAAGAGCAGCAAAGACCGCCAGCACGGCGCCCCCAGCGCGGCGCGGCTCTTTTCGCGGCAATAAATTAACATCAGCGATCATGGTCAGCCACTCCCTCCTTCAATGCCAATCCCCAGGCAAGATGGTAGCGGTCCGGCAACGGATCAAGCGGTTGCGCGAGCCGCTCCGGCAGCACGTCAAGCCGCTCCGCCAAGGCAGCGAATACACCATGAAGCTGCGGATGGTCACCGGTGAGGAAGAGGCGCGTAATTTGCTGTTTTCCTTGTTGGAGGGAAAATGAATAAAAGCTCATCATCCGTTCGATTTCTTTGTACACATCCACAAACGGGTCAATGAACGCCGCCGTCTGCCCTGCGGGCGCCTCGAGCGGCAAATGGCGCATAAACAAGGGCAAATGTCGATGGAACACACTTACATTCACCGCCGATTCATCAAATTGCACAAGCAAAATATGATCATCCGGCCCGGCTTGTCCGGCAGCATAAAACGGGCGATAGGCGCAAAGCGGCGACACATCGGCCGCCACAGGGCGCAAATCCATCCCCTTCAACAGCTCCGCATACTCAGACACCGCCTCCTCCGGCGCCGCAAACAACAAAATCGACACCGCCTCGCTCGTTCTCTCCATCACCACATAATCGAACACCGGGTCGGCAAACGGAAGCGGAATCGATTCGCCCAGCTCCATAAACAAATAGCCGCGAATGTCCTCATCAGCCAAATGAGGCGGAAGCGACAAGCTGCGGATCATGACGAACGGATCGGGGACGACAAAGCGGACGCGCCGCCCGTCAAGCTTCCATTCATCAACGCACTCATCCAAAATCATCGCCAATGCATCCGCATCCACGATTTTGCCATCGCGAATGACGCCGGGCGGCAGCTCACGCTCGCCCCACCGTTTCGCCTCCGGCGGATCGCCCGGCTTCGCTTCCACATAGCGGATGACATGGTCTTTCATCACGATGTTCGCTTCCTTCCCTTTTCGCCGCCATAACGCCATCTTCGCTGCTTCCTTTCTGCTATCGTTACCGGATGAACGCCATATACGCGCGCACGATCGCCTCGCCGAAAAACAACGCCGTCAGCGCCCCGAGCGCGATCGCCGGCGCAAACGGCATCGGCACGCCGCGCCGCACGCGCCCCAACGCCATGCCGACAAGCCCGATTGCTGTTCCGTACAACGTCGCCAAAAAAAACGCGAGCAACACGAGTTTCCAGCCAAGCACGAACCCAAGCACGGCAAACAGCTTCACATCGCCGCCGCCCATCCCGCCTTTTGACAGCACGGCGATCAGCCATAAAAGGAAAAAGCCGGCCGCCGCGCCGATCACCATATCGGTCCACGGCAAAAACGGAATCCACAGCCGCTCGATGAGAAACAACGCGGCAAACGCGAGCAACACCCGGTCCGGGATGAGCATATAGCGAAGGTCGGACACGACGATGATCGCCAACAAGCTGATCAACGTCCACGCTACAATCAACCGCCCGCCCCAGCCGACCCAAACAGGCGCAGCCGTAAACAAGGCGGCAGTCGCGAGCTCCATCGCCGGGTAAAGGGGGGAAATGCGCCCCCCACACCCTTTGCACCGCCCACGCTGCACGACATACGACACGACCGGAATCAACTCCCTCGCCGACAGCGTCCGCCCGCACGCCGGACAATGCGACCGCGGCCTGACGATCGACTCCCCGGCCGGCACCCGCAGCCCGACGACGTTGAAAAAGGAGGCGAGGAGGAGGCTATACAAAAAAATAGACACATTAACCATAAAAGGGGCACCTGTAAACCTTAATTACTTGTATATTATTTGCTTAATTCCTGCTCAGATGCCAGACCATCATTGTTTTTGTCTACCAGACTCACTGATTCATGATCTTTCAAATAGTACGTATACTTTCCAGCATTCCCTTGGTGCACCTGTACCTCATAACTCTGGGCATCGACGCTGTCTAGGTAATCATTCAGATCATTTTCATCTAAAGTTTGAACTGAACCACCGGTATCATCAGGCGTAAAACTATTCGCTGTCATATACATCTTCGCAGCATTAATAATCTGAATCCCCTCTGCAATCTTTGCATCATTTTTTGACTTGTTAATAATTCCCCCTATGCTTGGAATCGCAATCGCCGCAACGATCCCTAAAATGACAATGACGGCGAGCAGTTCGATGAGCGTCAAGCCGCGCTCGTTTTTCACGATTCGCTTTACCATCGTTTCCTCTCCCTTTCAAACAAAATTAGAACGTTTTCCCTATTATTCTACAACAAAGCGGCATAAATAGGAATATCTTCTTATTTTCTAATTATTGAACATGATTGAAAATATCGTACATCGGCACGATGATCGCCGTGACGATCGTCCCGACGACGCCGGCGAGCAGCACGATCATGAGCGGCTCGATGAGCGATTTTAACCGGTCGGTGCCGGCGTCCACCTCCGCTTCGTAAAAGTCGGCGACTTTGCCGAGCATGGCGTCAAGCGAACCGGTTTGTTCGCCGATGGCGATCATTTGCGCAACGAGCGGCGGAAACGCCCAATGGCGGCGGAGCGGCTCGGCGAGCGACTGGCCGCGCTCAAGGGCGCCGCGCGCTTCGTCCAACACGGACGCGATCACTTCATTTTCGACGACGCGCCCGGCGACCGACAGCGCTTCTAAAATCGGCACCGAACTTGACACGAGCGAGCTGAGCGTCCGCGTCAGGCGGGCGAGCGCCGCCTTTTGCACGAGCTTGCCGAAAATCGGCAGCCGCATGGCGGCATAGTCCAAATAATATTTCGCCGCCTTTTGCCGGCGGAGGGCGGCGAATGAAGCGGAACAGGCGATCAAGACGAGAACGGCCGCCCACCAATACTGTTCCATCACGCCGCTTGCCTTGAGCACGAACTTCGTAATCGCCGGCAGCTCGGCGTGAAACTCAGCGAACATTTCGACGAACGTTGGCACGACGGCAACGAGCAAAAAGATGACGACGGCCGTGGCGATGATGGCGACCGCCGCCGGATAGGCGAGCGCCGAGGCGATTTTTTGCCTTGTGCGATGCATTTTTTCAAAATGATCGGCCAGGCGGTCAAGCGTTTCGTCCAATGTACCGCCCGCCTCGCCGGCGCGCACCATGTTGACAAACAGCGGCGGAAAGATGCGCGGATGATTCGCCGCTGCCGCCGAGAGCGGATTCCCGCCGCGCAGCGACTGTTCGATGTCAGAAAGCGCCCGGGCGAGCGGCTTGCTTTCCGTTTGCTCGGCCAAAATGCGGACTGAATCGACGATCGTCACCCCGGCGCGCACAAGGGTCGCAAATTGGCGCAAAAAGATGACAAAGTGCTGCAGCTTGACAGCGCGGCCGAATGAAATTTCTTTATTCCATATCGACGGCGGCACTTCGGCGAGCGTCAGCGGGCGAATCCCTTTTTCACGGAGCTTCACGGCCGCCTCGCGCCGCGAAACGGCGGTGATCACTCCGGTTTTTTTCCGCCCGCTTTGGTCGCGCCCTTCGTACTTAAACTGCGCCATTCTGTTCACGCTCCCCCGCCAAATACGCTTCCGCCGCCAACGGATCGATGCGCCCGGCGGCGGCAAGTTCTTTGATGCTCATCTCCATCGTCTGCATGCCGGCTTGGCGGCTCGTCTGCATAATGTTGACAATTTGATGCTCTTTTTCGTTGCGGATCAAGTTGGCGACCGCCGCGTTGTTCAGTAAAATTTCCAGCGCCGCTGTCCGGCCGGTTTTCCGGCTGTTGGGAAACAGACGCTGAGCGATGATGGCGACAAGCACGGAAGCGAGCTGAAGGCGGATTTGCGCCTGTTGGGCGGACGGAAAGACGTCAATCATCCGCTCGACTGCCGCCGGCGCGCTCGCCGTATGAAGCGTGCCTAGCACTAAGTGCCCGGTTTCGGCAGCGGTGATCGCCGTTTGAATCGTCTCTAAATCGCGCATCTCCCCGACTAAAATCACATCCGGATCTTGGCGCAAGGCGGCGCGCAGCCCGGCGGCAAAGCTTCCGGTGTCAAACCCGACCTCGCGCTGGTCGATAATCGATTTCCCGTGCTTATGCAAATACTCGATCGGATCTTCGAGCGTGATGATGTGTTTTGACATCGTTTTGTTCATATAGTCGATCATCGCCGCCAATGTTGTCGATTTGCCCGAGCCGGTCGGCCCGGTGACGAGCACGAGCCCGTGCGGTTTTTCGGCGATGCGTTTCAAAACGTTCGGCATGGCGAGCTCTTCTAACGTCGGGATGCGCATCGGGATGAGGCGCACGGCGAGCGACACACATGACCGCTGTTTAAAGATGTTGATGCGAAAGCGGGAAACACCGGGAATGCCATACGAAAAATCAAGCTCTCCGGTTTCTTGAAACTGCTGCCAAAGCGGCGGCGGGACGGCAGCTTTCGCCATTTGCTCGGTCTCCTCCGGCTGCAGCCGCTCATGGCCGTATGCTCTCAACTCCCCGTTCACGCGAAAAATCGGCGGCGCACCGACGGTCAAATGCACGTCGGACGCGCGGCATTCAAACGCGGCGCGCAATAACGCCTCAAGTTTTTCTTTCATCCGTCTCACCCATCAATGCAAAATGGCCACTTTTAGCACTTCTTCAAGCGTCGTCAACCCTTGCTTCACTTTCAACAGCCCGTCATCCAGCAAAAAAATCATTTTGTTTTGACTGGCGAGCTCGCGCAGTTTTGAAAACGGCTCGTTATTTAAAATGACGCGCCGCATCTCCTCGGTGACGACAAGCAGCTCGTGAATCGCCAGCCGTCCGCGGTAGCCGGTCATGTTGCACGTCGGACAGCCGCGGCCACGGACGAGTTGGCGAACGTCGATGCCGCGGCGGGCGAAAATGTCCCGTTCCCGCTTCGTTGGCTCATACGCCTCTTGGCAATCGCGGCAGACGCGGCGCACAAGCCGCTGTGAAACGACGCCGGCAAGCGACGTCGCCACCAAAAACGGCTCAATGCCCATATCGACGAGGCGCGTGATCGTGCTTAACGCATCGTTCGTATGAAGCGTGCTCAACACTAAATGGCCGGTGAGCGAAGCGCGGATCGCCACTTCCGCCGTCTCGCGGTCGCGAATCTCCCCAACCATGATGATGTTCGGATCTTGGCGCAAAATCGACCGCAGCCCTTGGGCGAACGTCAAGCCGACATTCGGGTTCACTTGAATTTGGTTGACGCCTTCGATCTGATATTCGACTGGATCTTCAATCGTAATAATGTTCACGTGCTCGCTGTTTAAATGATTGAGCGCCGCATAAAGCGTCGATGATTTCCCCGAACCGGTCGGTCCGGTGATCAAGACGATGCCGTTCGGCCGCTCGATCAAGCGGATAAACCGGTCCAAATTGACCGGATTGAAGCCAAGTTTATGAATATCGTTTAACGCCGCACCTAAATCAAGAACGCGCATAACGATTTTCTCGCCATATACGGTCGGCAATGTCGAGACGCGCAAATCGACCGGATGAAAATCGATGTCCATTTTGATCCGCCCGTCTTGCGGCACGCGGTGTTCGGTAATGTCCATATTGGCCAAAATTTTAATTCTCGCCGTCAACATGCTTTGCATATGTTTCGGCAGCGCCCGCTCGGTGCGAAGCAACCCGTCGATCCGATAGCGGATGAGCACTTTCGTCTCTTGCGGATCGATGTGAATGTCGCTCGCCCGCTGTTCGACCGCCAGCTGCAAAATTTGATTGACGAGCCGGACGATGGGCGAATCGTCATCCTCCGTCCGCTCGTCTTCGCGCACTTCCGGCGCCGCCTGCAAAAATTCGTCAAACGACTCATCGATATCGTAATACTTGTTAATCGCCCGCAAAATGTCGTCTTTTGAGGCGATCGCCGTTTCAATTTGAAACCCGGTCGACAGGCGCAAGTCGTCGATGACAAAAAAGTCCATCGGGTCGGCCATAGCGACAAGCAGCCGCTCGCCTTCGATTTTCAGCGGCATGACCATATGGCGGCGGGCGAACTCTTTTGGCACTAAACTGGTCGCCTTCGGATCGATCGGATAGCGGTATAAGCTGACGTGGGGAATGCCGAGCTGAAACTCGAGCACTTCAATGAGCTGCTGCTCGGTGATGTAGCCGCGCTGCAGCAGCGCATCGCCAAGCTTCTGCCCGGGCGCCTTCTCGCGCAGCGCTTCGGCCAACTGGCTTTCGGTGATCAACCCCGCTTCGACAAGCAAATCACCAAGCCGTTTCCGTTCCTGCTTTTTGCTCATTTTCCTTCCCCTCCGCCCGTGTCCGTCTCCCCGCCGGCGCCCGCTTTCGGCGCGGATGCGCCTTCGCCCGGCTTATCGCCTTCTTCCTTTCCTTCATCGTTTTCCGGTTCTGATGAAGCGGGTTGTTCCACCGGCGTGCTGTTTTCGCTTCCCCCGCCGTTTGACTCCGCGCTGCTTTCCGGAACTTCAAGACCGCGCACTTGAATCGTATACGTCGGCGGGTAAAAGTCTTCGCTCACCGTCTCCCGGCGCACAAGTTTGGTCCCATCGCGCACTTCACGCATGACTTTCACTAGCAGCCCCGGGCGGCCGCTCTGTTTCGTCTGCTGCTCGCCGGGCGCTAAGCGCGAATCGTACTGGACAACGGTGCGCGGTTCGATTTTCTCCGTTTCGCTAACGTGAATCGTATATTGATAGACAAACGGCAGCCCGATGATGGAGGCGCGCACGTTTCGCCCATCGTATCGAAGCGCGAGCGTGTAATCGGTCGTGTTCGGGTTGAACCATTCCAAATCGCGGCCGTCGCTGATGGCGGCCTCAAAACCGGGCGCCGCTCCACCCGGCAACATACGGCTCGTATAGCGCTCCACAACAGTGAAATTGGTCGCCAGCACCGCCCGGTACACCGCGGAAGCGATCGCATCGGCCGCTTCCGCGGACAAATCGGCCTTCGCCTTTTTCATATAGTCGCCAAACGAAAACAACTGGTTTGCCTTGATCACCGCGCGCCGCTCTTTCGACAGCCAGCGGGCCGCCGCCGCATCGGAAACCGCCGCCGCCGCTTCGCTCACGACCGGCCGCCGCTCATCCGGAAGCGATATGTATTGCGCCAAATCGACCGGAGAAGACGGCGCCTCAAGCCGGGATGCCACAGCTTCCAAGTCGGCCCCAAGCCGCTTCACATCGAGCGCCGGCAGCACCGCCGGCGGGACGA
Organism: Geobacillus genomosp. 3; assembly: GCF_000445995.2. Lineage (GTDB taxonomy): Bacteria > Bacillota > Bacilli > Bacillales > Anoxybacillaceae > Geobacillus. Next base: position 2,533,039 of record NC_022080.4, read on the forward strand.
TGGACGACGCTGCATGAAGGCCCGTTTCCAAGTCAGCCAGCACAAACAACGGCGTCCGCTGTCCATCGACAAGCTGCTTTAGGCTTTCCTCAAGCTGAAACGCAAACGCGTCCGCCGGCAGTTCGGCTTGTTTTTCTTGGTAGCGCAGCGGAATCGCCGCCGTCGCCCGCCACTCGTTTACCCGCTCGGCCACCGCCTGCCGGGCCGCGGACGGCGTCAGACCGGAAAGTGACACCGGACCGACGGCTGTCCCCGGGCGGAAGCGGCCGTCATCCGGGGCGAGCGCATCGTAGGCAAAGGCGCCAAGGCGGGAAAACGCGGTAAAATACATCGTACACACCGCCATGACAACAAACAGCTTCCACGCGGCCGCTTTTTTCACCGCCGACCCTCCCCGTTTACTCCTCGACATTCATGGAAACGTCAACGATGACGCCCGGTCCGGCAGCTTGCGCTTTGCGCACATCCGCTTCCGTCAGCACCGTGCCGCTCGCGAACAGCAGGCGGCCGTCCGCGTCGTAAATGTCTTTCGTCAGCCGCTTGCCGGCCAGCAGGGCGATTTGTTTTTCTCTTAACGTATGAAGCGCCTCAACGTTTTCCGCGCTTTCCGTCATCGCTTCCATTTGCGCCAAGAGATCGCCTTCATCCATTTCGACAGCCGGTTGGCCGCTTTCCGCCTTCACCAACTGCGCCGGGTCGTCACAAAGCGCCCCGTTCGCCCCGTCGTTGACAATTAAAATGTCTTTGCCGTATGTCAACACTTCCGAAGCCGGCAGCACTGCTTCTTTGTCGTCAAGCCGTAAGGCAATGCCGATAATCTCCCCGGATTCCTCATCAACAAAAAACTCGCTCGCCTCGCCAAGCAGCTGCCCTTTGCGCGTGATCGCTTTCGCATTTTTAATGCGGATTTGCTTGTTGACAAGCTGGTTGGCAATCGGAATTTCTGAGAGATCGATCACATCATGCCCTTTCTCTACGGTCACGGCAAACTCGCCGATGCCGACGACTTTTTTAAACGGAATGGCTTTTAAGCTGAGCTGCACATCATCTTGTTCGACCGTTAAAAAATCAATCGTTCCCTTATCCGGATTGATGACGACACTTTTCACCACGCCGATTTGCACGCCGTCGGCAATGCTGATGATCGGCAGTCCAATCACTTGCGCGCTAGCTTTCATCGTTTTCACCCCAACTTGTTTGCTAATGCGGCGGCTTGTTGCCGCCAAAGCGCCAACTCTTCGGCCACGGCCGGGTAGGCGCCAAAACGTCCGGCCAGTTCGTCCAGCCAGATCGCGAGCTTGTCATACTGTTGTTCTAGTACATAATGTTCCATTAACAACCGGGCCAATACGTAATAATCGCGGTCAGAAAGCGGCGCTTCCAGGCAGCGGCGGAGGCAGCGCTCATAACTGCCGGCATCCAAACGACGGCGGCTGAGGCGCAATTCGAGCGCGACCGCTTGCACGACTTCCGGGCGCACCGTCTTGCGTTCCCCCCTAGGCGGCCCGGCAGCTTGCGTTTCGCCCTCCGCCTTCTGTTCCCCCTCCTCGACATCGCAGCTTTCGCCCTCTTCCCGGCCTTTTGACAACGCTTCTTCTTCGTTGATGCGCCCGCTATGTTCGCGGCGTTCCCCTCCTGGCGGTTCGAGCGCCGTTTCTTCGTCTGCTTCCATGCCGGCCGCCTCCATAGCATCGCCTATATCCAGCGGGCTCAGCTCTATGCCTTTAGGCAGCTCCGCAAACGGCGGCCGCTCAACAGTGGGTTTCCGTTCCAACGCAAAACCGTCCCGATCAATAAAGCCGCCGGTCTGTTCAAACCCAGCCCATTCGGGAGGCAGGACGCCGGCCCCATCCCGCAGGCCCTGCCTACCATCGTCCAGGCTGTCGGCCGCTTTTCCTGTCTGCAGCACGGCCGCTTCGATGTCCGGCGTCACGGCCACCGGCAGCTCATCGAGCCAATCGTCCAACCGGCGCACGGGCTCGATCTCTGAAGCAGCGTCCTCGAGAGGAAGAAGCGAAAGCTCAGAAAGGAAACGCTTCTCCTCTTCCGTTTCGCTCCCGTCCCTTCCATCATCCCCCATAGCTGCTCCCCCTAAAAGGAGGAAATCGTCTTCTTCCGCACCGTCAGCCGAAGCGGAAAACGGCGCGGTGAAATGCCGATCCGCCCCCTCTTCCAGCGCGCGCAGGACGTCGGGAGCGAACGCAGGCGCCGTTTCCCCCGCTTCTTCTGACGCCAACGCGATTTCATCCAAAGCAGGCGGCCCATCCCCCACTCCGTCATGCGCCGGTGCGTTTCCATCCGGTTGGCCGGCGTGGATCGGCTGCCTCACATCTTCCTCCCTAGGGAGCATCTTCATTTCAGGCCAGCGGGCCGACGGGCGCCCCCCATCGACCGCCTGCCCCGCCAAAGACGTTGCTTCCGCGCCTTTTGGCGTCCCCCGCCTCCCCGTTTCGTTTCGCTCCGTCATCCGATACAACACCGCCCCAAAACGGCGGTCAAGCAAGTACGATGCAGCGGCCAACAAAAGCCCGACCAATAACACCGTTTGCCAGACGGGCGCCACCGATTCCGCCAACTTGGCCAACACGGCAGCCAACAGCGCGACCATCACAGCCACCGCGCCCCCAACCCGGCTGAAGCCAAGCGGCAGCAGCCAGACCGCCCCAAGCGCCAACACGAATGCAACGACATAAATGACTGCCTCTTTTCCCATGCCACCCGTTCCTTCCCGGCTATCGTCTGCCAAAAAGCGGCATATGCACCGCCTATCGTCCTCTTAGCCTAAAATTCTACATAATTCAACTCGAACTTATTGTATAATAAAGTTACATATTTTGAAAGAAGGTTATGACGAATGACCGAAGGCAATTTTTCTCCCACTGGCCGCCAAGGCGGGTTCACGCTCATTGAAACGTTGCTCGCTCTCACCCTTCTATCAAGCGTTGTGATCGGCTTGTTTTACTTTTTTACGAATGCTATGGCCCATACGTCCTACAGCCAAGGGCGGACGGTGGCGATCAACATCGCCCGCGGCGTCGCCGCCTATATGGAACGGCTTGAGTTTTCCGCGCTCGAACGTTACGTTCGCCAGTCAGCAGGCGAACAGGCGCCGTTTGTCAAATTGACGAGCGGCGATTGCGAAAATAGAGCCATTTTCCCAGAGCCGGACGCCTGCCGCGCCCAGCTCGGCCCGACGGTCAACAATATCGTTTATGACGACGGGCGGGTGGCCGTCTTTCTCATCCCGTATGACGGAGCGCTTTGGGAACAGCTCGTCTCATCGCCGCCTGACGCGTTCCCGTCCTCCCTCCGCAAACAAATCGAAAAAGAAGCGGAAAAAGTGCGGGCGTCAGACCCCGGCCTCGGGCAGTATTTGTTGAAAATGTACGTTGTCGTCCGCTGGGGCGAGCGTCCTGGGGAAGCGGAATGGGTCGAAGGGGTGGTCACCGATGAAACGATCCGCTAGAAGCAAAGCCGGCATGACGCTGATCGAGCTTCTAGCTGCTGTTTCCGTTTCGCTGTTGATCATCGGCGCCATCTATACCGTGTTTCTAAGCGGCATCCGCGCCTACGAACGGATCGGCATCGAAAACGAACTGCGCAGTGAGGCGGACTACGCCATGGCAATGGTGATGAATAAACTGTACGAATTTGCACCGGATGGGATTAACCTTAGCGAAAGCGGCGAAAAAACATTAACGTTTATCGACGACCGGCAAAAGCGGGTTGACCCCTCATCCGGATTTGTCGATGAAAGAGAAATCGGCGGCGGCGCGTTGACTGTTTCCATTGAAAACGGCTCGCTCATCATCAACGGGGAAGCCATTTCCCCGCCACACTTGCTGCTTGTGGACAACTCTGCCTTTTCGGTGCGCTGTTTGCGCGAAGAGCGGAAAGAGGAAGCGCGAATTTGCCGCAGCGGCGTCATCACGATCCGTCTTGCCGTACAAGACCGCAAACATGCTGATCCGGACAGCCGCTTGTATGTGCGCCCGTTTACATTAAAAACAGAATTCGGCTTTTAAGGAGGGACGAGGATGAACCGTCCGCGCTCGAACGAGGCTGGCTACAGTCTCGTGACAACGATGCTCGTCATCACCATTTTCTTTTTGCTCGGCACAACCATTTTAACAGTGGCCGCCCAGCAGGCGCGATGGGCCGCCGTGCGCGTCGAAGATGTCGAGTCGTTTCATGAAGCAGCCAGCGCCATCGATGAAACCGTGGCCGCCTTAAAGACAGCGATCACCAAACCCGATTTTGCCTTCTCTACCCCAACGCGCTTTGACGATGATTTGAGGCGTTGGCTCCCTTCGTTTGAGCGGCGCTATGACGTCACGATCACGGATGCAACCAATGAAGAAGGGATCGACCGAAAAAAGCTGTTCACCCGCGTTTTGCACATTGCAAAATCGTCCGGTCAGAAAACCATCACCCGACGCGTCATTATCACCAACACGCCAAGCTTTTTGAAATACGCCCTCGGTTCAGCTGAAGATTTGCTCGTCAACGGCGGGGCATACATTGACGGGCATGTGTACGCAGGCCGAAATGCCTACGTCACTAACGCTGCCAACTATATCGATCACTCGCAGCGCCGGACCGAGCTGACTTCCTTCCCCACCCTCTCAACCGGCAGCGCTTGGCTTGTTCAAGGGGAAATATCATCGTGCGAACACGGTGCGGGGTGTTACCGGATCGAAGACGGGGTGTTCATCCGCCGTGAAAACACCTTTTCCCCTCGTCTTGACGGAGCTCCGGTGCAAAAGGAAAAAGACGATTTTATCGACGTCAATTTTGATTGGACGGTGAAAGATAAGCTGCTCCATGCCGCAGGAATGGAAACGTTCAGCGATGAATACGAACAGTATATCCATGAGGACATCCCGACATTGCTTGCCATGCTCCGGGGCCGCCTAACGGTCGTGGACAGCGTAGGGCCGCTGCTTGGCCGTTCTTGGAACGAGCCGGTTTTGCTTGAGAGCGAAGAAGTTTCCTCCTTTTTCATTGACCATGGAGAAATCGATTTAAAGAAAAACTGGCTTGTCGTCAATGGCGATTTGTTTTTAGGAAACACGGCGCAAACGCCGACGAAAGTGCGCGGCAATCTCATCGTGCTCGGCGATGTCACCATTCAAGGAAATGTGGCGTTTGACGCCTCGGTCTACGTCACCGGACGCACGCTCGTTTACAGCGCCGATATCAGCGGTTGGGGCGGAAAAGAGCTCGTTCTCTTATCGAACGGGCCGCTCGAGCTGGCGCGCATCAATGAGTTTGATAACTCGTTCCCGCCGCGGCCGAATTTAAAAGGATATTTCTATACGAACAGCAACGCGACCGTTTATGCCGTCGGCTCGTATATCCACATTCAAGGCGGCTTGTTCGCCCGCGGGGATGCCTCCAGCCTTGCCCCTGATGCCGATATATCGGGCCTTGTCGTCAACGCCTACCGCGGACGGGCGGAAAACGGGCTGTCATTCATCCCGGCGCCTGACGATGATCTGGAACAATCACGCCTTGTCATTCACCACGACCCGCAAGTGTTGATCGACCGCGGGGAAGGGTTGCCGTTTGTCAAACAGCTGTCGCTCGTCGTTGAGCCAATAAAAGTCAAATAGAAAAAAGCGGCCTGTGCAAGGCCGCCTTTTCGTTTTGCCGCCGCGCGGAAGCAGCTGCTTTTGTCACCACCGATTTCGCCCGTCATCGCTACCGTCGGCCGCTTCTTGAACAATGACCGTCACCGCCGCTTGAATCGCCTTATGATCGCTCGTTCTCGCCTTGGCGGTCGCCGTCACCGTCGCATAGCCGACATCGTTGGCGATCAGCACCCATGTTCCGTTTTCATTGACCGCTTCCACATAGGCCGGGGCGGATGACTGAACATCGGCAATCGTTTTGTCGGTCGCATTCTCAGGGATAAACCGCAGTTGCGGTGCCACCTCGAGCCGTTCGCCGACTTTCATGTACAGCACCGGGCTGGAAAACGCCATCCCTTCAAGGGGCACATACGGGTCGATGACCGTAATCACCGCTCTGGCTGTTGCCTGGCTTCCGTCAGTTGCGCGGACGATGATCGCGGCCGTTCCCGGTTTGTTTGCTGTTACAACGCCGTTATGGCCGACAGAAGCGATACCCGGGTCGCTCGATTCCCACATAAGCGTTTTGTTTGTCGCATCAATCGGTTCAATGATCACCGGAATCGTTTGCGTTTCGCCAACGTTCATTTTCCGTCTGTAATCGCCAAGCGTCAAATTGCGAATGAGCTTCATATACCGGAATGACACGATCGTCGTTCCATCGCCCCGCGTCAACCCGCCGCTCGAGCGCACGGCAACCGTATACTCGCCGTCATCGGAAACCGAAATGGCATACGGCGGACCAAGCAGCTGCCAATCGGACGATGAGCCGTTGCGCGCGATTTCGTATTCATACGTCACCCGTTCACCGGCGACAAGCCCGGTCACGCGAACCGTCGGCGCTTCCGTCACCGTCGCGCCGCTTTCTACTTCGCCATTTGATGCAATGATCGACAAACGCGGCTTCAAATATATGCGCACCGTTTCATCATTGCGATAGGTGACAAGCAGCACGCCGTCATCGTTCGGGTCGTATTGCAGCGCTTTGACCGCCAGCGGCAGCAGCCCGTATGAATTCGGCTCCGCGCTTCCGACCTCGTCTTGCGAAGCGGCGGAAACTTGATATTTGCGGATCGCGCCGTTCGCGTTTCCTTCATAGTAAAAATTCGGAAAATCATGGAGACGAACCGTCATGCCAATTCGTTCCCTCGGCGGCGCAAGCGTCGAGGTTTGCGCGCCATAGCGGCTGTCCGTAAACGTCACAACCGCTGGCGGCAGCGAGACATTGTTCATCGCAAAATCGGCCTGCATCACCCATTGCGCCGAAAGCGTCAGCTTATTCAGCTGGTTGTAATCGAACGTTTGATTGGCAAATGTCCATTTGGCATAACGCTTGCCCTGGTCTGTGTAGACTGTGACTTTCCCATCAGGAACGACAGAAATGCCGTCGGGCAGTTCTTGGATAATGCTTACATTGCTAATCGTCCCGCTCGCATTGCCAACATAGCCGACAAGCGACAGTGAATATGCCGCGCGGAAGCGGTTGTCATCGCCATTAGCGGCGCCGAACTTGATTAAGCTTGCGACATCATTGGTCACTCCTTGCAATGTCACCGTGCCTGTAAAGGACGGCGGCGCTTCATCTTTAACCGTGACCGTCACCTTTTTCGTCACCGGCGGCTGCGGTTGGCCATACACGTCGCGATACGTCAATTCGGCTTCAAACGTATACGTCCCTTCAGCTTTAAACGATACCGGAACCGGAATCGTCACCGGCGGTGGAGCGCCTTGGCCGATCTGGTACGGAATCGAAAACGAAATGTAGGCGTTTTGCTTTGTTTCATCGAGCCATACTTGGCCGTTTTCCGCGATGGCGACATTGCCGCCAAATGACGACAGCGGAATGCGGATCGTTCCGGTGATCGCCGGGGTGGTGGCGAGCTGGGAAAACTGTTGGAATAAAGCAGTCAAGTTTTGCGTCGTTCCTTGCCGCGCCTCGCCGCCGGCAACCGCTGAGAGGGCGCGCAAATAGTCCATATCGACTTCCTTGCTGTCACCGAAGCCGATGGAATAGAGCGTGATATTGTTCAGTCCAAGCGCTTTGGCCACCGCTATAGCATGGGCACGGATTTCCGTTTCCACCCACTCATACGTGAATGGATAACCATTGTCACGTGAAAGACGATTTCCATTAACATAATCACTCCCATTGCTATAGAACACTCGAGTAAATCCCTTATTATCTTGAAAATGGATTCCTGCTCTTCCATCCACGTATAACTCATAAGTTAATGGTAAGTTAGCAGTGATTTTTTTCCCTGTATAGTCATAATACGGAATAAGCAAAAGCCATTGTCTCTCTACCTCGCGATACGTGATCATAGCGTCCGTATGCAACACTGTCGGCATCCCGTCTGTCAAGAAAATCACATACTTTTTGCGCGCCGGATCGTTAAAATACGACTGCGCAAGCGACAGTGCCGCCGAATAGTTCGTGCCGCCTCCGGCCGTCAGCCTGTCGCCGACCGTCCGGATTTTCTCGAGCTGGGCGGCGACCGTCGGCTGATCCCCAAACGGCACGATATCTCTCACCGAGTCAGAAAATGGAATAAGGGCAAACCGGTCATGCGGATGCGAATGGGCTTTAAAGTAATCGACAGCCGAACGGAGCGCCGTCTTGGCGCTCGAAAGCTTCTCCCATGTCATCGACCCCGACACGTCCATGACAAACACGACGTCAATCGGCGGACGGACAGGCGCGGAAACCGAGCCTTTCGGGATGAGCGTCACATCGAGCCGTCCTTCGGCATCGCCGTTTGGCGGCTTGGCGTATTCCGACTGTGAAAACGCCATGGAGAAATCGAGTGCAGCGGTGCTGGCTTCATTTCGTTTCGTATACTCATAAGGCGGCTCCGGGAATGAAAAATACAAGTCTTCCTGCCCGTTTCCCAACACCCGGTAAGCGTCGACGGTAATGTCGTAAGCCGCCCTCTCCCCTTGGGCCGATGGCCACTTGCCGCGCATATCAAGCGAAAACGTATACGTTTTCGCTCCGTTTCGGCCCGCCGGCGCTTCCACCGCTTCCGTGCGATAGCTGACGACAGAGCCGTTTTGTTCCTTCACCTTAATACGGACTTCAAAAAAGCGGATGCTGTTGCCCCGGCCATCCCCGGCCCCTGGGGCAACGGCCCATCCTTCTATTTTTTCATCTGAAACGACGGTGAGAGCGCCCTCTTTTTGATCGGCATAAACGATGTCAACCCTCACCGGCCATAGACTTGCGATGAGACAAAACACCATTCCCCATAACAGCCAGCCACGCCGCCGCATGCGCCTTCCCTCCCGCGTCAAAAGGACTATCTTTCTTCCATTATATCAATCCTTTTCATCGCTTGGTATGTTTTTTTAATAGTTTCCGCGCTTCGGATATAAAATAAAGCGATCCGGTGATCAGCAGCAAGTCATCGCTTCCCGCCTCTTTTTTCTTTCCGTCTATCCAGGCGGTCCAATCGCCCACAACAGCTTTGTGCGGGTGGGACGAAAGGGCGGCAAGATCCTCGGCCGCCGCCGCGCGCGGAAAATCAAACGTCGTAAAGGTGATCGTGTCCGCGAGCTCATCGAGCGGTTCGATCATTCGCTCAAGCGGCTTGTCCGTCAGCGCGGCGAACAAAACATGGACGCGTTTGTCGGGATAATGAGCGCGCACCGTCTCGACAAGGGCGCGGATGCCGGCTTCGTTATGGGCGCCGTCAAGGATGATCAGCGGGTTGCCGCTCACCTGCTCAAACCGGCCGGGCCAGGCGGCGGCGGCGAGTCCATCGGCGATATGCTCCGGATCGATCAAAAACGAATAGCCAAGCCGCAACAACTCCGCCGCCATCACCGCCACCGCCGCGTTGTCAACTTGATGGGCGCCGGGCATTTGAATGCGCACATCGCGGTATTCGGCAAACGGCGTGGCGAGGGAAAACTGTTCCCCTTCGGCAGTCGTTTTCCAGTCTGTTACAGTAAAATCAACGCCGAGCCGGTACAGTTTCGCCTTCCGCTCCGCCGCCGTTTTGGCGATCACCTCCCACGCCTCCGGTTCCTTCACCGCCGTCACAAGCGGCACGCCCGGCTTGATGATCCCTGCTTTTTCCGCGGCGATTTGCGCGAGCGTATCGCCTAAAATGTTCATATGATCATAGCTGACGTTTGTAATGACGGAAACGAGCGGATAAATGACGTTCGTCGAATCGAGACGGCCGCCAAGCCCGACCTCGACGAGCACGATGTCTTGAACGTTCTGTTTTCCAAAATAATATAGCATCATAGCCGTGATGACTTCAAATTCGGTCGGCCCGCCAAGTTCGGTTTTTTCCAATTCATCCGCGAGCGGCTGAATGACTTGCACGAGCTCGACGATCTCCTGATCGGAAATCGGTTCGCCGTTGATGCTGATCCGCTCGTTAAACTGCTCGACATACGGCGACGTGAACGTTCCAACCGAATAGCCCGCCGCCTGCAAAATCGAGCGCAAGTAGGCGACGGTCGACCCTTTTCCGTTCGTTCCCCCGATATGGACGGCGCGGACGCGGCGTTCCGGGTGGCCAAGTTTTTCCATCATCCATTCCATTCGTTTCAACCCGGGTTTCATGCCGAGCCGCAGCCGTCCATGAATCCAGGCGACCGCTTCGTCATAAGTTCGAACCATGTCCATCGTCCTCCTCGTTCGTTGCTGTCTTGTCCACGCTGCCGATTTCATGCGGCAATTGGGGCAAAAGCTGAATCGTACATGTCGAAGGCATTTTCCTTCGGCATCATCATCCCTATCGAAAAAGACGAACCCGCCCGCAAGCGGATTCGTCTTCATCATAATCAACGATAAGATCGTTTGTCTACCGTTTCAACTCAGCGAGGCGCGCTTGGACGGCTTCGCGTTTTTCCATGTAATCTTGCCGCTTGCGCCGCTCTTCTTCGACGACATGGGCCGGCGCTTTCGCCAAAAAGCCTTCGTTCGCCAGTTTCTTTTCGACGCGTTCGACTTCTTTGTTCCATTTGTCGAGCTCTTTTTCAAGCCGCTTGATTTCTTCTTCGATGTTGATCAACCCTTCAAGCGGCAAAATGAGCTCGGCGCCGGTGACGACCGCGGTCATCGCTTTCTCCGGCATCGGAACATCCACATCGATCAACAGCTCGCTCGGGTTGCAGAACCGCTCCAAATAAGCGCGGTTGTTCATAAGCACATCGCGCACTTTCTCGTCTTTTACCTTCAAGTAGAGCGCCACCGGCTTGCTTGGCGGTGTGTTCACCTCAGCGCGGATGTTGCGGACGGAGCGGATGATATCAACCAACAGCCGCATTTCCTCAGCCGCTTTTTCGTTTGACAGCTCAGGGCGCACCTTTGGCCACGGAGCGACGGTGATCGATTCGCCTTCGTGCGGCAAGTTTTGCCAAATTTCCTCGGTAATGAACGGCATAAACGGGTGAAGCAGACGCATTGTGTTGTCGAGCACATACGCCAACACGGAGCGCGTCGTTTGTTTCGCCGCTTCGTCGTCACCGTAAAGCGGCAGCTTTGCCATTTCGATATACCAATCGCACAAATCGTCCCAAATAAAGTTGTACAGCGTGCGCCCGACTTCACCGAACTCGTATTTTTCCGCGAGTTTTGTCACCGTCTCAATCGTTTCATTTAAGCGCGTTAAAATCCAATGGTCGGCGACCGTTTTTTCGCCGCTCAAATCGAGTTCTTCGTGCGTCATGCCGCCCATGTTCATTAAGGCGAAGCGCGAGGCGTTCCAAATTTTATTGGCAAAATTCCATGTCGCTTCGACTTTTTCCGTGCTAAAGCGCAAGTCTTGCCCCGGCGAGCTGCCGGTTGCTAAAAAGTACCGGAGCGCATCAGCGCCGTATTGGTCGATGACATCCATCGGATCGACGCCGTTGCCGAGTGACTTGCTCATTTTCCGCCCTTGGGCGTCGCGGACGAGGCCATGGATCAAGACATCTTTAAACGGCCGCTTCCCAGTGAATTCGAGCCCTTGGAAAATCATGCGCGACACCCAGAAGAAGATGATGTCATAGCCGGTGACAAGCACGTCGGTCGGGTAGTAGCGCTTGTAATCCGGCGATTCTGTATCCGGCCAGCCCATTGTCGAGAACGGCCAGAGCGCCGAGCTGAACCATGTGTCAAGCACGTCAGGGTCCTGCTCCCAGTTTTCAATGTCGCTTGGCGGCTCATGGTCGACGTACACTTCGCCCGTTTCTTTATGATACCACGCCGGAATGCGGTGCCCCCACCAAAGCTGGCGCGAAATGCACCAGTCGCGGATGTTCTCAAGCCAATGCAAATACGTTTTCTCAAACCGCTCCGGCACAAACTGCACTTTGCCGTCCGTCTGCTGGAGCTTGATGGCCGCTTCGGCGAGCGGCTTCATTTTCACAAACCATTGCGTCGACAAATACGGCTCGACGACCGCGCCGCTCCGTTCGCTATGGCCGACAGAGTGAACGTGCTCCTCGATTTTGAACAAAACGCCTTGTTCTTGCAAATCGCGGGCGATTTGCTTCCGGCATTCAAACCGGTCAAGCCCTTGGTATTGCATGGCGTTTTCGTTCATCGTGCCGTCTTCGTTCATGACGAGAATGCGCGGCAAGTTGTGGCGGTTGCCGATTTCAAAGTCGTTCGGGTCGTGCGCCGGCGTAATTTTGACCGCCCCGGAGCCGAATTCCATGTCGACGTATTCGTCGGCAATGATCGGAATTTCACGGCCGACGATCGGCAGCTTGACCGTTTTGCCGATCAAATGCTTGTACCGCTCATCATCCGGATGGACGGCAACGGCCGTATCGCCGAGCATCGTTTCCGGGCGGGTCGTCGCCACTTCAATGTAACCGGAGCCGTCGGCAAGCGGATAGCGCATATGATAGAGCGCGCCTTTGACTTCTTTATACACGACCTCAATGTCCGACAACGCCGTTTTCGTCACCGGATCCCAGTTAATAATGTACTCGCCGCGGTAAATGAGCCCTTTTCGATAGAGCGAAACGAACACTTCGCGCACCGCTTTGGACAGCCCTTCATCAAGCGTAAACCGCTCGCGCGTGTAATCGAGCCCAAGCCCTAACTTCGCCCATTGGCTGCGAATATGCCCGGCATATTCTTCTTTCCATTTCCACGTTTCTTCTAAAAACTTCTCACGGCCTAAGTCGTAGCGCGACAGCCCTTGCTGGCGCAGTTTTTCCTCGACTTTCGCCTGGGTGGCGATGCCGGCGTGGTCCATTCCCGGAAGCCAGAGCACGTCATACCCTTGCATCCGCTTCATGCGCGTAATGATATCTTGCAGCGTTGTATCCCACGCATGCCCTAAGTGCAGCTTGCCGGTGACGTTCGGCGGCGGGATGACGATCGTAAACGGTTGTTTGTCCGGATCGCCGGTCGCTTCAAAAAATTTCCCTTTCAGCCACCACTCATAGCGCCCTGTTTCGACGGCGCGATGGTCGTATTTCGGCGGCATCGATACTTCATGCTGTGCCATGTTTCATTTCCCTCCCTCGACATGATGGACAGTGCGGCCTATAGCCAGCAAAAAAGCCCCTTTCATCCGAAAAAGGACGAAAGGAGCTGCTTTCGCGGTACCACCTTTTTTCTTAAGCCTGGAAGGCTGGCGATGGAGAAGACCGCAACACGGCCAAAACCACCGGTGAAAAATCGGCTTCGTTTGCCGAGCCAAAAAGCGGACTGTGTTTCAGCCTTCTAAAGGCTTAAGCGCTTCATTCGCATAACGGCGCAAAGCCGGCTTCCTCTACTAGGCGGGAACCCGCCGTTCAACGAAGCAGCTCAGGGGCGACCTTCCAGCAGCCGTCATCCTAGGAAATCTCACAGCTTTTGATTTCCCTCTCTGCAGGCGCGGATTGCTGTACTCCTCCCCGTCTTCGCTTTTATCATCATCGTTCGATTATTATACTACCATTGTCCATCATCTTTGCCAAGTTTTTATTTATTTATTCCATTGGCCATCGGTTGGTGACAAACATTTTTTCGCTTCATATTGTATAGTAAACCTAGGAAGGAGGGAACGCCGATGCGGCGATTCAACCCGTATTCGTGGCCGCCGTGGCTAAGGCAAGTGCGCGCCGTCTGCGCCCAAGTGATCATCCCGCTTACCATTTTTCAAGCCATTCGCACCATTTTTTTGCCGACGACGTTCGATGTCATCTTATTGGCGGTATTTGTTTTACTCGCTGTGGCGCTCCATTTGGAATGGATTTAACGGCTGCCGCCCTCATCTGCCGGTGCCTCGGAGCCGTCTGTCTCACCCTGCGGCTGCGCGGCGTCGCGTTGGACAAGATGCATGACGACGGCCTCCATGTTTTTAAAAGCCATATAGCAGCGCAACAGGGCAGCGACGTGTTCGCGCTCGTTCCGCTCCATGTGCGAAGCGGCCTCATATCGTTCAAGGCAGCGGACAAACCCGCGCGGTTCAGCCAGATGGCTGTATAGAAACGCCCGTTCCGCCGGAGATAACGGCAGCTCCTTTTCGTATTCATCGATCCCCTCTATCCATTCCTGTCCGAGTGGCGGAAACATCCGGACATGAATGCGAAACGCAGCGGTCAAATCGTATACCGGAGAATTCCAGTGTGCTCGCTCCCAGCTGATCCAATACGGCGTCACGTAATGGGAAAGGCGCGCCTTTCCGTGCACCCAGGCGATTCGCCATTGTTTCGTTTCCTTCACCGCTTCCTCCCAAGCGGCAAGCTGCTCCTCGGCAAACCAATACGCGCGCATCACCTCATGAAAATACGTGCAGCACTGCAGCTGAAACGGCGACATGTACCAAGCTGTTTCATACCGCTCGATCCGCTCTTCCCAAACCGCCCGCTCCCGTTGCCATTCCTCTTTTTTTTGCTTCCGGTAAGCGTTGATCTCCTCCTCGCTTACTTTAACAAAACGGACGGTAGCGCGGTGAAGGTGCGCCAGCCCGCGAAAAAAGGCGCGGACGGCTTCTTCCTTCCCCCCCGTTTCGCCTTCGTGCCATGCTTGCAAATAATAGAGGCGCCCCCCTTCGGCCGCAAACAGCGACCGCAGCCGCGTCCCATAATGTGGGGGGCAATGGCGCCCGTAATAGTGGAGTGACTGCCAAATGGCGGCCGCCTCCTGTTCGTCATCGAGCGGTTTTAAGGCAAACACACCGCGGTCAGTATGCACTTTAACCGCTTTGCCCCGCTGTTCGATATGCCGCGGCTGAAGCCCATACTGGTGAAGCACGGCGCGATACGTTTCAGACCGTATGGTCATCCGTTACGCCCCCTCGCCGGCAAAAGAAACGGAAAGCGTCCCTCTCATAAGAAAGGACGGCTTCCCGCCATGGCCGGAATATATAACAGCTGCCCCTCGTGCACATCATCCGGGCTTTCTAAATCGTTGGCGCGCAAAAGCTGGGAGATAGTCACATCATACCGCTCAGCAATCTTGTCCAACGAGTCTCCTTGCTGGACGATGCAAATTTTTACTTTTGTAAACTCTTCCGCTTCACTTTTCGCAAACAGCTTTGTTAAGTAAAGGGCGTTTTCGCTTTTCACTTCCGTCTGTTGTTCTTCCTCTTCCTCCTCATTTCCTGCCTTTTTGGCGGCCCCGATTGAGACTTTCGCCTCCGTTGGCGGCAACAGGGGAGCAAGTTCCTCTTCCGCTTCCGCACTCACCGCTTTCGTTTCCGTCTCAAGCGGCAAAAATGGTTCTTTTACGTCCTCTTCTTCATCAGACGGCGTTTGTTCATGACGTACAGCCGCCGGTTCAAAGGCGGAAACCGGCAGTTCCTCGCCCGCTGCGACAGTCTGTTCATCCGCCTCATCAGCGGGACGGTCCTCCGATGTGAACGTCTCATCGTCGGCTGCCTCCTTGCGGGCGACCGACTCGAACGGGGCAAAAAGCGGCTCCTCATCTTCGTCATCGGCAGGCAAGTCATCGACAAGCGGCGCTTCACTAATCCCGCTGATCGAAATATCAGCAGTCACAAGCAGTCTCCCGTTATCACCTAAGTCATAGTCAAACGTTTCCACTGTAACGTATACATCATCAAGATCACGAATGCGGTTTTTCGGAATCGTTATATCGATCGGAAACCGGTGCGACAGCTCGCAAATGCCATCCTCGCGCACGGAAATGTGCTGAATGTAACGATAGCTGGCAAAATCAAATGCGTCGCTGTCCACTTCCGGAGCCTCTCCTCCGCTTGCCGGGTGAAACTCTCCGTTTAGTTCAAGCGCGCCGCGAATCGTAATATATTGATCGTACTCGTCGACAGAGATCACAGGGTCAAGGGAAATCGACAAAAATTCGGCGACTTCCTGTCCGCTTTTAAACCAGACTGACTCTTCCAATGAAAAACGCAAATACGATTGCTCCAACCGGGCCTCCTCCTTCCGTCCCTTCACCTAATGGTTTCTATGACATTATCCATTGTATGAGCGAAAAAGAGGCGGTATGATAAAAAAATCAGGCTGCCGTCGATCAGCAGCCTGATTAGCTCACGCCTTGCGCAGGCGGGCAAACACCCGCTCCGCTGCGGCAATCGTATACTCGATATCCTCATCGCTGTGCGCCGTCGACAAAAACAGCCCTTCAAATTGCGACGGCGGCAAGAAAATGCCTTCATTCGCCATTTCCCGGTAATAAGCGGCAAACAGCTCCAAGTCAGACGTTTTCGCCGTTTCGTAATTGACCACCGGTTCGTTCGTGAAGAACAAGCCGATCATCGATCCGGCGCGGTTGATTGTATGCGGAATATCATATTTTCCGGCCGCTTGGCGCAACCCTTCTTCGAGGCGCGCCGCCTTGCGGCTGAACTCTTTATACGTTTCCGGCGTCAGCTGGCGGAGCGTTTCGTAACCAGCCGTCATGGCGAGCGGGTTGCCGGATAGTGTGCCTGCCTGGTACACCGGCCCGCTCGGCGCAACGAGTTCCATAATGTCCGCTTTCCCGCCATACGCCCCAACCGGCAGGCCGCCGCCGATCACTTTGCCAAGGCACGTCAAATCCGGTTCAACCCCATAATACCCTTGGGCGCAGCGGTAGTCGACGCGGAAGCCGGTCATGACCTCGTCAAAAATAAGCAGGGCGCCGTATTGTTTTGTCACGTCCCGCAGTCCTTCCAAAAAGCCGGGAACAGGCGGCACGACGCCCATGTTGCCGGCCACCGGCTCAACGATCACCGCGGCGATGTCTTCGCCAAACCGCTCAAATGCATAGCGGACGCTGTCTAAATCGTTATACGGAACGGTGATCGTATGTTGGGCGACCGATTCCGGTACGCCCGGGCTGTCCGGCAAGCCGAGCGTCGCCACGCCGGAGCCGGCTTTAATGAGCAGCGAATCGCCATGGCCATGGTAGCTGCCTTCGAATTTGATGATTTTGTTGCGCTTCGTATAGCCGCGCGCAAGGCGAAGTGCGCTCATCGTCGCCTCAGTTCCGGAGTTGACCATGCGTACGATTTCAACCGACGGCACCCGCTCGATGACGAGTTTGGCCAACTCGCTTTCCAGAAGCGTCGGGGCGCCAAAGCTCGTTCCTTGTTCCGCCATGCGCTTTAACGCTTCCACGACTTGCGGATGGGCATGTCCTAAAATGAGCGGCCCCCATGACAATACATAGTCGATATATTCGTTGCCGTCAATATCGTAAATTTTCGAACCTTGGCCGCGCGCCATAAAGATCGGCGTCATGCCGACCGACTTAAAGGCGCGCACCGGGCTGTTCACCCCACCCGGCATCAAGTTGACTGCCTCTTCGTAAGCGGCTTTCGACCGTTCATAGCTTCGCACAGTTCCGACCTCCTCTATTCCGCCAGCCAACGGGCGACGTCTTTCGCAAAATACGTGATGATCAAATCAGCACCCGCCCGCTTCATGCCGGTCAGCATTTCCATCACGACCGCTTTCTCGTCGATCCAGCCGTTTTGCGCCGCCGCCTTGACCATCGAATACTCGCCGCTCACGTTATAAGCGACAAGCGGAAGCGGAAAGCGGTTTTTGATGTCGCGGATGATGTCCATATACGCCAACGCCGGCTTCACCATTAAGAAATCGGCGCCTTCTTTCACATCGGATTCCGCCTCGCGAAACGCTTCAAGACGGTTGGCCGGATCCATTTGATACGTTTTCCGGTCACCGAACTGCGGCGCGCTGTCAGCCGCGTCGCGGAACGGGCCGTAAAACGCCGAAGCGTATTTAATGGCATACGACATGATCGGCACGTTTTCCAATCCGGCTTCATCCAATCCTTGACGGATGGCGGCGACAAAGCCGTCCATCATGTTCGACGGTGCGATGATGTCAGCACCTGCTTTCGCTTGACTGACCGCCGTTTTGACGAGCAGCTCAAGCGACGGATCGTTCAACACATGTTCGTTCTCCACGACGCCGCAATGGCCGTGGCTTGTATATTCACACAAACACGTGTCGGCAATAACGATCAGTTCCGGGCATTGTGCTTTAATTTGGCGGGTTGCCCGCTGGACGATGCCGGTTTCGCAATACGCCTGTGTACCGACTTCATCTTTGTCATCCGGCACACCAAACAACATAATCGCCGGAATGCCGAGCTTGACGATTTCGTCGATTTCCTCCGCCAAGCGGTCGAGTGACAAATGGTACACCCCAGGCATTGACGGCACTTCGCGGCGAATGCCGCTCCCTTCGACGACAAACAGCGGATAAATGAGATCGTCAACACGAAGATGCGTCTCGCGCACCATCGCCCGCAGTGCGGCCGTTTGCCGCAGGCGGCGGTGTCGGTCAAATGTCAACGCCATATGATCGTCCCTCCATGGAAAAATATTGTTCCATCGCTTTTATCATACCATCAGCTGTATAATCGATTGGACAAATATGTACTGTGATCCCTTCCCGCTCCGCCGCTTTTTTCGTCACCGGCCCGATGCAGGCGATGGTGACCCCTTCAAGAAGCGCCGGCATTTCGCCGCCGAGAAGGTGGACAAGACTATGGACGGTCGAAGGGCTCATCAACGTAATCACATCGATTTTCCGCTCGCATAGCAGCGCCAACAGCCGTTCGCGCCCGCTCGCATCGGGCACGGTGCGGTACACCGTCAGCTCATCGACCAACGCCCCTGCTTTCCTGAGCGCCTCAGGCAACGTCGGGCGGGCCAAATCCCCTTTGACAAACAACACCCGATCCCCTTGGCGGAGGCGAGGCGCAAGGACGGCTGCCAGCCGCTCAGCGGTGAAATCATCCGGCATGAGCGCCGGCGAAAAGCCGAATTCGGCGAGCGCCGCCGCCGTCTGCCGTCCGACGACAGCGATGTCAGGCACAAGCGACGACGGCGGGAGATACGGGCAAAAAAAGCGCACCGCGTTCGCGCTTGTCAAGACGAGCCAACGATAATCGTGAAGCCGTTCGACTGCGGCGGCGATGTCTTCCGGCGCGGCGGCCGGCCGGATGGAAATTAACGGAATCTCAACCGGCATAGCGCCGGCAGCGCGCAATTTGGCAGAAAACGAAGTTGCCTGCTCCTTCCCGCGGGTCACGAGCACCGCCTTGCCGGCGAGCCGACGTTCAGCCATTATTGATCCAACTCCTTTTTCACCCGTTCAATAAGCGCCTTCGCCCCTTGCTCACTCAACATGGCGGCCGCCTGCCGGCCAACCGCCTCCGGATCGAGGCCGGCCACGATTTCTTTGTACATTTCGTTGCCATCCGGCGAAGCAACAAGTGCGGTGAGACGCACCGTTTCCCCTTCCACTTCCGCATAGCCGGCAATCGGCACTTGGCATCCGCCTTCCATTTGCTGCAAAAAGGCGCGCTCCGCCCGCACCGCCCGCTCGGTTCGCTCATCGTTTAGGCGGTTTAACCATTCCCGCAGCTCCGCATCATCTTCACGGCATTCCACCGCAAGCGCCCCTTGGCCGACGGCCGGGACGCAAACGTCCGGCGGCAAGTAGTCGCTGATCACGTCACCGCTCCACCCCATGCGCACCAAGCCGGCGGCCGCCAGCACGATTGCGTCGTAATCCTCGTTTTCCAGCTTCGCCAGCCTCGTATCAATATTGCCGCGAATCCATTTGATCGTCAAATCCGGGCGATAAGCGAGCAACTGTGCCGATCGGCGCAGGCTGCTCGTGCCGATGACCGCTCCCGGCGGCAAGTCAGACAACGTCCGCTTCCCCTTGCTCACGAGCACATCGCGCGCATCTTCGCGGCGCGGCACCGAGCCGATCACCAACCCGTCCGGCAGCACCGCCGGCATATCTTTCATGCTGTGAACGGCCATATCGATGCCGCCGGTGAGCAATTCATGCTCGATCTCTTTCACAAACAGCCCTTTTCCGCCCACTTTGGAAAGCGTGACATCGAGCACGCGGTCTCCTTTCGTGACGATTTCCTTCACCTCAAACGTAAACGGCGCCCCGAGACGCTTCAATTCGTCGATGACCCAGTTTGTCTGGGTCAAGGCGAGCTTGCTGCGCCGTGAGCCAACGACAATGTTTCGCATTTCGTTCCTCCCCAATTACGCATACCAAAAATGGAATTTTGACAGACTGCCAAACAAGAAAAAGTTCACAAGCAAAAATAAAAACGAACCAATATTCCATAGCGCAATCGCCTTCCCTTGCATCTGCCGGACGACCCGTTTGTAAAAGTAGATGCTATAAACGAGAAGAACGACAAACGACCCGAGCACTTTCGCGTCATACCAACGGAAGTGGTCAAGTTGAATGTATGCCCAGATGACACCGAGAATGAGCCCTAGTAACAACATAGGCAAGCCGAGCAAATTTAAAACATAAGACAAAAAATCGAGCTTCGCCAAATCGGCCATCCGCCACAGGCGCGCTCCCCATTTTTTCCTTTTCAACAAACTGTATTGCAGCATATACAGCACCGAAAAAATAAAGGACACCGAAAAAGCAGCGTATGCTCCGAGCGCGAGCGTAATATGAATGATCAGAAGCTCCGAGACGAGCCGTTCGGCGATGGCCGGCGACTGCGATGACGGCACAAACGTGTGAATGGCCAAAATAAAAAAGGCGAGCACGTTCGTAAAAAAGACGATGAAATCGACGCGCAACAGCCGGTTGATCACGAGCGACAGCGTAATGAGCAGCCAGGCGTAAAAATAAAGCCCTTCCGACATCGTCAAAATCGGAAAGCGCTTCGTTTCCATGATGCGGAAGGCGAACACCAACGTCTGCAGCAGCCAGACAACAGAAAGCAACCAGAAGGCGGTTTCGTTCGCCTTCCGGTTTTGCTGCAAAAAATCAATGAAGTATAACAGGATGGACGCAATGTAAAGCAAAATCGACAGTTCGTACAACGGCGCCACGATCCATCCCACCTTACAGCTGCCACGACGGATGGGCCGCTTCCGCTTGCTGCCGGTCGTGCCGCACTGCTTCTTCCCGCTTCATCCCCTGTTGCTGCGCTTTCACCGCATCTTCGATATTAAAAATTTTCATAAACAGCTCGAGCGCCTCCTCGGCGTTCGGGCTGGCAGCGAGCTCTTTCGCCTGCAAAATCGGATCGCGGAGCAGCTGGTTGATGATGCTTTTCGTATGCTTGTTCAGCACTTTCCGGTCGCGCTCCGACAAGTGCGGCAGCTTCCGCTCCAAGCTTTTCATCGTTTCCGCCTGAATGGCGAGCGCTTTTTCACGCAGCGCCGCAATGACCGGCACGACCCCGAGCGTCTGCAGCCATTGGCTGAACGCAACAAGTTCGGCCTCCAGCATCGTTTCAATGCGGGCCGCTGCTTTTTGCCGCTCGGCCAAATTGGCGGCCACCACATCTTGCAAATCGTCAATATCGTACAAAAAGACCGTCTCCAAATCGGCCAACGCCGGATCCAAATCGCGCGGCACGGCGATGTCGACCATAAAGAGCGGGCGGCCTTTGCGCATTTTCTCGAGCGGCGCCACCATCTCTTTTGTCAACATGTAGCCTTTTGCTCCGGTCGAGCTGATGACGATGTCCGCTTCCAGAAGCGCACACGACAGTTCGCTGAGCGGCTTCGCCTCGCCGGCGAACTGTGCGGCGAGCTGCTTCGCTTTGTCGAGCGTCCGGTTGACGACTGTGACTTTGCCGGCGCCGCTGCCATACAAGTTTTGCGCCGCCAATGCGCCCATTTTGCCGGCACCGATGATCAACACGTGCTTATCCGCCAGGCGGCCAAAAATTTTCTTCGCCAGCTCAACGGCCGCATAGCTGACCGATACAGCATGCGCGCCGATGCCGGTTTCCGAATGAGCGCGCTTGGCAAACGTCACCGCCTGTTTAAACAGATGGTTGAAAATCGTGCCGGTCGCCCCAATCTCTTGGGCGAGCAAATAGCTGTCTTTCACTTGCCCTAAAATTTGCGTTTCCCCGAGCACCATCGAATCTAAGCCGGCAGTGACACGGAACAAATGGCCGACGGCCGCCTCCCCTTCAAAGACAAGCAAGTACGGGGCGATCGCTTCCGTCTCGAAGCCAAACCATTCGGCTAAAAACGATTTGATATAGTAACGGCCGGTATGCAGTTGATCGACGACCGCGTAAATTTCCGTCCGGTTGCATGTCGACACAATGACGTTTTCGAGCACGCTTTTTTGCTTGGCGAGCCGTTGCATCGCTTCGCCGAGCTCGGTCTCGCTAAACGCCAGTTTTTCACGAATTTCTACAGGGGCGGTTTTATAGTTCACGCCGACAACGATGACTTGCACAGTGCAATCCCCCCTTTTAGGCAAATCCCTTCTACATATTATACCATAGCTGTCCACCACTCCGATTTGAAAAAATTGTGAACATCCATCGCCAGCTATGATAAACTGTATACAGTGACCATTCTACCACAAACATGTCTACATGGGAAACGGGGGACATGACCATGAAAAACAAAGCCGCCTTCTCCGGCATCTTGTTCATTGGGCTTGGGCTGTACTTCCTTGCCGCGCAGCTGTCAATCCCATTTTTGCGTCTTTTTCAAGGCTGGCCGGCTTTGCTTGCCATTTGCGGCGCCGCCCTGCTCGGCCAAGCGTACTCGGCGCGCGAGTACCATTATGTCTTCCCTGGCTTCCTTTTGCTCGGCTTCGGCGTCGAGCTGCTGCTCGCCGGCGCATTTCCGTCTTGGCCGCGCGGGACCAATATGTTTTTTTTCCTTATCGCGCTCGCCTTTTTGGCCAGCAGCCGCAAGCAAAAAAGCGGAGCCGGCTTCGGTGTCTTTTTTTTGTTTCTTGCGGTGGTGTTCACGTTTTCCGGCCGCGGCCAGCCGCTCTTTCAACTCTTGCAAACCGGGCTTTCTTCCGTCTGGACGTTTTGGCCGCTCGGGCTGATCGCCGTTGGAATGTATGTGCTATGGGCCAAACGGAAGTAAGCGGGCGAAAAAGCGGTTTCCGCTAACGAAACGGACGGCCGGCGGGCCGAAAAGGCTGGTGAACAACAGACTCGCCGGATTTGTCAACATCGCACGGAATGCCGTTATGGCGCCGCAAACAAAGTTGTGCAATTCGGAACACGGTGTTGGGGTGCAATGTTCTCCTTCCCCCAACTTCCTAAAAAGGCGCCCCCTCCAAAAACGGGACGCCTCTTTCCGTCACCCGGCTAAAAACGGCATGATCGCCGCCCACGCCTCGTCTTTCCCCTGCCCGGTCTCAGCGGAAAACAAAATGAGCGGGTCGCCGCCAGCCATATTCAACGTTTCACGCGCGATTTTCGCCTGTTTTGCCTGCTTGCCGCGCGGCACTTTATCGGCTTTGGTCGCGATCACGATGACCGGAATGTCATAATGCTTCAAAAACTCGTACATCATCACATCGTCTTTCGTCGGCGGATGGCGCAAATCGACGAGCAGAAGCGCCGCTTTAAGCGGCTTGCGCGTCGTAAAATACGTCTCCATCATTTTCCCCCATTTTTGCCGCTCCTGCTTTGAGACGCGGGCAAAGCCATAGCCGGGCACGTCGACGAAGTAAAACGCATCGTTAATCAAATAAAAGTTCAACGTCTGCGTTTTGCCTGGCTTTGATGACGTGCGCGCCAAGTTTTTCCGGTTGATCATTTTGTTGATGAACGATGATTTTCCGACGTTTGAACGGCCGGCGAGCGCCACCTCCGGCCGCCCGCCGTCCGGATATTGCTCCGGCTTGACAGCGCTGATCACGATTTCCGCTTTTGTCACGTTCACCGTTCCCACCCCACGAGCGCGTGCGGCAACACTTCATCAAGATGGGAAACAAGCACAAAGTGCAAGTCGCGCTTCACCGTTTCCGGAATGTCGGCTAAATCTTTTTCATTGTCTTTTGGCAAAATGACCGTTTTCAGTCCGGCACGGTGGGCGCTTAACGTTTTCTCTTTTAAGCCTCCGATCGCGAGCACCCTGCCGCGCAGCGTAATTTCCCCGGTCATGCCGACAAACCGGCTCACCGGCTTGCCCGTCAACGCGGAAATGAGTGCGGTCGCGATCGTAATGCCCGCGGACGGCCCGTCTTTTGGCACCGCGCCTTCCGGAACATGAATATGAATGTCATACGTTTCATGAAATTTCGGGTCAATGCCGAGCTCCTCAGCGCGCGAGCGTACATAGCTGAACGCCGCTTGCGCCGATTCTTTCATCACATCGCCGAGCTTTCCGGTCAAGACGAGCTTGCCGTTTCCTTTCGCGAGCGACACTTCGATGGCGAGCGTATCGCCGCCAAACGCGGTGTACGCGAGTCCGGTTGCCACACCGACTTGATCTTCCGCTTCCGCCTGGCCGTAGCGGTATTTTCGCTTTCCTAAAAATTCTTCGACATTGTTTTCTGTAATGACAACCCGCTTTTTCTCGCCGGAGACAATGAGACGGGCCGCCTTCCGGCAAATGGCGGCAAGCTGCCGCTCAAGCTCCCGAACGCCGGCTTCCCGCGTATAGTGGCGGATGATATCGACCATCGCGTCATCACGAACCTGGAGTGCCGCCTTTTTCAAGCCGTGCTCATCGAGCTGTTTCGGCAGCAAATGCCATTTGGCGATATGAAGCTTTTCGACTTCCGTATAGCCCGGAATGTGAATCACTTCCATCCGGTCCAACAACGGCTGCGGAATGGTCGCCAAGTTGTTGGCGGTGGCAATAAACATCACTTTCGACAAATCGTACGGCTCTTCAATATAATGATCGCTGAACGTATGGTTTTGTTCCGGATCGAGCACCTCGAGCATGGCGGCAGACGGATCGCCGCGAAAATCGCTCGACATTTTGTCGATCTCATCAAGCAAAAAGACCGGGTTGATCGTACCTGCTTTTTTCATGCCTTGGATGATGCGGCCTGGCATCGCCCCGACGTATGTGCGGCGATGGCCGCGAATTTCCGACTCGTCGCGCACGCCGCCGAGCGACATGCGGACAAAGCGGCGGCCAAGCGCTTTGGCGACCGAGCGGGCAAGCGATGTTTTTCCGACCCCCGGTGGTCCGGCGAGGCAAAGAATCGGCCCCTTTAACGATCGCGTCAACTGCTGTACGGACAAAAATTCAAGCACCCGTTCTTTCACCTTATCGAGCCCATAATGTTCCTCGTTTAAAATGGCTTCCGCCCGTTTAATGTCGTGGATGTCTTCCGTTTCTTTCGACCAAGGCAAAGCGATGAGCCAGTCTAAGTAGTTGCGGATGACCGCGCTTTCCGCTGATGTTGCCGGAATTTTTTCGTAGCGGTCCAGCTCCTTGAGCGCCGTCTCTTTCACATGTTCCGGCATGCCGGCCGCCTCGATTTTCTCTTTGAGCGCCTCGACTTCACCCGTTTTTCCTTCCTTTTCGCCGAGCTCTTTTTGAATGGCTTTCATTTGCTCGCGCAAATAGTACTCTTTTTGCGTCCGCTCCATCGACTGCTTGACGCGGGCGCTAATTTTTTTCTCGAGTTGGAGCACTTCTTTCTCGTTGTGCAAAATGCGAATAATTTCGTTCAGTCGTTCTTTTACATCGATCGTTTCTAAGATGCGCTGTTTTTCTTCAAGCTTGAGCGGCAAATGTGAGGCGATAATATCAGCCATGCGGCCCGGCTCGTCAATATCAACGATCGATGCGTAAATGTCAGCCGACAGCCGCTTCGATAAATTTATGTACTGCTCGAAATATTCGAGCATCGTCCGCTTGAGCGCCTCGTCTTCTAAATCTTTCGCCGCCCGGTCGGCAAACTTTTCAATCTTGACGGAAAAATACGGCTCCTCGCTGATGACTTCGGTGATGAGCGCGCGCGCCACCCCTTCAACAAGTACGCGAAACGTGCCATTCGGCAGTTTAAGCAGCTGCTTGACGCGGGCAATCGTCCCCATTTTATATAAGTCGTCCATATCTGGTTCGTCGATGCCGACATCTTTTTGTGATGTCAGCAAAATCATATGATCCTCGACCATCGCCTGTTCGAGCGCTTTCACCGATTTCTCGCGCCCGACGTCCAAATGGAGCACCATCGTCGGAAACACAAGCAATCCCCGCAGCGGCAAAAGCGGAACGACCGTCTCCTTTTTCTTTCCGTTCACGCCGAACACCTCCATATCTCGCTTCTATTCGTTTATTGTATAGTACGACAGCCAGATTTGTAAAATTTGACGAACACCAAACGAGGTAACTGCCTGCTGCCTGTCGGAAGACAAAGAAAAACCGACTCCGGCGATCATCCGCTTGCGCCGAAGCCGTGCGCTGACAACTGGTCAAACAGTGGCTCCCGCCCGATAACCGGCCGCATCATATAGCGACCGCACACGAGACGGTGTGTTCCGCAGCCGCCAAGGGCAGGCGGACGCGCTCCTTTCCGCCATCGTTCCTCTTTGGCTAAACGAGTTTTTTCTCCGAACGGTCGGCTGCAGCAGCTGGCAAAAACGCGGTTCCCCGACGGAGCGTTTCTTCACCGAACACGTGAGCGAGCGCTTCTTCAAGGCGGCGGACGGCGATAATTTGAATGCCGCTTACTTCCCGCAGCAACGACTGCATGTTCTCAATCGGAATAATGACTTTTTTCGCTCCGACTTGCTTGGCTGCTTTAATTTTGGCAAACACTCCGCCGACCGGTTTGAGGTAGCCGCGGATGCTAATCTCTCCGGTCATCGCGACGGTATGATCGACCGGCAGCTGGTAAATAGCCGAGTAAATGCCGACCGCGATCGCCACCCCGGCCGAAGGGCCGTCGACCGGTACGCCGCCCGGAAAATTGACATGAATATCGTAGCGGTCCGCCGGCACGCCCATCGCCCGCAGCACAGTAATGACGTTTTCCGCTGAGCCGCGCGCCATGCTTTTGCGGCGCACCGATTTTTCCGCGCTGCCGATGCTTTCTTCCTCAACAATGCCGGTCACATTAATCGACCCTTTTCCTTTCGCCGGCAAGGCCGTCACTTCGATTTCGAGAAGCGCACCGGTGTTTGGCCCGTACACAGCCAACCCGTTCACCACACCGACAGCCGGAGCGGAAGCGATTTTCTTCTCATAGCGCGGTGCCATTTGGCTTGAGTGAATGACCCATTCGATATCTTTGTCTAAAATTTTCTCCCGGTTCTCTGTAATGGCCATGCCGGCAGCGATCTGCATGATGTTGACCGCTTCCCGGCCGTTGCGCGCATAGGCGGCAAGGAGGCGAATACCGCTTTCGGAGACATTCAAGCGAATTTTTTCCGCCGCTTTTTTCGCGATTAAGGCGATTTCGTCTTGATCAAGCTCACGGAAAAACACCTCCAAACAACGGGAACGAATGGCCGGAGGAATCTCGTTTGGCGTTCGCGTCGTCGCCCCGATGAGGCGGAAATCAGCCGGCAGCCCGTTTTGGAAAATGTCATGAATATGGCTTGGAATTTGCGGGTTTTCTTTGCTGTAGTAGGCGCTTTCAAAAAATACTTTCCGATCTTCAAGCACTTTTAGCAGCTTGTTCATTTGAATCGGATGGAGTTCACCAATTTCATCAATAAACAAAACGCCGCCATGGGCGTTCGTCACCGCCCCTTGCTTCGGCTGAGGAATGCCAGCTTGTCCCATCGCCCCGGCTCCTTGGTAGATCGGATCGTGCACCGAGCCGATGAGCGGGTCGGCGATGCCCCGCTCGTCAAAGCGCGCTGTCGTTGCATCCAGTTCAACGAATACGGCGTTTTTCTTAAACGGGGAGAGCGGATTTTTTTTTGCTTCTTCCAGCACGAGCCGGGCCGCGGCCGTCTTACCGACGCCAGGCGGTCCATAAATGATGACATGTTGCGGGTTCGGACCGCACAGCGCCGCTTTTAGCGCCTTGATGCCGTCTTCCTGGCCGACAATATCGTCAAAACTTTTCGGTCGCACTTTTTCCGCCAGCGGCTCGGTGAGCGAAATCGAACGCAGCTTGCGGAGCTGCTCCATCTCTTTGCGCGATTCTTTATCGATGGATACTTTTTGCACACGCTGCCCTTTTAACAAATTCCAAAAATAAAGGCCAATGATGACCCCGAAAAACAACTGAATGACAAGCACGATATTTGTCCAATCCATGCCCCGATATCCTCCTGCCTTCAAGTAGTATGTAGTATGATAGTATCTCCGCGAACTGGTGGGAATAAACAAAAAAAGCGGCTGCCGACGCCCGGGGCATGGCACAAAAAAAGAAACCGCCGTAAAAGGCGGTTTTCTCATTAAGCGGACGTTTTCCGTTCATGCTCGACCACCGTACCGTCGTGGCGAATGAGTTTCGGCGGCTTTGTGCCGCGCACGGTGTCGAGGGTAATGACGCACTTTTGCACATCTTCGCGCGACGGGAGCTCAAACATAACATCAAGCATAATCCCTTCGATGATCGACCGAAGGCCGCGCGCACCGGTTTTCCGTTCGATCGCTTTTTTCGCGATTTCATGAAGCGCCGCTTCTTCAAACTCAAGCTCAACGCCGTCAAGCTCGAGCATTTTTTTGTACTGCTTTACAATTGCATTTTTCGGTTTCGTCAAAATTTCAATGAGTGCCTGCTCATCGAGCGGTTCAAGCGTGGTAATGACCGGCAGCCGGCCGATGAACTCCGGAATGAGCCCAAATTTAAGCAAGTCTTCCGGCAGCACTTTCGACAGCAAGTTTTTCTCATCCATGTCTGCCTGGTTCATTTCAGCCCCAAATCCGATCACTTTTTTGCCGAGGCGGCGCTTAATAATCGGCTCAATGCCGTCAAACGCTCCGCCGCAAATAAACAAAATGTTCGTCGTGTCGATTTGGATAAACTCTTGGTGCGGATGTTTGCGGCCGCCCTGCGGTGGAACGCTGGCGATCGTTCCTTCCAAAATTTTCAGCAGCGCCTGTTGCACCCCTTCACCTGAAACATCGCGGGTAATGGAAGGGTTTTCCGACTTGCGGGCGATTTTATCGATTTCGTCGATGTAAATAATGCCTTTTTCTGCCCGTTCAACGTCGTAATCAGCCGCTTGGATGAGCTTCAGCAAAATGTTTTCAACATCCTCGCCGACATAACCGGCTTCTGTGAGCGATGTTGCATCGGCGATGGCAAACGGCACGTTTAAAATGCGCGCCAATGTTTGGGCCAAGAGCGTTTTCCCACTTCCGGTCGGCCCGATCATCAAAATGTTGCTTTTCGACAACTCGACATCGTCAATTTTGCTGCCGGAGTTAATCCGTTTATAATGGTTGTAAACGGCGACAGCAAGCGATTTCTTCGCTTCATCTTGGCCAATGACATATTCGTCCAAAATTTCCCGGATTTCCACCGGCTTTGGCACATCTTTAAATTCAAATTCTTCTTCATTGCCCAGCTCTTCTTCCACGATCTCCGTGCATAGCTCGATGCACTCATCGCAAATGTAAACCCCCGGCCCGGCAACGAGCTTGCGCACTTGATCTTGCGTTTTGCCGCAAAACGAACACTTCAATTGCCCTTTTTCATCATTAAATTTAAACATGTTATTCACCCCTTGCTAACGGAATCACGCCTGCGTTATGTATCGTGCCTCGCCATCCTTTGTTGCCCAAAACTTATGTATTCGCTATTTTACCATAAATGTTCCTAAAAAGGCGAATGAAAAATCCGTGATGTGTTAGAAAAGTTTGAAAAGTCACTCTTCAAACGCCATGATTGAGATAAAGAACAAGGCACGAACGTCTCGCGCCTTGTTCTTTCACTTTATTATTATGCCGCAACCGTGCTATGCTCTACAAGAAAATCGACCGTTTTCCGCCATTTTACATCTTCTTTGACGCCGTCCAAGCTGCCGAGCAGCTCTTTTAACTTGTCAACGCTCAAGTTGTAGGCTGCCGCCATTTTTTCGAGCTCTTCGTTCACTTCTTCGTCCGTCACGTCGATGTTTTCCGCTTCGGCGATCGCTTCAAGCGTCAGAGCCGCGCGAACCCGTTTTTCGGCGTCTTCTTTCATTTGCTCGCGCAGCGCCGCTTCGTCTTGGCCGGAAAACTGGTAATACAGCTGCAAGTTCAGCCCTTGCATTTGCAGGCGCTGGTCAAATTCGCGAAGCATCCGGTCGGTCTCGTTTTGTACCATGACAGCCGGAATGTCAATTTCCGCGTTGGCCGCTGCTTTCTCGACGACCGCGTTGCGCACCGCCGCTTCCGCCTCGTTCTTTTTCGCTTCTTCCAGGCGGGCGCGAATTTTCGCCTTCAATTCGTCAAGCGTTTCGACCTCTTCATCGACGTCTTTCGCAAATTCATCGTCAAGCGCCGGCAGTTGTTTCGCTTTCACTTCGTGCACTTTCACCTTGAACATCGCCGGTTTGCCAGCGAGTTGTTCCGCATGGTACTCTTCCGGGAAGGTGACTTCAATTTCTTTTTCTTCGCCCGCTTTCATGCCGACAAGCTGCTCTTCAAATCCAGGAATGAACGTCCCGGAGCCGATTTCGAGCGAATAGTTTTCCGCTTTGCCGCCTTCAAACGGTTCGCCGTCGACAAACCCTTCAAAGTCAATGACAGCCGTATCGCCGTTTTCTACTGTCCCGTCTTCTTTGACGACCAGTTCGGCATAGTTTTCTTGCAGGCGCTTCAGCTCATTTTCGACATCTTCGTCCGTCACCGTCGCATCCATTTTTTCGACTTCAAGCCCTTTGTATTGGCCGAGCTTTACTTCCGGTTTCACGGTCACTTTCGCTTTAAAAATTAAGCTTTTCCCTTTTTCCATTTGCTCAATGTCGATTTCCGGCATCGATACCGGTTCAATGCCTGCTTCTTCAACCGCTTTCGCATACGCTTCCGGCAGCAAAATATCGAGCGCGTCTTGGTAGAGCGCTTCAACGCCAAACCGTTTTTCAAACAAGACACGCGGCACTTTCCCTTTACGGAAGCCCGGAAGCGTGACGTTTTTCACCACTTTTTTGAACGCGGCGTCCAAGCCTTTGTTCACCTGTTCTGCATCGACCTCAACGGTCAATACCCCTTCGTTTCCTTCAAGCTTTTCCCATTTGACTGACATACTGTTCCCTCCACCTAAAATCATTGCTCGGATCATGGCGCAGTCTGCTTGTCCATTATCCTGTTATTATGTCCATATTATGTAGCCAAGTATGCGAAAACAGATACATAGCACAGCCATTATATTATAACATACAAAAGCCATGTTTCAATATAGAACCATCCATTAGAGGTAGGAAAGTTTCTCTATTTCGTGCAGCTTTTTGCAAAGCTTCGCCATCTCCGCCGCCGCTACGCCGTAGCGGGCGGCCAATGTGTCCATATCAGCATCCATCCCTTGAAAGCGGCTCGCCATCCAATGGAGGGCGGCAAGCCATAGGTCAGCATCGGCCGGTTCCGGCGGGAACGGATACAAGATGTACGCATAGCGAAGCCAAATTTCCGACGCGGTTTCATATAAGCTTGGGCTTTCAGCAGTGAGCCGCTGTTCAAGCAGGCGGAGCAGCGTTGAAGCGAATTCCGTTTCCGCCTGTTCGTTCAAGGCGGAGGGGACGACATCGATGAGACGGCCAAACTTCTCGACCGTCACCGCCTCGTCGATCTGTTTTACCGTCAAAAGCCGAAGCAGCATCGTTTTCGCCATCGGGCTTTTTTTCGGTTCACTTAAATATTGCTTAAGCAACGACAGTACCGGGGCGATGTCTTCCTTTTCCAATTGTTTAATAAGCTGCATGTGCTCGGCGATATCCTCCGATTCAAGCAATCGTTTCACCCGCTTCCGTTCGGCGGGCGGCAATGGGCGGGCATTCATTTTTTCGCTGAACCGGAGCAGCTGGCGAAGCTGTTCGCGCAGCGAAACCGGCAACGTCTGGCGGCGCAAGGCGGAGCGGATCAATGTTTCCGCTTCGCGGTATCGGTTTGTTTGCAACAGCAGGGCAACATACATTTGCAGCAGTTCGCTGTTGTTCGGCTGTTCGTTAAGCAACGCGGCCAGACGCCATTGTGCCTCATCGTATTCCCCGAGTTCGTAGCAGCAAACCGCAAGCCCGAGCCGGATCGGAAAACTGCCATCGCCAAGCTGTTCGGCGGCGCGCAAAAAACGGAGCGCTTCCTTGTACTGCTTTGCTTCGAGCGCCGCGAACGCCTCTTCGATCAACCGTTCTTTCGTTTGCGGAAACATAATGATTTTTCCTTTTTTTCCGTTTCCCATCTTCGCCTGCTCCCATTTGCATTTACCACAAGTGTAGCAAGTTTTCTCCAGTGAAACAAGCTGTGCGTTGTTGCACACCGGGACAAAATGATGACGGCACGCCCATGCTCTCACAGCCAAGGAAAGAACCAGAACTGGTCCAAAAAGTCGTCTGCCTCTAAGAAAGGGACAAGATATAGCCGGACGAAAGCGAGTAGCGCATGTACGGAGCGATATTCCCCACTGACGCTCACACATGGAAGCGGACGCTTCCCGGTTCAGGATGATAAAAAAGGGTGTCCCGTCGCTTTTGGGACACCCTCCATTCGCGTTGCATTGACGCGCCAAACGCAGAGCGCTTACGGCCGCGGACAATGTTTTTGCTCATAGGCGGCAATATGTGGTTCGTATACAAACGTTAAATCAATCTCGTCCCATCCTTTTAAGAGCAGCTGTTTTCGGTACGGGTCAATGTCAAACGGGCGCGAAAACCCTTCGTCATCAAACACGCGCTGCTCTTCAAGCGACACAGTCAGCTCATAGTCGGCGCGCTCGCTTTGGCGCAATAGATAGCGGACATCTTCCTGATCAAGCCGGATCGGCAGCAGCCCATTCTTTAAGCAGTTATTGTAAAAAATATCGGCAAATGACGGGGCGATGATCGCGCGAAATCCGTAATCTTGAAGCGCCCACGGCGCGTGCTCGCGCGACGAGCCGCAGCCAAAATTTTCGCCGGCGACAAGAATTGTTGCCCCTTCATTTTCCGGACGGTTCAGCTCAAACTCCGGGTTCGGCGTACCGTCGCTCAAATACCGCCAATCATAAAATAGAAACTGGCCGAATCCGGTGCGCTCGATCCGTTTTAGAAACTGTTTTGGGATGATTTGGTCGGTATCGATATTCGCTCGGTCGATGCCGGCGGTTTTCCCGCGGTGAATCGTAAACGGCTTCATCGTCTCTCCCCTTCCGTCAGATGTATGAGTCACCGTTCCAAAAGCGGATATCCTCAAAACGTGATGCAGCCACTTCCAGAACCGTCCGTCATCGGGCCGGCTCAGCCTCAAGCTGCCGCACGTCGACAAAGCGGCCGTAAATGGCGGCAGCGGCGGCCATCGCCGGGCTGACGAGATGCGTGCGCGCCCCTTTTCCTTGCCGCCCTTCAAAGTTGCGGTTCGACGTGGAAGCGCAATGCTCCCCTTCCGGAATGATGTCCGGATTCATGCCTAAACAGGCGCTGCAGCCGGCATCGCGCCACTCAAAGCCGGCATCGATGAAAATTTGCGCGAGCCCCTCTTCCTCCGCTTGCTTTTTCACTTGCTGCGACCCGGGCACAACGAGCGCACGCACGCCGGGAGCCACTTTTTTTCCTTTGATAATGTTCGCCGCCTGGCGCAAATCGCTGATGCGTGAGTTCGTACAAGAGCCGATAAACACGTGCTGCACCGGAAT
The DNA here is from genome assembly GCF_000445995.2 of Geobacillus genomosp. 3. Lineage (GTDB taxonomy): Bacteria > Bacillota > Bacilli > Bacillales > Anoxybacillaceae > Geobacillus. The sequence continues at coordinate 2,566,557 of NC_022080.4, forward strand.
TTCCGTAATCGGTGTGCCTGGCTCGAGCCCCATGTATTCCAAAGCTCGGCGCACCGCGTTTCGCTCTGTTTCGCTTGCAAATTGTTCCGGGCCGGGCACCGTCCCGTCAACCGATGTGCTCATCGCCGGGTTCGTGCCCCACGTTACCATCGGGGCAATGGTCGAGGCGTCGATTTCGATCGTTTTGTCATACTCGGCTCCCTCATCGCTGGCGAGCGCCCGCCACCGTTCGACCGCCTGCTCGAATTCCTCCCCTTTTGGCGCATATTTGCGGCCGCGCAAATAGGCAAATGTCGTTTCATCAGGACTGATGAGACCGGCGCGCGCTCCGGCTTCAATCGACATGTTGCAAATCGTCATCCGCTCTTCCATCGACATACGGCGGATCGCCTCGCCGGTAAACTCGATAATATAGCCGGTGCCGACGCCGACACCGTAACGGCCGATGATGGCCAAAATAACGTCTTTTGCCGTCACTCCGTCGCCAAGTTGGCCGTTAATGCGGATTTGCAGCGTTTTCGGCTTATGCTGCCAAAGCGTTTGGGTCGCCAACACGTGCTCGACTTCGCTGGTGCCGATGCCGAATGCCAAGGCGCCAAATGCTCCGTGTGTCGATGTATGGCTGTCGCCACAGACGATCGTTTTGCCCGGCTGGGTTAAACCGAGCTCCGGGCCGATCACGTGCACAATCCCCTGCTCTTCACTATGCAAATCGGCGAGCGGGACGCCAAACTCGCGACAGTTGCGCTCTAGCGCCGCAATTTGGTTGCGCGCCACCTCATCGGTGATGACAAACCGGTTGACGGTCGGCACGTTATGGTCCATCGTTGCAAACGTCAAGTCCGGGCGTCGCACTTTGCGACCGTTTTGGCGCAGCCCCTCAAACGCCTGCGGGGAAGTGACTTCATGCACTAAGTGCAAATCGATGTACAGCAAATCCGGTTTGCCTTCCTCGCGGTAGACGACATGATTTTCCCATATTTTCTCGATAATCGTTTTTGGTTTCATGGCCTTCACCTCGCACGTCTCATGCATAAACGGTCATAATTTGCGCGATCTCGGTATAGTCCAGCACTGCGTTTTTGATTTCCTCGACCATTTCATCTGTCGAGACAATGCGCCCGCTGCCTTGCGCTAGATCAGCTGTGCGCAAGCCCGCGGTGAGCGCCTGCTGCACCGCATGCTCGATCACTTCCGCCTCAGCGGTGAGCCCGAACGACAGGCGAAGCATCATAGCGGCTGACAAAATCGCGGCAATCGGATTCGCCTTGCGCATGCCGGCGATATCAGGCGCCGAACCGTGCACCGGCTCATACAAGCTCGGCCCCGAGACGGATAAGCTCGCCGACGGCAGCATCCCGAGCGAACCGGACAGCATTGACGCCTCATCGCTCAAAATATCGCCAAACATGTTTTCCGTCACAACGATATCAAACTGTTTCGGCGCGCGGATGAGCTGCATCGCCGCATTATCGACAAGCATATGCTCGAGCTCTACGTCCGGGAATTGTTTGGCGACCTCTTCGGCCACTTCCCGCCATAAACGGCTTGAGGAGAGCACGTTCGCCTTGTCAACCGATGTCACCTTTTTCTTCCGCCCGCGCGCGAGCATAAACGCCATGCGCACGATCCGTTCGATCTCTTCCTTTTTATATAAGAGTGTGTCAATCGCTTTTTCTTCCCCGTTTTCGACGACGCGGCCGCTCGGTTGACCAAAGTAAATGCCGCCCGTCAACTCGCGGACAATGATGAAATCGACGCCGCGGATGACATCCGGCTTAAGCGGCGAGGACACGGCCAAGCTGTCATGGCAAACGACCGGCCGCAAGTTTGCGTACAACTTAAGCTGTTGGCGGATGGCAAGCAGCCCTTTCTCCGGGCGCAAGTGCGGAGGATTTTGATCCCACTTCGGACCGCCGACCGCCCCGAGCAAGACGGCGTCGCTTTGTTCGCAAAGACGAAGCGTTTCATCAGGGAGCGGCGTCCCTGCTTCATCGATCGCCGCTCCGCCAATCAACCCGTATTGGAATGTAAACTCGTGGCCAAACCGGGTTCCGACCGCTTTTAATACTTCCACCGCTCCGGACGTCACTTCTTTACCGATGCCATCCCCTGGCAAGACGGCAATCCGATAGTTTCCCATATTGAATCCCTCCGTTTTATGGTGTTGCCACTTTTTCGTTTTCGGCACGCATCGCTTCGATCATAAACATGCGGTTCATCGCATTAATGTACGCTTTCGCCGATGCTTCCAACACATCTTGCGCCGTGCCGCGCCCGCTTGTTTCCACATCGCGCACGCGCACTTTCACAAACACTTGTGCTAACGCATCGCGGCCGCCCCCTACCGATTCGATCCGGTAATCGAGCAGCGTCACCGCTGTTTGGAAACAGCGCTCAAGCGTATTGTACAGCGCCTCGACACTGCCGGCTCCGGTCGCCGCCTCTTGAATGTCGCGTCCTTTTCCGTCTTTTAAAACGACGACCGCTGTCGGGATTTGATTTGTCCCGTATTGCACTTGGATCGACGACAATTGGTAAAAATCTTTAAAGTGATCGAACTTCTCCTCGAAAATTAAGGCGATCAAATCATCATCCGTAACATCTTTTTTCTTATCCGCCAACTCTTTAAAGCGGATGAACAGTTGGTTGATTTCCTCTTCCGAAAGCGCGTAGCCAAGCTCTTCAACCCGATTGCGAAGCGCGTGGCGCCCGGAATGTTTGCCGAGCACCATCGAGTTCGACGCCACACCGACGAGCTCTGGCGAAATGATTTCGTACGTCGTTTTTTCTTTTAAAACACCATCTTGGTGAATGCCTGATTCATGGGCAAAGGCGTTTTTGCCGACGACCGCTTTATTCGGCGGAACGACCATGCCGGTCAGCTTGCTGACTAGACTGCTCGTGCGCTTAATTTCTTGCAGATTCAGACGCGTTTCCACTTGATAGTAGTCTTTGCGGATATGAAGGGCGACAGCGATTTCCTCGAGCGCCGCATTGCCGGCTCGCTCGCCGATGCCGTTGATTGTGCATTCGACTTGTGTTGCCCCGTGCTCAATGGCTGACAGCGAGTTGACGACCGCCATGCCTAAGTCGTCATGGCAATGGGCGGAAAGGGAAACATTTTCAATATTCGGAACATTGTTGCGTAAATAGAGGAAAATGTCGCCATACTCTTTTGGTGTAATATAGCCGACCGTATCTGGAATGTTGATCACTGAAGCGCCAGCTTTGATCACTTCAGTGACGATTTTCGCCAAAAACGGCAGCTCGCTCCGGCAAGCATCTTCCGCGGACCATTGGACGATCGGGAAGAAACGTTTCGCGTATTTCACCGCTTCGGTCGCCGCTTCAATCACCTGCTCCGGCGTCATCCGCAGCTTATGCACCATATGGATCGGCGATGTAGCGATAAACAAATGGAGCCGGGGTTCAGCGCCGCCTTTTAACGCCTCCCATGCAGCATCAATATCCCCCTTCACCGAGCGTGACAGCCCGGTGACCGAACATGTTCTTATCGTTTCGGCGATTTGTTTGACCGCTTCAAAGTCGCCCTTTGACGAGGCGGGGAAGCCCGCCTCGATAATGTCGACTTGCAGCCGCTCGAGCTGGCGGGCGATCTCCAACTTTTCTTGCAAGTTCAGGTTCACACCAGCCGACTGTTCCCCGTCACGTAACGTTGTGTCAAAAAACTTAATTTTTCGCACCTGGCACCACCGCCTCGTTTTGTTTTGCCTTCACAAACGGCATCATGCTCCGCAATTCGCGTCCGACGACTTCAATCAAATGTTCGTTCTCACGCCGGTTAATGGCGTTAAATTCTGGACGGTTCGCTTGGTTTTCCAAAATCCAGCCTTTTGCAAACTTCCCAGTCTGAATGTCATGCAAAATGTTTTTCATTTCCGCTTTCACAGCGTCGTTAACGACGCGCGGGCCGGAAATAAAGTCGCCCCATTGCGCCGTATCGGAAATCGAGTAGCGCATCCACGACAAGCCGCCTTCGTAAAGGAGATCGACGATCAGCTTCATTTCATGCAAACATTCAAAATACGCGACTTCCGGCTGATACCCGGCTTCGACGAGCGTTTCAAACCCGGCTTTAATGAGCGCTGTCAGCCCGCCGCAAAGCACCGCCTGTTCGCCAAACAAGTCGGTTTCCGTTTCTTCCTTGAACGTCGTCTCAAGCACCCCTGCCCGCGCGGAGCCAATCGCTTTCGCGTAGGCGAGCGCTGTTTCTTTCGCGTGCCCGGTCACATCTTGGTAGACAGCGATGAGCGCGGGTACTCCGGCTCCTTCCGCGTACGTGCGCCGCACAAGATGGCCCGGTCCTTTTGGGGCAACTAAAAAGACATCCACATGCTCCGGCGGAACAATTTGGCTGAAATGAATGTTAAATCCGTGGGCAAATACAAGCGCATTGCCCGGCTCGAGTTCCGGTTCGATTTCTTCTTTGTAAACCGCCGGCTGCTTTTCATCCGGCAGCAGCACCATCACAATATCCGCCTGTTTCGCCGCTTCGCGAACCGGGTAGACGTCAAAGCCGTCTTGTTCCGCCTGTTCCCACGATTTCCCCTTCCGCAATCCGACGATGACACGGACGCCGCTGTCGCGCAAGTTTTGCGCATGGGCATGGCCTTGTGAACCGTAACCGATGATCGCGACCGTTTTTCCTTGCAAATATTGTTCGTTTGCATCTCCGTTATAGTATACTTTTGCCATGATTACCCTCTCCTTTGTCACGTAGTGTAAGTATTGTTAAATGATAAACGCCGTCTTCTGGCTGGCTGCCGCCTTTTGCGCCCCGCGGGTAAACGCGGTCGTTCCGGTGCGCGCTACTTCTTTAATGCCGTACGGGCGCAGCAGCTCAATCAATGCTTCGACTTTTTCCGGCTCGCCGGTGACTTGAATGACAAGGCTGTCTTTGCTCACGTCGACGATCGAGGCGCGGAACGGTTCGATGAGCGTATAAATTTCTTGACGAACCGCCGGAGCTGCCGCCACTTTCACGAGCGCCAGCTCGCGGGCGACGATGGCCTGATCGGTAATATCATTGACCTTCAGCACATCGATTTGCTTGTTCAACTGCTTAATAATTTGTTCGGCGATCCGTTCATCATCAACATTGACGACGAACGTCATCCGCGATACCCCGTCGATTTCCGTATGGCCGACAGTTATACTTTCAATGTTGTAATGCCGCTTCGTAAACAGTCCGGTGATGCGATTTAACACGCCTGGACGGTTGTTGACGGTCATTGTGATAATTCTTCGCATGCTTTCACCCCCACCATTTCATGAAGCCCTTTTCCGGGCGCCACCATCGGATAGACGTTTTCGTCGGCGCGGACATGGAAGTCAAGCAGCACCGGACCATCGATGGCAAACGCTTGTTTTAATACTTCAGCAGCTTCCGCTTCCGTTGTCGCCCGCAGCCCTGGCATGCCGTACGCTTCCGCTAATTTCACGAAATCCGGTTGGTTCGGAATGAGCGAGTGGGAGTATCGTTTGTCATAAAACAGTTCCTGCCATTGCCGCACCATGCCAAGCGCCTGGTTGTTGACGATAACGACTTTGATCGGCAGACCTAACTCTTGGATGACCGACAGCTCTTGGAATGTCATTTGGAAGCCGCCGTCACCGACGATCGAAACGACAGTCGCGCTCCGATCCGCCAGCTGAGCGCCGATCGCTGCCGGCAGTCCGAATCCCATCGTGCCAAGCCCTCCGGAGGTGACCCAGCGATTCGGTCGGTTAAACTTGTAATATTGCGCCGCCCACATTTGATGTTGGCCGACATCGGTCGTGACGATCGCCTCACCATTCGTTAATTCGTAAATCATTTCGACCAACTTTTGCGGTTTGATGGTGCCGGCTTCCGGTTCGTAATGAAGCGGGAAGCGCCGCTTCCACTCATCAAGCTGCGCGAGCCATGCCGCGTTGTCGGCCGGTTTGCCTTGCTGGTCGATCAGTTCTTGCAAGGCCGCCTTCGCATCGCTGACGATCGGGATTTTCGTCGGTACATTTTTTCCAATTTCCGCCGGATCGATATCAATATGGGCGACCGTCGCCTTTGGCGCAAAATATTTCAAGTTGCCGGTGACCCGGTCATCAAAGCGGGCGCCGATGTTAATCAGCAAGTCGCACTCATACAGCGCCATATTCGCCGTGTACGTGCCGTGCATGCCGGCCATGCCGAGGAAAAGCGGGTGGTCGGCCGGGAACCCACCAAGGCCAAGGAGCGTATGGACGACCGGAATGTTTTGCTGCTCGGCGTATTGCCGCAATTCACTGGCCGCATTGGCGTGCAAGATGCCGGCGCCGGCTAAAATGACCGGCCGCTTCGACTGGCTGACCGCCTCGACGAGCCGGCGGATTTGCCAATGATTCGGCTGTGTCGTCGGCTGGTAGCCGGGCAGGTGGACATCTTGGTCGTAATCGAATTCCCCTTCGGCCGTCGTGACATCTTTTGGAATGTCGATCAATACCGGACCTGGCCGCCCGGTCGTCGCAATATGAAACGCTTCTTTAATAATTTTCGGCAGCTCACTGATGTCGCGCACTTGGTAGTTATGCTTCGTGATCGGCATCGTGATCCCGACGACGTCCGCCTCTTGGAACGCGTCCGAACCGATGACGCTCGTCGCCACTTGCCCGGTAAAGACGACGAGCGGCAGCGAATCCATCATGGCGTCCGTCAACCCGGTAACGATGTTTGTTGCTCCCGGGCCGGAGGTGGCGATGACAACCCCGGGTTTCCCGGAAATGCGCGCGTACCCTTCCGCCGCATGGATGGCTCCTTGCTCATGACGCGTTAACACGTGAAACACACCGGCTTTATACAGCTCGTCGTAAAGCGGCAGCACCGCCCCGCCCGGATAGCCGAAAATGACTTCGACCTGCTCCGCCTTGAGCGCTTCAATCAGCATCAGCGACCCGCTCATTCTCGCCTTCGTCTTCGCTTGTTCCTCCACTTTCATCTTTGCCATCGTCGATCCTCCCCGTTGGTTGTGATCCATATAAAAAACCTTTCCACCCACAATGACTGGTCCTTCCAGCCAAAGGGGCGAAAAGGTTTCCTTTCCGCGGTACCACCCTTCTTCACGGCCATCACGGCCGCCTTAGGAGCAACCAGCCAAAGCCAGCCGCTCGTTTTCGTAACGGGTGAAGCGCGCATCTCCACCCGTCCAACCCTACTAGCCGTTTGGCGTTCAGGCTGGCGCTCGGAGGTGAGTTCATCAAGCGGCAACATCACCGGTTCCCAGCTCTCCCGGCTCTCTGTGGATGTTGGCCCCGCTGACTACTTATCCTCGTCAACGCTTTTTCCCTATGCAATTATCGTTGCAGCTCAACCGACATTGGCGTTGGTCGGATATACTTTCACGCCTTCCGCTACAACGCGGCGGCGGAATTCTTCCAGAAGCCGCTTCGTATGCGGACCAGGGGTTCCGTCGCCGATCGTCCGGCCGTCAACTTTAATGACGGAAATGACTTCGGCTGCCGTCCCGGTTAAAAACACCTCGTCCGCAACATATACATCATGGCGGGTAAACGGCTCCTCCTTCACCGTATAGCCGAGTTCAGTCGCAATTTCTATAATCGCCTGGCGCGTAATGCCTTCAAGCGCCCCGACATACCCCGGCGGCGTGTAAATGACGTCATCCTTCACGATAAAGACGTTATCTCCAGAGCCTTCGGCCACATATCCTTGGTCATTCAAAATGAGCGCTTCGCTCACGTTGGCCAGATGGGCTTCAATTTTTACAAGAATGTTGTTTAAATAGTTGAGCGATTTGACTTTCGGACTCAACACATCGGAGCGGTTGCGGCGCGTTGCTACTGTCACCACTTCAATGCCCGTTTCATATAAATGTTTCGGGAAGAGTGCCAACGGCTCAACGATAATGACGATTTGCGGCGTTTTGCATTTATACGGGTCGAGCCCCAAATCGCCAACCCCACGCGAAACGACAAGGCGAATGTACGCATCTTGATAGCCGTTGCGGCGGACAGTTTCGAGCAAGTAGCCGATCATTTCGTCCTTCGTATACGGAATGTCCAGCAAAATAGATTTAGCTGAATTGTACAGCCGATCTATATGCTCTTCGAGACGAAAAACATTGCCGCTGTAAACGCGAATCCCTTCAAACACGCCGTCCCCATACAAAAATCCGTGATCATAAACTGATATTTTTGCGTTTTCCTTCGTTACAAGTTCTCCGTTTAAAAAGATCCATTGTTCGCCCACTTCGGTTCCCCTCTTCCTTGATCAGTCAACAGTTGCTTCGAACGGCTCGATGATGTGTTTGAGTCGTTTCTCTTGTTTGAAAATTATAATAATCCTAAACCTCCCCGCCGTCAATAACGTTTTTTGAAAATTTCGATTGGTCCAACTATTTGTATACGCTTACAATGTGATAGAATCAAGGATTTGTCGATTATGAAAAAATTTTTTCTTTCCCGCCAACAACAGAAGGGGAGAGGAGAGAAACGGTTCAAATAGTTTCAATCCTTCAAGGTGAAGACGCCCGGATAATGAAAAAAGCGGACAGGCGTCCGCTTTAGATAGAAAACGTTTTTTCAAGACCGGGAATAGGGCGCCCCCCGATATCGCAAAATTGGATGAAGGTCCGCCCTCTGTCCATTTCTAACACCGCATATGTTTTTTCTTTTCTTCCGCGCGGCAGGGCGATGCTGCCGGGATTAATGAACAACACATCATCGATTTGCTCGGCGCCAGCCAAGTGGGAGTGGCCGAAGCAAACGATATTGGCCCCCGCTTCTTTCGCCCGATAGTATAACCGTAAAAGCGACGTCTTCACCCCGTATAAGTGGCCGTGGGTGACAAAGAGGCGGACGCCGTCCGCCTCCTCGATCCGCTCATCGGGAAACGCCGCTGTCCAATCGCAATTGCCGCGCACGACCGCAAATGGGGCGATCGCATCCGCCTCAGCCGGCAGTTCGGAATCGCCGCAATGAATGAACAAGTTCACTTCATGGCGATGGCGCATGACAATTTGCGCCAGTTCATCCGTAAGCCCATGGCTGTCACTCACAATGACCGCTTTCATTCCGCCCGCCTCGTTTCGCCCATGATCTCGTCCCATTGCTCATTCAACCGCGCCAACGCCTTCGCCCGGTGGCTGATGGCATTTTTCTCTTCCGGAGTGAGTTCAGCCATCGTCTTCCCCTTCTCCGGAAGATAAAAGACGGGATCATATCCGAAACCGCCCTCCCCGCGCGGCTCTTCAGCGATATAGCCGTCGCACGTCGCTTCGACAACGGCGGTCAGCCGCCCGGGAATGGCGACCGCCAACGCGCAATGAAAGCGGGCGGTGCGTTTTTCCATCGGCACACCTTCCAACTCACAAAGCAGTTTTTCGATGTTGCGCGCGTCGTTTTTGTCTTCGCCGGCATAGCGGGCTGAATAGACACCCGGCCGGCCGCCGAGCGCATCGACCGCCAACCCGGAATCGTCGGCGATGACCGGCCGCTGCAAGCGGTCAGACACCGCTTCCGCCTTTAGTTTGGCGTTTTCGGCAAATGTGCTCCCTGTTTCTTCAACATCCGGAACGTCCGGAAAATCAAGCAACGATTTCACGTCGATGCCCCGCTTCGCAAACAAGGCGGCAAACTCGCGCACTTTGCCGGCATTTTTTGTGGCAATGACGATTTCCTTCACTCTGCCTTCCCCTCCCGTTCTGTTTCCCACTTCGCCCCGATGTGGGCCGCCTTCTCGCCTAATACGCGGCGCTGAATGGCGATGAGCTGTTCAATGCCGGTTTGCGCCGCCCCGAGCAACTCGTCCAGCTCGGCGCGGGAAAAAGTCGCCTCTTCCCCGGTGCCTTGAATTTCGACAAACTGGCCGGCCCCGGTCATGACGACGTTCATGTCAACTTTGGCCCGCGTGTCCTCGCTGTAATTCAAATCAAGGATGATCCCGTGTTCGGGATCGATGCCGACTGACGTAGCAGCGAGAAAATCGCGAACCGGAAGCGACTGAAGCTTCCCTTCCTCAACGAGCTTCGAGAGCGCCAGCACTAGCGCTACATACGCGCCGGTAATCGACGCTGTCCGCGTCCCTCCGTCCGCCTGAATGACGTCACAGTCAAGCCAGACGGTCCGCTCACCCAACTGTTCCAGCTCAACGACCGAACGGAGCGACCGGCCGATCAGGCGCTGAATTTCCATCGTCCTCCCTGACACTTTCCCTTTGCTCGCTTCCCTCGCATTCCGCTGTTCTGTCGCCCGCGGCAGCATCCCATATTCAGCCGTAATCCATCCTTTCCCGCCGCCGCGCATAAACGGCGGCACTTTCTCTTCGACCGTCGCCGTGCAAATCACTTTCGTGTCGCCGATTTCAATCAGCACCGACCCTTCGGCATGTTTCATGTAATGCGGTTGTATATGTACAGGGCGCAGCTCGCGGTTCTTTCGTCCGTCCGTTCTCATCGGCAATCCTCCCTCTAGAAATGTTGATATATCAAGGCTTTTCGGCCTCTCAGGGGTGCCGAAAAAATATTTTTCGACAAAATCCCTTACATCCTTTTTCAGTTTTGTGGATATCTTACAGACCTAGGGTGCGCTTCGCGGCCACGCCTGGATCCATTTTCCTGACGTGGGAGGAAGTGTATTCGATGCACCCTTGGATCTCCGCATCGCTGATGAGGACGAACCCTCCCATGTCTCCGGGCGTCTTTGCGCCAACATTCCCTCGTTCGGTCTCGTCATCAGGCGGAGGCCGGCCAAGCTCCTTTCGGGACTCGAGGTCGAATGGATGAGATCACGCCAGCTTCTCCGGTGTCATCCTGTTGTCCAACACTTCTTCCGTTCGTGGGGGGAGGCCTTAGGCCGCCCGGTGTGGAACATGGGACAAGACGTCCTGCCTCATTCGCTCCGCGTCAAACGCTTGTTTCTTCGTGCAAATCGCAAACAGCACATTCAACAGCTTTCGGCATAACGCGACGATGGACTGCTTTCCGGTCAGCGGGTTGACGGGCCGGGTCGTATAGTACTCATGCAGCTCGCGAAACGCCTCATTGTGCCGGATCAGCGGAATCACCGCCCGAAACAGCACCGATCGCAGCCGTTTCCGTCCCCGCTTCGAGATGTGCTTTTGCCCTTTGCGCTGGCCGGAGGAGTTCTCCTTGAGCGTCAGGCCCGCCAACTTCACCAATTGACGCGGGTCCCGATAGTGGGCAAAACTGCCGATCTCCGCCAGCAGATCGATGATCGTGGCATCTCCCAACCCGTCGACCGTTTTCAGCCATTGATACTCCATCGTTGTTTGAACCAATGCCTTCAACTCGGCGTCCAACGCTGCGATTTCGGCCTCGAACTGGCGGTATTGGCGGACGAGCGCGGCGATCTCAAACCGGGCCATCGTCGTCCCTTCCGTCACCCCAATCGAGCCCTTCGCGGCGTCGATCAACGCCTGAATTTTCGCTTTCTGCGGGCATTTCAGCCCTTCGCTTTGCCGGTACGCCTCCAGAAGCTCCTCGGCGGTCCGACCCGCCATATCGGCCGGAAGCGGCGTCCACTCCAGCACCGCCAGCGCTGTTTTCCCCAGGTCGCGAAACACGGTCCAAAACTCTGGAAAATACCGATCCGTCCAACGGATGATCGCGTTTTTCACCGCCGCCTGTTCCTTCCGGAGCTTCTCTTTGAGCGTGCTCCCGACGCGCAAATCCGCTTCGATCTCGTGCAGCAGCCGGGGGACGAGGAATCGCCCGTCTTTCGCCAGCCTGGCGATGACCAGGGCGTCTTTGGCGTCGTGTTTCGTCGGCAGGTTGTCATCGAGTTCTTTCGACCGGCACACATGCGCCGGGTTGACCATGACCAGCGGGATCCCGTTTTCTTCGAGGAAGTAGGCCAGGTTCAACCAGTAGTGCCCGGTCGGCTCCACAGCGACGATCACCTGTGACTTCCCGAACGCTTTCCTCCCCTCCTGAATCGCTTCATACAGCTGTTGAAACCCCTCTTTCGACTGGAAGATCGGGAACGACTTGCGAAGCACGCGCCCCCGGTCATCCACGAAGCAGGCGTAGTGGGTTCGTTTCGCGATATCGATGCCCACGACCAATGTGTGTTCCGTGACTTGATTGATTTTCTGATTTTGTGTACAATTCATCTGAAGTCCTCCTTGGCATGATGGTAGGTATTGTTTGGCACCCCTGCATCATACCAAGAGGGCTTTTTTTGATCAAGTCCCCGGAAAAGCTCCTAACGGGAATGCTCCTTTTTCCTCCTTAGGTGGCTCCCGCCTGGCCGTCCGGTGTCGGTCGGCCCTTTTTTAGCGAATCCAGGCGGTGTAGAACATTTCTTTCCTACGTCTATCGCAAGCTTCCCACCGCTTTATTGAACGCCCTCCCACCTACACGTGCGCTTAGAGGTGGGAGATTCGCAGGAACCTCCGCCCCACGGCACGCTGTCCGCCAAGCCATCTCCGTGCGTCCTACGGTTTTTAATCAAAAACAAAGAGGCGGAAGACGTTTCCACCTCTTTGTTATACCATAACCGTTTCTTCGTTTCCAGCTGCCGGCGCCAAACGGCTAAAATGTCCCGGTATTGACGTTTTGCGGCCGAGTGACCGGTTTTGTGAGCGGCTTACCGTCTTCGGTAACGAGATCCGCTTTGCCGTTGACGGTGATCGCCACACTTTCCACCCCGTTTTGTTCGGTGAGCGACAACACAAGCGAATTTAGCACAACATCGGAAATGACGTTTTTCTTGTTGCTGCCATAAATACCTTCGTTAAAGTTGAGCGTCACTTTACCGTCTTCATATTTCGGGGCATCGACAAGTTTGGCATCCGGCTGAAAGACGCCGACAAGTCCACTGCCATGATCCGGCCCTTGAATGAGTTCATGGATCGCCGCTGCGATATCGTCCTTCTCTTTATTGGGGACGCGTCTTGTCACCGGCACGTAATATGTGTGATCCCCCTGTTGGGCGACAAAATAGACGGTGACCGGGTGTGTATTCGTAATGTCCGGTACGCCGCTTGCCTCGATATTGATGCCGTCCGCACGGCTGACTCCACCCTGAATCGGTGTTTTATTGACCGGCATCACTTCTTGGTCATAGCCATTAATCCGGATTTTGACGCGTTTAATGTTATCAAATTGAGTCAATGTCCACGTAATGGCTTGCAAAATCCGCTTTTCATCTTCCGGTTTGTATTGCTTAAATTCCGGCGAAAAATCGGCGATCAGCGTCCCATCTTTCTCCAATTTCGTCCCGAGCACAGTCGTCCCTGCCGGAATAACAGCGCGGAAGCCATTTGGCAAAATTTCTGACACCGGACCGTCCTCAACCAAATATTCGAGCACTTGTTTGGCAACCGCCTGTGTTTTTGGCAACTCGACCGTTTGCGGCACGACGAAGCCATGTTTGTCAATTAAGTATAATTCCCTCTTCACCGTCTCAGCAGCCTTCGCTTCCTCTTTTTCTCCCTGTTTGTCTCCCGTTGCCTCCTGGAGCGCTTGGCCGTCTTTGACATAGCTCGTTTCTTGCGGCGGGTCGATCTCCTTCACCGCCTCATCATTGCCAAACAAACCGCAGCCGCCAAGCAGCAAAAGCGAAGCGAGCACCGGCGCCATCCATCTATGAGCCGTCCGTTTGCCCATTGACGTTCCCTCCTACTCGTAGTTTGTACTACTATGTATACGAGCCGGTTGCCAAAATAGAATAAAAAAATCCTTTAGCGTCCAAGCGCTAAAGGATTTTTTCGGTCATAAGCGAATCGTCTCCACTTTGCCGATCGATTTGCCAAACCATTTTCCTGAGATCTTTTCAAACAGTTCTTTTGATCCGGTCGTGAAAAACAAGTGCTCCGGTTCGCGTCTGCCCGTGTAAAGGAGGTGGCTATGATGCAAAATCGTGCTTACTTCGCGGGCCGTTTCATCGCCGGAGCAAATGAGTTTCACCTGTTTCCCCATATACGCCCGAATGAGCGGGGCCAACAGCGGGTAATGTGTGCATCCTAAAATGAGCACATCGATCGGCCGCGGACGCAGCGGAGCAAGCGATTCGGCGACAATCGCCACCGCCTTCTCCCCTTCAAAATCACCGCTTTCGACAAGCGGGACGAATTTCGGACAGGCTAAACTTTCGACACGAACGTGCGAGTTGATCGATTGGAGCGCTTTTTCATACGCTTTGCTTCTGACCGTTCCGACCGTGCCGATCACACCGATATGCCCGCTTTTCGTCGCCTTCAGAGCGGCGCGAGCGCCAGGATGGACGACACCAAGCACCGGAATGTCAAGCATCGCCCGCACCTCATCAAGCACGACAGCGGTCGCCGTGTTGCAGGCGATAACGAGCATTTTCAGCGGGTATTGCTGCAAGTACTGAATCATTTGCCATGTAAACTGACGGATTTCTTCCACTGGACGCGGTCCATATGGGCAGCGGGCGGTGTCGCCGAGATAAATGATCCGTTCCTTCGGCAGCTGCCGCATAATTTCTTTGGCGACGGTTAAGCCGCCAACCCCTGAGTCTATGACACCAATTGCTCTTTCCAAATGATCGCCTCATTCTTTGTTCATTTCTTGATGCAATTTTCGTAAACAACGTTCCAAGAAGACGATTTCCTCATCCGAAAAGTTCTCTAGCACTCTCGCCAAATCGCGCCGGCGTTTTTCAATGACCTCCTCGATGATGCGTTCTCCTTTTTCCAACAGATGGATGCGGACGACGCGGCGGTCATGCTCGTCGCGGATTCTGCTGACAAGGCCGTTCCGTTCCATGCGGTCAGTCAAATCGGTCGTCGTGCTGCACGCCAAATACATTTTGTTCGATAACTCGCCAACCGTCAAGTCCCCTTCTTCAAGCAGCCATTGCAAGGCGACAAATTGCGGGGGGGTAATCGGGTAATTCGTTAAAATTTCGCGGCCGCGCTGTTTTAAGTTAGCGGCGATATAACGAAGCAATTTTTCCAACTCAGCAACTGTTTTTTCATTCATCGCAGACGGCATACAATCTCCCCTTGATCGTTTTCGCGGCTTAGCCCTAAAGCGGCGGCTCGTGCCAATACTTATTCTATTTTTCATTTTACAACACCCGGGGACATAATCAATACAAAAATGCCACTTCCACTACAGACGAAAGCCGGGCGGGCAATCAAGCCTCGTCCGGCCGCAAGGGAACATAACAGCCGGCCATCCGAAAAGGGAAAGCCGGCATCGTTTATAGTTCAAGTTCGCCCATTCGAAGCAATTCGATGACAGCTTGCGAGCGCCCCTTAACCCCAAGCTTTTGCATCGCGTTCGAAATATGGTTGCGAACGGTTTTCTCGCTGATGAACAGCTCTTTGGCGATCTCTTTCGTTGTTTTGTCTTGGACGAGCAATTCGAAGACTTCTTTTTCTCTTTTTGTCAACAGCGGCTTCGATTGAAACGATTGATCCTTCAACGGTTGTAACCCTCCTTGCTCTCAATGGGCCCGAACTGCCGGATGGGTATTTCCTCACCATATCGTATGTGAGAGCAAGGGTGACGGTGACGAAAATTTGTTTATCTAATAGAAAAATGGGTCTTCTTTCTTCACACTTCCCGTCCGCCGGGACAACAGCCGACAGGCGGCATCTGCCTGGCAGCCGGTTGTCGCCCGGTGTCTTGGTGAACATAAATCCCCTTCATGGCCGTCCATGAAGGGGATCGATATAGTATCGTTATGCTTCGTCGCTGCCGAAGAAATCGCGGAACATTTGAATCGTCGTGTCGCGGTTTAATGCAGCGATTGACGTCGTCAGCGGAATGCCTTTCGGACATGATTGCACGCAGTTTTGCGAATTGCCACAGTTCGCCAATCCCCCGTCGCCCATAATGGCCCGCAGCCGTTCCGCTTTATGCATCGCCCCAGTCGGATGGGCGTTAAACAGCCGGACTTGCGACAGCGGCGCCGGGCCGATAAAGTTCGACTTGCTGTTAACGTTTGGGCACGCCTCAAGGCAAACGCCGCACGTCATGCATTTTGACAACTCGTATGCCCATTGCCGTTTCCGCTCCGGCATGCGCGGCCCCGGACCTAAATCGTACGTTCCGTCGATCGGGATCCACGCTTTTACTCGTTTTAAGGCGTCAAACATCCGGCTTCGGTCGATCGCCAAGTCGCGGATGACCGGGAACGTGCGCATGGGCTCGAGGCGGATCGGCTGTTCAAGCTGGTCGATCAAGGCCGCACACGCTTGGCGCGGCTTGCCGTTAATAACCATCGAACACGCCCCGCACACTTCTTCCAAACAGTTCATTTCCCAAACAACCGGTGTCGTTTTTTCTCCTTTGGCATTGACCGGATTGCGGCGAATTTCCATGAGCGCTGAAATGACGTTCATATTCGGGCGGTACGGGATGACAAACTCCTCTTCATATGGCGCAGAATCCGGACGATCTTGGCGCGTAATGATGAATCGAACCGTTTTGTTCTCGCTCATCTTACTTCACTTCCTCTTTCTTTTTGCTGTAGTCGCGTTTACGCGGCTTAATCAACGAGACATCGACCTCTTCGTAATGGAACGCCGGACCGTCTGGCGTATAACGGGCCATCGTCGTTTTCAGCCACTCTTCGTCATTGCGCTCCGGAAACTCCGGTTTGTAGTGCGCACCGCGGCTCTCGTTGCGATGGTAAGCGCCAAGCGTGATAACACGAGCGAGCTGCAACATGTTATACAGCTGACGGATAAATGTTGCCCCCTGGTTGCTCCATTTCGCCGTATCCGTGACGCTAATGTTGTTATACCGTTCCATCAGCTCTTGAATTTTTTCATCTGTCTTCCGCAACCGGTCGTTGTAGCGAACGATCGTCACGTTGGCCGTCATCCATTCACCGAGCTCTTTATGCAGCACATACGCATTTTCCGTACCGTCCATCGCCAAAATGTTGTCCCATTTTTCTTGCTCCTGTTTGACGTAGCGATCGAACAACGTTGACGGGAGCGCATCAGCCGATTTTTCGAGGCCGCGGATGTAACGGACGGCATTCGGCCCGGCGACCATCCCGCCGTAAATCGCCGACAAGAGCGAGTTCGCCCCAAGACGGTTGGCGCCGTGAATGGAATAATCGCACTCACCGGCGGCAAACAGGCCTTGAATATTCGTCATTTGATCGAAGTCAACCCATAAACCGCCCATCGAGTAGTGGACAGCCGGGAACACTTTCATCGGCACTTTGCGAGGGTCTTCACCCATAAATTTCTCGTAAATTTCAATAATGCCGCCAAGCTTGATGTCCAACTCTTTCGGATCTTTATGGGAAAGATCCAAATACACCATATTTTCACCGTTAATGCCGAGCTTCAAATCGACGCACACATGGAAAATTTCCCGGGCGGCGATGTCGCGCGGCACTAAGTTTCCGTAAGCCGGATATTTTTCTTCAAGGAAGTACCACGGTTTTCCGTCTTTGTACGTCCAGACACGGCCGCCTTCCCCGCGGGCCGATTCGCTCATCAACCGGAGTTTGTCATCACCCGGGATCGCTGTCGGATGGATTTGGATAAACTCACCGTTTGCGTAATAGACGCCTTGTTGATAAGCGATCGATGCCGCTGAACCGGTATTGATGACCGAGTTCGTCGATTTTCCGAAAATGATCCCCGGCCCGCCGGTCGCCAAAATGACGGCATCGGCAGGAAACGCTTTAATCTCCATAGACCGCAAATCTTGCGCGACGATGCCGCGGCAAATTTGCTCATCATCTAAAACAACGCCTAAAAATTCCCAATGTTCATATTTCGTCACCAGTCCGGCCACTTCATGGCGGCGCACTTGTTCATCAAGCGCATACAAAATTTGCTGGCCGGTCGTCGCCCCGGCGTAAGCCGTGCGGTGATGCTGCGTCCCCCCGAAACGGCGGAAATCGAGCAACCCTTCCGGCGTGCGGTTGAACATGACGCCCATCCGGTCGAGCATGTAAATGATCCCCGGCGCCGCCTCACACATCGCTTTGACCGGAGGCTGGTTGGCCAAAAAGTCGCCGCCGTAGACGGTATCGTCAAAATGTTCCCACGGCGAGTCGCCTTCCCCTTTCGTATTGACCGCTCCGTTAATGCCGCCTTGGGCACAGACGGAGTGAGAACGCTTTACCGGAACGAGCGAAAACAACTCGACAGGCACTCCTGCTTCGGCGATTTTAATCGTGGCCATCAAGCCGGCCAATCCGCCGCCTACAACGATGATTTTTCCTTTTTTCATGGCTACTCACTCCCTAGAAAATTGCTGCTTTTGCTTCAATGTCCACGGTTTGCCCCGCCGGCTCGCCCCATCGACCAAGCGATCGTTCGGCGAACGGCTGCAGCGCGATCCGTCACCAGCCAACGCAGCGGTTCATGTTCGAAACGTCCTGAATGAAAGGCTTGTCCTACGCAAAAGCTAAAATAGCGCGAATACCGACAATCGAAAGCGCGACAAAAATGATCATCGTAATGTACGTAAACACTTGCTGCGAACGAGGAGACACGGTTAACCCCCAGCTGACGAAGAACGACCATAAGCCGTTGGCGAAGTGAAATACGGTTGACAAAATTCCGACAATATAAAACCAAAGCATAAACGGGTTATCGACGATATTCGCCATCATATCGTAGTTCACTTCAGCGCCAAATGCGGCTTGAACCCGTGTTTCATACACGTGCCAGACGACAAAAATCAACGTAATAATGCCTGTGATCCGCTGAAGCATAAACATCCAGTTGCGGAAATAGCCGTACTGGCCGGTGTTGAATTTGGCTGTAAACGCAATATAAATGCCGTATACAGCGTGGAACAACAATGGAAGAAAAATAATAAAAATTTCCAAGAGAATGCGAAACGGCAATTGCTCCATAAACGAAGCCGCCCGGTTAAACGCTTCCGGCCCACGCGTCGCAAAATGGTTGACGATCAAGTGCTGCACTAAAAAAATGCCAACGGGAATAACCCCGAGCAGCGAATGGAGCCGGCGGTAGTAAAACTCGCGATTCCCTGCCATATGTAAACCCCCTTTGACTAGTAATAAAATGTGTGCTCCTCGTTACAGAACGGAAATAGAAACGCCTTCCATTTCCATATTCGCTTTGTCACATTCATTGTACTCCCACATCGTACAAGCGTCAAGAAAACATCGACACAAAATGTTCAAACATTCTCATATTTACCTCTCCCGAAGAAAGAGAGTGCACGCCGTCGGCAGTTCAGCTATAATGAGGAAATGGATAGAAAGAGGGGAAGACGATGAAACAGCCACCGTTAGAGAAACAGTATCAAACATTTGAATCGATTACACTTTCTGCATTCAGCGCTGAGCTGCTCCGCCATTCTCTTCTTCCCGAGCTGCTCGGCAAGGATGCCGCCGCCCTTTTATACTGGGCCGGCAAACAGCTGGCACGCCGCTATCCGCTTCCTGACCTAGAAGCCATCACCGCCTTTTTTGAGCGGGCCGGTTGGGGGACGCTGTCGGCCGGCGAAGAGCGGAAAGATGAACTGCACATCGAGTTGTCCGGCCCGATTATCTCCGCACGCCTTTCCCTATACGACAGCTGCACCTTTCAGCTCGAAGCCGGGTTTCTCGCCCAGCAAATTGAGCAGCAAAAACGGTTCGTGACTGAAGCGATCGAATTGCCGCCAAAGCAGACCGGCAAGGCGCGCATTTTAGTGAAGTGGGATCGGAAACAAACCATCGACTGATCTCCTCAAGTTTTCTGCGGTGAAAGCAAAAGCTTCTCGGGTAAGGAGATTGAGCGCTCTCCCACCTACGCGAGCGCTTCGATGAGGAAATTTTTGGAAACAACCGCCCCACGGCCGGCTGTTAACCACGCCTCGGCGCAGGATGATAAAGGCACCAAAGGGCGTCCCTAGGAGTGGGAGCGCCCTTTTAGCCGTTATGCCGATGCAGCTTTTCGTAAATTTTCTCCGCCACCGCCCGCGGGATGTTCGCCCGCTGCAGCTCCTCAACGGTCGCCTCTTTCATCTTTTTGACTGATCCGAAATAGTGTAACAGCGCCTTTTTCCGCTTCTCCCCGACGCCGGGAATGTCGTCGAGCACGGAGTGGAGCATCGTCTTTTGCCGCGTCTGGCGGTGGAATGTGACGGCAAACCGGTGCACTTCGTCTTGAATGCGCTGCAATAAATAAAACTCCTGGCTTTGCCGGTCAAGCGGCACAACCGCTGGCGGATCGCCGGCCAAAAGCTCGGAAGTGCGGTGCTTTTCATCTTTCGCCAGCCCGGCAAGCGGCACGTCAAGACCGAGCTCGTTTTCCAATACATCGCGCACCGCCGACAAATGTCCTTTGCCGCCGTCGATGATGATCAAATCGGGAAGCGGAAGCCCTTCTTTCAGCACGCGCGTGTAGCGGCGGCGCACAACTTCGCGCATCGACCCGTAATCGTTCGGCCCGTCAACTGTTTTCACTTTGTATTTCCGGTACTCTTTTTTCGCCGGTTTGCCGTCAAGGAAGACAACGAGCGCTGAGACCGGATCGGCTCCGTAAAGGTTCGAGTTGTCAAACGCCTCGATGCGGCGCGGCGCTGGAATGCCAAGCCGCTCCCCGAGCCGCTCAACCGCCTTGATCGTCCGTTCCTCGTCGCGTTCAATGAAATAAAATTTCTCCTTCAGCGCAATGGCGGCGTTTTTGCTTGCCAGCTCAACGAGTTCTTTTTTCTTCCCTTTTTTCGGTTGAACGATGGAAACACCAAGCAACTCATGGGCCAATTCTCCATCAACATCGGCCGGCAGGACAATTTCCTTCGGCTTGAAATGATGCGCCTTCGTGTAAAACTGGCCTAAAAATGTGAGCATTTCCTCATCTGGGTCTTGGTAAAGCGGAAAAATGGACACATCGCGCTCAATGAGCTTCCCTTGGCGGAGGAAAAACACTTGTACGCACATCCAGCCTTTGTCATACGCATAACCGAACACATCACGGTCGATGAAATCGTGGAACATCATTTTTTGCTTTTCCATCGTCATCTCAATCGCCGCGATTTGGTCGCGGTATTCTTTCGCCCGCTCAAACTCGAGCGCTTCGGCCGCCTGATGCATTTTTTCCGTCAGCTCCCGCTTTACGTCTTCATAGCCGCCGTTTAAAAAGCGGGCGATTTGCTCGACCATCGCCTTGTTTTGTTCGTCCCGCACCGGGTAAACGCACGGGGCGAGGCATTGGCCCATATGGTAATACAAACAGACGCGCGAAGGCATTGTCGAGCATTTGCGAAGCGGATACAAACGATCAAGCAGCTTTTTCGTTTCGTTCGCCGCCTGCACATTCGGGTACGGACCGAAATATTTGCCGCCGTCTTTTTTCACCTTGCGGGTGATGAGCAGGCGCGGATGTTGTTCCGCGGTAATTTTAATAAACGGATAACTTTTATCGTCTTTGAGCATAACGTTGTATTTCGGGTCATGCTTTTTGATCAAATTCATCTCCAAAATGAGCGCCTCGGCATTTGACGAGGTGACAATATATTCAAAATCGGCGATTTCCTCGACGAGCCGCTGTGTCTTGCCGTCGTGCGTCCCGGTGAAATACGAGCGGACGCGCGCCTTCAGCGACTTCGCTTTGCCGACGTAAATGACCGTTCCATGTTTGTCTTTCATTAAGTAGCAGCCCGGCTGCTCCGGCAGCACGGACAACTTTTCTTTCAGCCGGTTGTTCATGGCCATCACTCCATTCTATTCCTCGATCCATTCGTACAGCGTAATCGTTCCATACACGGGATCAGCGAGTGAACTTGAGCGATACGTTTTCACTTTCCGCACACGGCCCGACAAGTCGGCTCCTTGGGCGCGAAACCCGTCAACAACATGATTTGTCATATAAATGGCAGCATGGCGGTAGTTTTCTTTGTCTTGCAAAAAGAAGGAAAAATGAAACACCTCTTTATGCGGAAACGGCACGTGCAAATAGTCGAACACGCGCGTCTCCTCCCACGTATATACCACAAACGGACGCGGCTTGTCACGCAAATCGGCGGCCAACTGGTACACAGCCGGGGGCGTTTCCACCTGTTCGCGCAGCTGTCCCGCACCAACTCCAGCTTGCAGGAGCACAACCGCCGCCGCCAGCGCCAACCGCCATGGCCGCAGCGCAGTAAAGAAGCGACCCCACACATAAAACAGTGCAAAATGGATCAACGGAAGAAGATGGCGCGGCTTTTCAATGTTCTGCGCCAATAGCGCCCACACGGCATACAGCAAAGCCGAAACAACGAGCGAGCGCGGCAGCTGAAACCGCCCCGCGCGCCAGGCGATGGCGCCCATTACGGCATAGGCGGCCAGCAGCCAGGCGTTTTGGCTGGCGATGCCGGTCCAAAGAAAGTTGTTGATCAAAAACCGGCACACCCGCTCCGAAAACGGCAGCGGGCTCGCCGCGGCCGTTCCGCCCCAATCGCTGAAATGGCCGTGGACAAAGGCCCAGCCAAGCTTGAAAAACGGCCAAAGCCCTCCCTCTGTTCGTGCCACCGCCGCCACCCAAATCAATTGAAAACCGGCCGCTGCCAGCACCGATGCCGCCACACGGCTAAAGCGGCGATGCGTTTTCCAGTCTTCATACCAAAGGAACAATAAGGCGACGGCAAACGGAGCATACGACAAGCGGATGCCCATAAGCACACTAAATAAAGCTGCCGGCAAAAGCTGCGCCCTCCATGTCTTCTGTCGATGCGTCCGCTCCACCGCCCAGATATACCACCAGAGCACCCCGAGCGCCGCACCGTCTGACATCGGTCGGGCGGCGGCAAGGAACACGTAGCTCGAAGAGAACACCGCCAAGGCCGCCAACAGCGCCGCCGGGAGCGGAACGTGCCGTCGCAGCAGCCAAACGAGCGGGAAAACAGCGGAACCTAAAACAAAAACGTTCAACACGGAAAGCGCCTTAGCCGGATTGGCGACCACAGCATGAACGGCCATGCCGCCTAAAATAAAATACGGGTAACCCGGGAAATGCGGTTGCATGGCCAACAAGTCGTAGCGCTCGAGCGCCAGCGTAAAATCCACTTCATCCCATGCGGCCGCATACGGGCTCGCCCAATACAGCCCGGCACCGACTAAAACAGCGGCCATCCCGATGCTGAAACAAAGCCAAAGTCGGTTCTGCAACAGTTGTTTCATCAAGTTCCCTCCAAAGAAAAAGTACAAGGCGCAGTGCCTTGTACTTTTACATAATGCTTTTCGTCTGTTCATCAAACGCCGCGGCCGACGCCGGTCGCTCTTTCCCTTTGCTGTTCTTTTGGCCTTGACGGCTCGTCACGAGCAAGTAAATCACGACAAAGTAGCCGATATAGGCGATCATTTCTTCAAGCGACGGCATCGATGAGTAGCCGAACAGCGCTTTTAAAAAGACACCGACTTCACCGGAAAAGACAGGGGCGACACCGTGGTCGCGCACATAATGCTCATAATCGATCGGATGTTCCGGGAGCAGCCATGTCAAGTCGTATACATGGGGCATGACGCTGCCGATCAAGTTAATATCTTGCATCATTGAAATGGCTTGTACGAGCAGCCCGGCAGCAATCAAGACGATAAAAGCACCGGTCACTTTAAAGAACGTCTTCAGCGGAATGCGCATCGTCCCCTTAAAGAAGAAGTAACTGACCAAGACAGCGATGGCAATTCCGGTCGCCGCCCCCCATCCTTGTATGGCCGCACCGATGTTCCCATGTGTAATGGCGGCAAAGAAAAAGACCGTTTCCACCCCTTCGCGCAACACGACCAAAAACGAGTGAATGACCATCCCAACCACGTTGCCGGCTGTGATGAACTGATCCATTTTCCCTTCAACACTTTTTTTCATGTCCCGGCTATGCTCAGCCATCCAAAACACCATTTGCGTCAACAAGAGCGCCGAGACGATCATAATGCCGATTTTCAAGTAGATTTCACTTCCCATCGCAGCGAAGCCGGTGAACACGACTTGAAACAAAATGGCGACACCGACGCTCGCGGCCACCGCCAAGGCGGCGCCGAGCCATACATATTTCGTATACTCGCGATGATTCACCCGTTTCAAATAGGACGTAATAATCCCAACAATCAGCAATGCCTCGAGTGCTTCGCGAAACGTAATGAGCAGCGCCTGAACTTCCATGCCCCCGCCTCCCCTTTACATTTGGATTAAGCCCGCTTCCGGCTTCGTACATAAATAAGGGCAGCGCCAATAATGATAGCAGCGATGACAATGAGTGGAATCCAGTTTTTAACTTTGGACAAATCCGTCCATTCTTTTTTCTGTACTTCATCTGGTTTTTCCGTAGCACTTTCAGAAAAATGGCCAACTTTTAAACTTTTCAGACCAAATTGCTTTTGCAGCGCCGTTAAAATCGTTTCTTTGCTTTTCTTAAACACATTGATATCCGATTTTTTCTCGCCAACGCCGAACAGCCCTGGATTGCCAAGCGATTGAAGAGCGTTGTCAAATTCCGCACGCAGCTGTTTATCAAGCGCTTGGTCCTTCCCTTGAATGATCGGCGACAGCGCCTCATACGTCGCAAACGCCTTCGCCAGCAGCCGCTTGCTCGTGTCGTACTGATCAAAGTTTTTTTCGATATTTTCTAAACGGCGAGCGATATTGAGCACTAAAATTGTTTCCATATTGCTAGTCACCGCCTGGCGATCTTTCTCTTCGAGCGCCCTAAGCACCGCCGTCGACGGTTCCGTCCCCATATGCATATCAATTTCCTCTTTGACGGTGCCGAAAATGTCTTTCGCCGCGGCAAAGTTCGGCGGCTGTTCGTTCAACTTTTCCTTCATTTGCTTGTAAGCTTCGGCGACCGCTTCCTCATTCGGATTTCCATACGAATAGGCAAACACTTTAAGCGGGATGAGATTGATCGTAACGATCATTGCTATGTAAAAAAAGAAGCGGAACATTCTCATTTTTTTCCTCCCCCTCCTGTCAACATTAATGATAATGATTATCAACATCTTTGTCAATATGGCCGGCAAAAACATGACGGCGGCTAAGCGGGAGCCGCCTTACGAACAATGCCGCGTCCACTCTTGGGAAAGCACATGCGCATCGCGGTCGATGGCAACTTTGTCGACCGGGCGGCTCATTTCTTTCCATATCGCCGGAATAACGGAAGTCATGTAGGCGGTGAATTTGATGAAGGAACGACCGGTCGTCCGCACCTGGTAGCGGATCGGCACTTCCTTCAGGCGAAATCCTTTGCGCACTAAATTGAGCGTCAGCACCTGGGCATAATTGTAATCGTGGATAATTTCCGCCTGTTCCATCGCCTGGCGGGAAAAGGCGCGCATGCCCGACTGCCCGTCGTAAAGGCGCTGGCCAAGAAGGAGCGACTGCAGGCAGGTGAACACATAGTTGCCGAGACGGCGATGCCATTTCATGCCGCGAATCGTGCCGAGAAAGCGTGAGCCGATCGTATAGTCGGCTTCTCCTGCAAAAATGGGAGCCAAAATGTCGGGAATTTGCTCTGGCGGGTATTCGTTGTCGGCGTCGATCATGACCCCGATATCTGCACCGAGACGCACGCATTCCTCAAGCCCGCGGCGCACCGCCGCCCCAAGACCGCGGTTTTCCGGCAGGCGACAAATGTAATCGGCCCCCGCTTCTTCTGCCACCTCGACCGTCCGATCCATCGATCCATCGTCAATGACAAGAACACTTACTTCGACATCAGGGTGAAAGCGGCGCGGAATGCGACGAATAACGTCCCCGATAGCTTCTTCCTCATTATGCGCCGGCAAAAAAACGATGACCCGCTTCCGTTTCATCATTGCTCTTCTCCTTTCGCATTGCTTCGACTAAAACCGGACCGCGGCTATGATTCGGATATGGCGCGCCAAGTAAATAAGCGATTGTCGGCGCGAGCGAGACAAGGCTCGTTTTCTCGTCGACCCGTTTTCCCGGTTCGATGGCCGGGCCGCACATAAAAAATGGCACATACCGCTCCCCTTCATCCAAATGGCCATGGCCGCCGATGCCATCCGCCTGGCCATGGTCAGCACAGATGATCAATGTTGCGCGGTCGAGTTCGCCGCGTTCCTCAAGCCAACCGACAAACTCCGCGATCAACGCGTCCGCTTCTTCAATTTTTTCGATATATTCGTCATACAGCACGCCGCGGCTATGGCCGGTTTGATCGGTGGCAATCAGCTGTACGACGAGCAAGTCCGGGGTTTGTTCCTCGACAATGCGTTTTGCCCGCTCGATAATATAACGGTCGGCGAGGTCATTCGGCATAACGGCCGTCACCGTTTCCACATCATCACCAAACGAATCAACCAAATGGGCGATGCCGAGCAAGCGGCCTGTTTTTCCGATTTTGCGGAGCGAGTCGAAAATCGTCTCGACTTTCGCCCCAAGCTTCCACACCATATTCGACCGAATGCCGTGCTCAAACGGATATGTGCCAGTGAACATCGAAGTAAAGCAGACGACCGTGCGCGCCGGGTACACGGTCTCCATTTGCGCAAATTCGGTTCCGTGCGCGCGCAGCCGTTTTAAAAATGGAGCGTTCGCCGCCTCAAACCGGTCTTTGCGCATGCCATCAATAACGATGACATACACTTTGTCATTGACCGGCACGGCCGGAACGGGCACGTTGTCGGTATACGTCGGAATAACGTCCGGCTTCCAGTCGAATAAGTAGCGGTGCAACACCCAGGAAAACAGCCATACCCCGGCAGCAAACAGCACCAACGAACCGTACAGCGGCACTAAGGGAGCCCCTTGCCCTGCTTGTACATAAGCGTACTCCCATACGGACAAAAGAAGAAAGCATTTCGGCAGCTGCTCTTGGGCGTTGCCGCTCGTCGAATCGCTGTTTTTCAATACAAGCTTCCAAAAACGGGTGAAATTCCACCACGATGTGCCGATGCGCAAATGATAATACAGCGTTCCCCAAAAAAAGACGGTAAAGAAAAAATAGAGCGCAGCCGCCAAAAACAGCAAGACGGCATCGGCAAACGACCAAATGATGAGAAATACCACGTATGGAATCCATAAATAATTGCGCAAAAACAGCGGATAATCGTATACATAGTAGATGAAAAACAACGGCAGCGCTGCCACCAAGCCGAGCAGCCACGCCGATGCATGGCCGCCGAGAAGATCAGCGGCATGGTAGATCGTCATCGTTCCCACGACAAAAATCGGTGTGAATGGTTTCCCTTCGTTCAACAAATTCCAACAGCGCGCCGCCATTTTTTCAAACCGTGATGCTTCTTTCATCGCCTCTCCCTTTCTTTTTTCCATACGCCCCGCACCGCCTGCCAGTCAGACTGCCAAAGCGCGAGCACAACGGCTCCAGCAGCGTATGAAAATAGAAATTTAAACGCGTGGGTAAGCACTGCCGCCGCATACGCCATGCCCCACGGTACGCCCAGTACAGTCAACGCGAACGCCATCACCGCCTCATACGTTCCTACTCCACCCGGGGCCACTTGGGCGATCTGGCCGGATACGGTTGCGCTATTAACCCATACCGCCTGCCAAAAAGAAAGCGGCATACCGACCGTTCGGGCGATCGCGCCAATGACCGACGCCTCACACAGCCAGCTTGCCGCCACCGCCGCGACAATCAACATACCTCGCCAGCTGTGAAACACGGTCCGCCATCGCCGCCATAAGCGATCGATACGAAGCGGGCGGCGGAACACGATGAGAACGAGTACAAAGCCGGCCGCAGCGAGCGCTGCTAACAGCGGAATCCCGGGAATTTGGTGCATGTACATATACATCCCGAAAGCGGCGAAGCCGCCTAACACGGCCATATCGAGCAGCCGCATGACTGCGACCGACTCGACCGCTTCGCCGACCGAAACGCCGGGCTGGCGGGCAAGGACAGCGACGCGGGCCGCATCACCAATTTTTACCGGCACAAAATGATTGATAAACAAACTTAGCAGCACCGCGCGCCAATAGACAGAAAAAGCGATCGGTTTCCCGACATACTGCTTCCACGCCCATGCCCGAAGCCAAAACGACACACCATATACAAACGCTGCCCCGGCGAGATCAGCGGGATGGCGAACGAGTTCAGCGAGCTGCCTGAGCAGCAACCGGCTGTCAAAATAACGATACGTCAGCCAGGCAAAAATGAACAACAGCGCCACTCCAGCCACCCGCAACGCCGCTTGGGCCGCCCGCTTACCGCTCATGTTCGCGCGCCCACGCCACCGTCCGGGCAAGCCCTTCAGCAAACGGCACCTTCGGCCGGTAGCCAAACGCCTGCTCCGCCTTCGCGATGTCCGCCCATGTTGCCTTCACGTCCCCTTTTCGCTCCGGCGCGCGCGTGATCTTCATATCCGGGAAATGCTTTCGCAGCTCGACAAGCAACTGCTCCATGGCCACCGGCGCCCCCGCGCCTAAGTTAAATACCTCGCTTTGGCTACCGCCGCGATGGAGCGCCGCCACCATGCCGGCGACAATATCATCGATGTACGTATAATCGCGCGCCGTCCCGGAGCCATAGACGACGATCTCCTCGCCGTTCATCAACCGGCGGATAAACGTACCGATCGCCATATCCGGGCGCCCCCACGGCCCATAAACAGTAAAATAGCGAAACATCGTCATTTGATAACCGTACAAGTGGGCGTATGCATGGCAAAACGACTCCGCCCCGTACTTGGCGGCCGCATACGGCGACACAACACGGCCATCGGCCATTTCTTCTTTGAGCGGCACATTGCCACGGTCGCCATACACGGATGATGACGAAGCAAACAGCACATGGCTGACTCCCGCTTCCCCCGCCGCTGCCAACACGTTCACCGTCGCTTTAATGTCATAATCAATATAGGTGAGCGGCTGTTCAAGCGAATGCGGCACTCCGGGGAGCGCCGCCAAATGGTACACCACATCTGGGCACAACTGCGCCAACGAACTTTTCGTTTTTTCCCCGTCAAGCAAATCAAGGCGGACAAGCGGCACCCGGCCGCCGGTGAGCGCCCGGAACTGCCGCTCTTTCCGCTCGGGTGAATAGTACGGATGGAAACAATCCAACGCAACAACTTCATGCCCTTGCTCGCTTAAACAGGCAGCCAGATGGCTGCCGATAAAGCCGGCCCCTCCCGTAACGACAATCTTCAACAGCTCCACCCCATTACTGAGATTAATATCCATTAGCATCTTACCATAGCTGGCGGTGAAAGTCGCGGCATATAGGGAAAAATGGATCGTTTCCATTCAGGGCGCGCCGCCCTACAGGCCGGCAAGGGACTCCCCTTCTTGCCCCGTTGTCCCAAAAGGCGAAGGGCGCCCTGCGGACACCCTTTTCCATTGTTAGTTCGCTTTTTCGATCACTTGCTGCAACGTCGCTTCGATTTGCGGCAGCACTTTGTCGCCTTCGGCTTTGTTTTTCGTCTTTGCCGCTTCTAAGTAGCGTGTCGCCTGGTCGTTCAAGCTGGCGTACGCCTTATCGCCGAGCAGCGCTTTTAAGTCATTTTCGATCATGTTAATAAAGAGCGCCCCCTCTAAGGCGGTAATCACCGATTTGTCTTGGCCCCAATTGTCTTTGCTTTCTTCATACTCGTGAAGCGCCACTTTCGCCCATCCGCGCACGAACGCGTTGTTCACCGCTTTTGGGTCGAGCGTTTTAACATCGGTTTGCAAGTCAAACTGCTTCAAAATGTAGTCCGCTTCTTCCGCGGCATGCCGTTTCATATACGGATAGACGGATTGATAAAACGCCCAGCCTTCCGCTTGTTCCACTTTCGCCTCTTCCGCGTTTTCTTTCGCTGCAGCCGCCGCCTTCGCCGCGTAGCCATGCGGCAGCGCCCCGCTCGCTAGGTAGAACGTTTTCATCAACGTTTTATCAACGACTTGTTTTCCAAGAGCAAATGAGAGGGCATCATCGCTTTGAACCGCTTGCTCCATTTGGGCAAACGCGCCGTTAATGGCGTCTACGAGTTTTGTGCCATACGCTGCATCGCGCTTTTCCACCGTTGGCTGCAAAATCGCGTAAAATGCTTTCGCTTCCTCAAGTTCTTCCTTCACTTCTTCCTTATTGGCCCAATGTTCTTCGGCTTCCGTAAACTCGTGTTTGATCGTCGTGTAAAACACTTTTTGCATCAGCTTGTCGAAAATTTGCTTGACGACCAACGGCTCAAGCGACCCGTCTTTGCCGGCCGTCAACGCGGTGGTAATATGCTGGTCAAGCGTATCTTCAAATTCCGCGTCGCGTTTTTGTACAAGCGGCTGCAGCTTTTCTTTGTACAAACTTTCCACCTTGCCGAAGTCGACCGTTCCTCCTTGTTTCGCTTTATCAAGTTCGGCAAGCGCCTCGCTGAAAGCGGCGGCGTAATCGACTTCCGCTTCCTCGCTTTCCCCTTCCGCTTTCGTCTCCGTTTTCGGCTCTTCTTGTTTCTCTGCGGCCGTTTGACTGTTGTTTTCTTTTTCTGTCCCCGCCGTCTGTTCGCTTTGGCCGCACGCGCCAAGCGCCAACGCCACGGCGGCGAACACGGCCATCCACTTCCACTTCAACAACATTATGTATCCCCCTTGTTTTTGATAATGATTTTCATTAACAGAGTTTATTATAATAGATAGTGATTTTCACTGTCAACAAGCATTTGCCAAAATGGAAACGTGTTTCATATCCTGCAGCATGATGAAAAGAGCACCGTGTCAATAAAAAAGATCCACGTTCATCGAACCGTGGATCTTCTGCCGGGTTACACATGTTTGCCAACAAGCTGGGCGAGCGCTTCTTTCGGCTGATAGCCGATCGCTTTATCGACGAGTTCGCCGTTTTTAAACACGAGCAGCGTCGGGATGCTCATGACGCCGAACTTCGAGGCCGTTTCTTGGTTTTCGTCAACGTTCACTTTGACGATTTTCACTTTGTCGCCCATTTCTTGATCAAGCTCCTCAAGCACTGGGGCGATCATGCGGCACGGACCGCACCACGGCGCCCAAAAATCAACGAGTGTGACGCCGTCCTTCGTTTCCGCGGCGAACGTTTGGTCTGTCGCATTAATAATGGCCATGCGAATTCCCTCCCATATTCTAGAATGCTGCAAGCAAAGTATACCATGGAAATTTGAAACGACGCGAATATTTTGCCTCGTTTCTAATATTCGCTTCGCAGTGGATTTTATCCGCAGAAAAAACGGGCAGCGCGTGCCGCGCAACCCGTTTTGGCCGATTACGAATGGACTTTCAGCTTTTTGAATTCTTCCGTCAGGAGCGGGACGACCTCAAACAAATCGCCGACAATGCCGTAGTCCGCCACTTTAAAGATGTTCGCTTCCGGATCTTTGTTAATGGCGACGATCACTTTCGAGTTCGACATGCCCGCCAAGTGCTGGATGGCGCCCGAAATGCCGCAGGCGATGTAAAGGTCCGGCGTGACGACTTTCCCCGTTTGCCCGATTTGCAGCGAGTAGTCGCAATACCCCGCATCGCACGCCCCGCGCGAGGCGCCGACCGCACCGCCTAACACTTCCGCCAGCTCTTGAAGCGGCTTGAAGCCTTCGGCGCTTTTCACACCGCGGCCGCCGGCGACGATCACTTTCGCCTCCGTCAAGTCGACCCCTTCGGCTGTTTTGCGGACGACTTCTTTCACAATCGCGCGCAAATCTTTAATCTCAACGGTGAGCGGTTCGATGCTGCCGGAGCGCGATTCGTCGCGCTCAAGCGCCGCAATGTTGTTCGGGCGAACCGTCGCAAAGATGATGCCGTCGGTGACAATTTTCTTTTCAAACGCTTTGCCGGAGTAAATCGGGCGTGTGAACACAATATTGCCGCCCGCTTCTTCGACCGCCACCACGTCGGATACAAGGCCGGCGTCCAATTTGGTGGCGAGCTTCGGCGACAAGTCTTTGCCGAGCGCTGTATGGCCAAAGACGATGGCTTCCGGCTGTTCTTTGTCGATCACCGCTTTTAACGCTTGTGAATAGCCATCAGACGTATAAAATTTCAAGTTCGGATGCTCAACGACAACAACGCGATCCGCTCCGCGGAAAATAAGTTCATCCGCCTGCGCCTGCACCTGATCGCCGACGAGCGCCGCCACGACTTCCCCGCCTTCCGCGATCGTTTTGGCGGCCGCAATCGCTTCAAACGAAACGTTCCGCAGCGATCCGTCGCGCACTTCTGCCAATGTCAATACTTTGCGTGCCATGTTTCAGTCCCCCTACCCTTATTGTTCGTAGTTTCCGCCAGTTAGAGAGCGCCGACAACCGCGCCGTCTCGCTTTACACGACTTTCGCTTCGGAACGGAGCAGCCCGACAAGCTCTTTGACTTGATCGGCAATCTCACCTTGCAAGATTTTCCCCGCTTCCCGCTTCGGCGGCAAAAATACTTCAATCGTTTTCGTTTTCGCCTCGACATCGTCCTCGTCAAGATCCAGGTCATCGAGCTCGAGCTCGTCAAGCGGTTTCTTTTTCGCTTTCATAATGCCTGGGAGTGACGGATAGCGCGGCTCATTCAGCCCTTGTTGGGCCGTGACAAGAAGCGGCAATGACGTTTCGATTACTTCCTCGTCCCCCTCGACATCGCGCACAACGGTCACTTTGCCGCCGTCGGCAATGTCAAGTTTCGTAATCGTCGTCACATACGGGATGCCGAGCAGTTCCGCGACGCGTGGGCCGACTTGCCCCGAGCCGCCGTCAATGGCGACGTTGCCGGCTAAAATCAAATCCGGGCTTTTGTCTTTTAAGTACTCAGCGAGCACTTTCGCTGTCGTATATTGATCTTGCTCTTCGACATCATCATCGATGTTGATGAGCGCCGCTTTGTCGCACCCCATCGCTAACGCCGTGCGCAACTCTTTTTCCGCTTCCTCGCTGCCGACCGTGACGACCGTCACTTCGCCGCCATGTTGGTCGCGCACTTGGATCGCCTCTTCGATGGCGTATTCATCATACGGATTGATGATGAATTCAGCACCGTCTTCACTGATTTTGTTATTCTTGATCGAAATTTTTTCCTCAGTGTCAAACGTGCGCTTCATCAAAACAAAAATATTCATGTCATTCCCCTCCTCAGTTTGGTCCAGCGTTCATTCGGTTGCCAACATTCAGACATTTATGAGGTTATTTCCCTCGAAAGACGGGCGGCCGTTTTTCCAAAAACGCCTGCACGCCTTCTCTTCCATCTTCGGAAACAAATACACGGCCAAACCATTCCGCCTCATCGCGCACCGCCTCGGCGAACGATTTTTCTTTCGCCGCGTTGAGCAGCTCGATCGTGGCGCGAACGGCAAGCGGGCTTTTGGCGGCGATCTTTTTCGCCAGCGCCTTCGCCTCGTCAAGAAGCTGCCCTTCCGGCACCGCCTTGTTGGCCAGCCCCCACTGCACTGCCTCCACGCCGGTGATCGGCTCGCCTGTCCACATCATTTCCGCCGCTTTGCTGAAACCCACGTAGCGCAAAAGCCGCTGCGTGCCGGCAAACCCCGGAATGATGCCGAGCTGCAGCTCCGGCAGGCCGAGCTTCGCGGTCTCCGCCACCACACGAATGTGGCAGCTCATCGCCAACTCGAGTCCTCCGCCAAGCGCCGCACCGTGAATGGCGGCGATGACCGGCTTCGAAAACCGTTCAATCCGCTCAGCAACAAGCTGGCCGTTGCGCGACAAGGCGGACGCTTCCTCCGCAGTAGCGACGGACAGAAACTCTTTAATATCCGCACCGGCCGAGAAAAATCGGCCTTCACCATGCAGCAGCACGACGCGCACGTCCGGGTCGGTTTCAAGCTCATCCAAGACGTTTGAAAGCTCTTTCAAAACAACGGACGAAAGAGCGTTCGCCGGCGGTCGCGAAAACGTCACGACAGCGACGGATTCCTCTTTCGCCAAGCGAAAATACTGCATGAAGCCTCTCCCCCTTCTGCCTTCCGTCAACGCCCGGCGGCGCACCCTTTGACGAGCAGCTCGTACACCGGTTTGGCGAGCGCGGCCAGGTCATATTTTTGCTCGTTCATGACCCATGTCGTCACCGTCTCGTCGATCGTGCCGAAAATCATTTGCCGAGTGAGCCGGACGTCTAGATCATGGCGGAATTCCCCTTTTTCCATCCCCTCGATGATGATGCTGTCAATGAGCCGCAAATATCCTTTCAGCACTTCATTAATGCGCTGGCGCAGCTCTTTATTTGACTGGCGCAGCTCAAGCTGCGTCACGATCGCCATATGCGGATCGTCAGCCAGGGCGGAAAAATGAGTTTTCACTAATACATATAATTTCTCTGCAGGGCTCGAAATTCCTTCTATCTCTTGTTCGATTTTCTCGATAAACGCCCCCATTTTTTCTTGGAAAAGCGAGATTAAAATGTCTTCTTTGTTTTTAAAATAAAGATAGATCGTGCCGTCGGCGACACCGGCTTGTTTGGCGATTTTCGCCACTTGTGCCTGGTGGTAGCCATGCTCGGCGATGACGACGACGGCCGCATCAATAATTTGCTTGAACTTTGGCTTTTCTCTGCGCAATCGTCATTCTCCTTTTCTTCCTATCACCTGTCATCAAATGAATGAATCGTCATTCACATCCCTATTTTACGGACTGTTCCGACGATTTGTCAAGCCTTATTTTTTCTTGCTCCACAAGAACACGCCGCAAAATTTTGCCGACCGCTGTTTTCGGCAGCTCGGAGCGAAATTCGTACAGGCGCGGCACTTTATAAGCGGCGAGCCGCTCGCGCATAAAGGCATCAAGCTCTTGTTCACTGCACTCCTTGCCCGGCCTTAAGACAACGAACGCTTTCACCGTCTCACCGCGGTACGGATCGGGAACACCGATGACAGCCGCTTCCTGCACGCTCGGATGTTCATACAACACTTCCTCAACTTCACGAGGGTAAATGTTATACCCGCCGGCGATAATGACATCTTTCTTGCGATCGACGATGTAAAAATAACCGCGCTCATCCATATAGCCGATGTCGCCGGTGTACAGCCATCCGTCGCGCAACACTTGCTCGGTCTCTTCCGGCCGGTTCCAATACCCTTTCATCACTTGCGGGCCGCGGACGACAAGTTCCCCACGCTCGCCCGGCTTTGCCTCCTCTCCCGTTTCCAATGAAACGATTTTCGCCTCGGTATCCGGCCAGGGCACACCGATGCTTCCTTTCACCCGCTCGCCGTCCCAGAGGAAATTGCTATGGGTGACAGGCGACGCCTCCGTCAAGCCGTATCCCTCAATTAATTTTCCGCCCGTCGCCCGCTCGAACCGTTCCTGCACTTCGACCGGCAGCGGAGCCGAACCGCTGATGCACACATTGATCGAAGATAAGTCGTATTTCGGCAAATCACGGTCATTTAATAAAGCGATATACATCGTCGGCGCGCCTGGAAACATTGTCGGACGCGTGCGCTCGATCGTTTTGAGCGTCTGTTTCACGTCAAAGCGCGGAAGCAGCACCATTTTGCTCGCCTGCATGATGGCCAAATTCATCACCGTCGTCATGCCATATACGTGAAAAAACGGAAGTATGCCGAGCACCGTTTCTTTTCCTTTTTCACATTTGTACACCCAATGGGCGCACATGAGCGTATTGGCGATCAAGTTGCGGTGCGTCAGCATGGCTGCCTTTGGATGCCCCGTCGTGCCGCCCGTATATTGAAGCAGCGCCACATCTTCCGCCGGATCGATTTCAACAGAAAGCGGGGCTGTTTCCTTCCGGCCGACAATCGTGCGGAACAAATGGACGGTTTCGCTTTCCTTAAGGCGGACGACCGGCATGTTTTGCTTCCGCTGCACAAGGGGGTACAGCCATTTCTTCACCGTGGGCAAATAGTCTTGCATTCTCGTGACGATCCAATGGTTGACCGGTGTTCTCCCTTTCACCTTTTCCGCCTTTGGGTACAAAATGTCCATTGTCACGAGCACCGAAGCGCCGCTGTCAGCCAACTGGTACTCGAGTTCGTGTTCGGTATAAAGTGGATTCGTCTGCACGACGATGCCGCCGGCCAAAAGCGTTCCGTAGTAGCTGATCACCGCCTGCGGGCAGTTGGGCAGCATCATCGCCACCCGATCCCCTTTTTTCAATCCGATCGTCCGCAAATAATGCGCAAATGTCAATGCTTGCCCGTACAGCTCGCGAAACGTCATCGTCTTGCCCAAAAAGTCGATCGCCTCATGGTCTCCGAATTGCTCCGCCGTCTCCCGCAAATAATCAGGAAGCGTTTTCTTTGGATAGTCAAGCGTATGCGGAATCTCCGGCGGATAGTGGGCCAACCATGGTTTCTCCATTTTCATCCCTCCTTACTCTTTATTTTATTTTATTATTCTGAATTGTTTTACCCAAAAAGAGCGCCAAGCAAACGCCTGGCGCTACAGCCACACATAAAGCAGCCCGACGGCAAGAAAAAGGCCGCAAATGACAAACAAGATTTTGGCCAACACATCGACCGAGCGGTTGCGCACCGCCATATACGCGATGCCGGCGATCAAAAGCAGCCCAACGGCGATCAACAATCCTTTTACCGCGTTCATTGTTTTGTTCCCCTTTACTGAATCCCTTCACCGATCACAAACGACAAACCGACGGAAATGACCATGGAAATAAAGCCGACCGCCCGGTTGTCGTTGGCGATTTCATCATCGATGTTAAATTTCGGTGTCAAAAATTCGTAAATAAAATACGCTGCGAGCAGAAGCAAAAACCCGTACACGCCCCAGCCAATCATCGACAACAGCGACTCATGGCGGTCGAGTGCGTAGCGGAAAATGTTGGCGATGCCAAAAATCTTTCCGCCCGTCGCCATCGCCACCGCCATATTGCCTTTTTGAATTTCTTTCCAGTTTTTATACTTCGTGACAAGTTCAAACACAGCCAAAAACACCACGATGCACAGCACGGCGACGCTGAAATTGGCCGCCGTTTTCACCATGTCTTGTTCCCAAAACGACGCCATTGCCATCGCCCCCATCATTTCAGTTCCACGACCGTCACCCCGGTGCCGCCCTCATTCGCCGCGCCAAACCGGAAGCTTTTGACCGCCCGGTGCTGCTTTAAAAACTGCTGCACCCCTTGTCGGAGCGCGCCTGTCCCTTTGCCGTGGATGATGGAGACGCGCGGGTAGCCGGCGAGCACGGCATCGTCAATATATTTTTCGAGCCGGATGAGGGCGTCTTCGTACCGTTCGCCGCGCAAATCGAGCTCGAGGCTCACATGGGCGTCCTTGCCTTTCACGGTCGCAATCGGCGTCGCGTCTTTCGCCGGCGCGCTGCCGATGTATTCCAAATCGCGCTCGCGGATTTTCATTTTTAAAATGCCGAGCTGCACTTGCCATTCGTCATCCGACACCTTCTCGATCAAGTAGCCTTTTTGGTTGAGGCTTGTCACCTTCACTTCATCGCCCGGCTGGAACATATGGCGCGGCGCCTGTTTTTTCGCTTTTTTCCGTTTCTCGACTTTCGGCACGGCGGCGGCGAGCCGCTGTTTTGCCTCAAGAAGCTCGTGGTCTTTCACTTCCGCCTGCTTTTCTCTTTGCAGGCGGCGCAGCTCGTGGATCACCCGCTCGGCTTCGCGCTCGGCGGCGCGGATGATGTCCGTTGCCTGCTTCGCTGCTTCGGCAAGCCGCTCTTCTTTTTCCTCTTCCAGCGCTTCGAGCTTTTGTTCCCAATCGGCGCGCAGCCGCTCGGCTTCCTCAAGCGCCGCCCGCGCCCGCGCTTCGTCTTCCTCGGCTTGCTTTTTGCTTCGTTCGAGCGACGCGATCATGTTTTCGACGTTATGGCTTTCCGCGCTCACTTGCGCCTTCGCCCGCTCGATTATCCGCTCATCCAGCCCTAAGCGGCGTGAAATGTCAAAGGCGTTGCTGCGGCCGGGGATGCCGATCAACAGTTTATACGTCGGACGGAGCGTTTCGGTGTCAAATTCAACGCTGGCGTTCACCACCCCGGGGCGGTTGTAGCCGTACGCTTTCAGCTCCGGGTAATGCGTCGTCGCCACCGTCCGCGCCCCACGCCCGTGCACTTCATCCAAAATGGAGATCGCCAGCGCCGCCCCTTCCTGCGGGTCGGTGCCGGCGCCAAGCTCATCAAAGAGGACGAGGCTTTCGCCGTCGACATGGCGCAAAATGTCGACAATATTGACCATATGGGACGAGAACGTGCTCAAGCTTTGTTCGATCGACTGCTCGTCGCCAATATCGGCGAAAACAGAGCGGAACACCGCCGCTTCCGACCCGTCGGAAGCCGGGATAAACAGCCCGGCTTGCGCCATGAGCGTCAACAACCCGACCGTTTTCAACGTCACCGTTTTCCCGCCGGTGTTCGGCCCGGTGATGACGATCGTCGTATAATCGCCGCCGAGTTCAATGTCATTCGGCACCGCCTTTTCTTGATCAAGAAGCGGATGACGGGCCTGTAAAAAGCGAAGATAGCCTCGGCTATTGACCGCTGGCTTCGCGGCTTGCAGCCGGCGGGCGTATTTCGCCTTGGCAAACGCAAAATCAAGCGCCGCAAGCGACTCAACCGCCCTCGCAAGCGGCTCGGCCTGCTCGGCCACTTTCGCCGAGAGCTCGCGCAAAATGCGCTCAATTTCCTGTTTTTCTTTCGCCCGCGCCTCGCGCAGCGCGTTGTTCAACTCGACGACCGCCTGCGGCTCGATAAACAGCGTCGCTCCGGACGCCGATTGGTCGTGGACGATGCCGCCATAGGCACCCCGATACTCTTGTTTTACCGGGATGACGTACCGGTCGTTGCGGATCGTAATAATGGCGTCCGACAGCCGCTTTTGCGCCGCCGGCGAGCGGATGATGCTCTCAAGCTTCTCGCGGATGCGCGCTTCCGCCGCCCGAATCTGCCCGCGCAGGGCGCGAAGGCGGTCGCTTGCGGCATCCAACACTTCGCCATGATCGTCGATCGAGCGGCGAATGTCATGCTCAAGCGCCGGCACCTCGACGAGCTCATCGGCATAAGCGGAAAGACGATCCAATCCGCCGTGCTCCTCCCGCA
Organism: Geobacillus genomosp. 3; assembly: GCF_000445995.2. Taxonomy (GTDB): domain Bacteria; phylum Bacillota; class Bacilli; order Bacillales; family Anoxybacillaceae; genus Geobacillus. The sequence continues at coordinate 2,605,399 of NC_022080.4, forward strand.
AACCGGCAATGAGCCGTTTCATCTGCCGGCTTGCCGCCGCTGTCGCCGCCACCTCGACGAGTTCAACCGGGCTGAGCACGCCGCCGATCGCCGCCCGTTTCAAATGCGGACGGATCACGAACAACCCGTCAAGCGGCGCATAGCCGGCGAGCCGCAAGACGGCGGCCGCTTCATCCGTTTCCTCGAGCCAGGCTTCGACTTCCCCCAAGTCGGAAGACGGTAGGAGCGCCTCGATTTTTTCCAAGCCAAGCGGCGACGACGCATGCTCGGCCAGCTGCTCTTTCACTTTGTCAAACTCTAAGATGCGAAGCATTTTTTGTTGCACGTATTCACCCTCCATGCCTCATCATGTTTTGCTTCGTTTATCGCGCAAAAACTGTTGCAGCTTCTCAAGCGGCCATGTGTTGATGACCGTTTCTTTCTTAAGCCACCCTTTTCTGGCTGTGGCCACGCCGATCGCCATATCGTCAAGCATGTCCAAATGGTGGGCGTCCGTGTTAATGGCAATATACGCCCCCGCTTCCTCGGCTTTTTTCACGTAAGCCGCCGCCAAATCCAATCGGTTTGGATTGGCGTTGATCTCCAGCACGGTGTTCGTCTCGGCCGCCAGTTCGATCAACCGCTCAACATCGACATCATAGCCGTCGCGCCGGCCGATGAGCCGGCCGGTCGGGTGGGCGATGACATCGACATACGGGTGGCGAAGCGCCGCCTCAAGCCGCTTCATGATTTGCTCGCGCGGCTGCTTGAACCCGGAATGAATGGCGGCAATCACAAAGTCGAGTTCCTGAAGGACGTCATCGTCGTAATCGAGCGTCCCGTCCGGCAAAATGTCCATCTCGACGCCAGCCAAAATCGTCAAATCGGAATAGCGCGCGTTCAGCCGCTCAATTTCCTCGCGCTGGCGCCGCAGCCGTTCCGGCGTCAAGCCGTTGGCGACTTTCAAATAGCGCGAATGGTCGGTAATGGCGATATAGCGGTAGCCGCGGCGGCGGCACGCCTCAGCCAGCTCCTCGAGCGAACACGCCCCGTCGCTCCACGCCGAATGCATATGCAAATCACCTTGAATGTCTTCAAGGCGCACAAGCGGTCGATCAGCGGAAAACCGCTCGACTTCCGTGCCGTCTTCGCGCAGCTCCGGCGGAATGTACGGCAATCCGAAATGGGCGTAAAACGCCGCTTCATTCGGGAACGTTTTCACCTCGCCGGTCGCCTGGTCTTCCACCCCATATTCGCTGATTTTCTCCCCGCGCTCTTTGGCGAGCTGGCGCATGCGCACATTATGCTCTTTCGACCCGGTGAAATGATGAAGCGCGGTCGCAAACTCTGTCTCGCCGACAAGCCGGAAATCGATCGCGATTTCATCGTCATACTGAAAAAGAAGCGACACTTTCGTCTCCCCGGCGGCGATCACCTCGCGGACGCGATCAAAACGAAGCAGCCCGTCGCGCACCGCAGCCGGACGGTCGGTGGCGATCACATAATCCAAATCTTTCACCGTTTCTTTTAGACGCCGCAAACTGCCGGCCCGCGAGAAGCGAATCACACCATCCAAACAAGCGAGCTGGCGTTCCACATCCGCCGCGACCGCGAGCACCTTGGCAAGCGGCAGCCGCTCGGGGCGTTTGGCCGCTTCTTCGATCGCCGCCAGCAGCTTTTCTTCCGTTTTCGCCCCAAACCCGGGAAGTTCGCGCACTTTTCCGGCCAAGCACGCTTCTTTCAGCCCGTCCATGTCGACAATGCCAAGCTCCTGATGCAGCTTGGCGATTTTTTTGCCGCCAAGCCCCGGAATCTTAAGCAAAGCAAGCAGCGTTTCCGGAATGTCGCGCTTTAATTCCTCGAGCACGGACGACGAACCGGTTTCGACAAACTCGGTGATGATCGCCGCCGTGCTTTTGCCGATGCCGGGAATGGCGGTAAAGTCGCTGATTTCCGCCAAGCTTCGTTCATCCGTTTCCAAGGCGTTCGCCGCCTTGCGAAAGGCGTTTATCTTAAACGGATTTTCCCCTTTCATCTCCATATACAACGCGATCGTCTCGAGCAGGCGGATGACTTCTTTTTTATGGACGTTCATCCCCGTTCCTCCCTTTCCGAAAAAACCGCGGCCGCGCTCCGTCAGACGCGGCCATGAATCCACCAGCTATTCAGCATGTCCGACAACAGCGGCGTATGTTTCACAATGGCCGTCGCCATGAACGAGCGCTGCAGCTGCTCCTGCACGCTGTCAATCGGCACGAGCGCCCCGATATACAACAACAAAAAGACAAGCAAATACACTTCCGCAAACCCGAGCGCCGCCCCCGCCAAGCGGTTGACGCTGCGCAGCAACGGCAGCTGAGCGACGAAATCGAGCATCGAGCCGATGATCTGAAGCACAATTTTCACGGCAAAAAATAAAAGCGCAAACGAAATCGCCCGGTAATAGGCGTCATCTAAATGGGTGCTCTGAAACAGCAGCTTCACCGTCTCCGGATCGCCGAACGTCGGATACGGAATCCAAAGGCGCAGCGTCGGCACAAACCGTTCATAATACCGATAGGCGACGAAAAAGGCGATGAGAAACCCGGCCATATGGATGAATTGAAGAATAAAGCCGCGCTTCAGTCCGATCATCGCCCCAAGCAAAAGGACAAACAACAGCACGACATCAATCATCGTCTTCCCCGTCCTTTTTCTGTTTCAGCTTTTCCGCAAGCCGTTGATATTCTTCTTTCAGTTTTAAATACTCATTGGCGATATTGACGGCTGTCAACACAGCCAGCTTGGGCACATCGAGCATCGGATTTTTCTCACTGAATTCATGCATTTTATCATCAACGAACGCCGCCACGAGCCGGATGTGGGCCGGGCTTTCCGTGCCGACGATCGTGTAGTCTTGTCCATAGATGCGGACGCTCACCCGCGTTTTGGATTCCCCTGTCAACCTGCTTCCCCCATTCCGCAAAAATCCTACTGTTTATCATATCATGAATGCTGGTATAATGGAAAGACGCACACGTGGAGGCAAAGAAGACAAGCAAAGGAGAGAGCGAACGTTGTCAAACTATGTGATTCAAGCCGACCGGCAGCTGCTTGACGCCTTGCGCGCCCACTACCAAGACGCCTTGTCCGACCGGCTTCCGGCCGGAGCGTTGTTTGCCGTCAAGCGCCCGGATGTCGCGATCACCGCCTACCGCTCAGGCAAAGTGCTGTTTCAAGGAAAAGCGGCGGAGCAAGAAGCGGGGAAATGGATCGGGAAAGCAGCAGCGCCGTCCGGCAAACCAAAAGAACGGGAAACCCCCGCTCCGACGGAATCAAAACTCGGGACGCTTTCTGCCATCGGTTCGGATGAAGTCGGCACCGGCGATTATTTCGGCCCGATCGTCGTCGCCGCCGCCTACGTCGACCGCGCCCATCTCGACCGAGTCGCGGCGCTTGGCGTGAAAGATTCGAAACAATTGACCGACGAGGCGATCAAACGGATCGCACCAGCCATCATGGAAACGGCGCCGTATGCCGTCACCGTGCTCGACAACGCCGAATACAACCGCTGGCAGCGAAGCGGCATGCCGCAGACGAAAATGAAGGCGCTCCTTCACAATCGGACGCTCGCGAAGCTCGTTGATGCCATCGCGCCCGCCGAACTAGAGGCGATCATTATCGACCAGTTTTTAGAACGCGATGCGTATTTCCGCTACCTCGCTGATGAAACGCGCATCATCCGCGAGCGCGTGCACTGCCTGCCGAAAGCGGAAAGCGTGCACGTGGCGGTCGCCGCCGCCTCGATCATCGCCCGCTGCGTGTTTTTAGAGGAGATGGAGCGATTATCCCGCGCCATCGGCTTCCCGCTTCCAAAAGGCGCCGGCGTCATCGTTGATGAAGCCGCAGCCCGGATCATCCGCGAGAGAGGGGAAGAGGCGCTCGCTGGGTGCGCCAAGCTTCATTTTGCCAATACGAAAAAGGCGCTTGACATCGCCAAGCGCCAAAAATGAACGGGCCGAATCGATGAACAGTGATGGTTGTCCATAGCGGAACGCACCATCTAAAATTTTGGACGAAACAGCCGGGGATTGGGCACAATAGGCAGCTTCACGGCAGGCGTTTCCCAACTGAAGAAACATTGGAACACCGGTTTTTTCACACGATCCGGAAACCGCTGTTTTTAGCGGCTTTCCGAGAACACCTCGTGACGAAAAGCCCCTTCCCCCAGCCCGCAGCTCGGCCGGGAGGGGGCATCTATCGGTTAAGCAATATGATCTCCCGAGCCTCGACGTCCCTGCTTTCTTTACTTTGGCTAATCCTCTTGGGAGCGGCAAGAATCACCCTCACCGTTGCTTCTTCCGTAAAATCGTCAGCGGTTAATTCGTTTCCATGTTCATCACGGGATGTTGTTTGATCTGCAATTCGGACTGTGACGAGTCGAGCCGCTGTCACTCACGCCCGCTCTTCCAGCGCGGCGACAACTTTCTCGGCCGTGCTCCGGCTCGATTGCGGGTTTTGTCCGGTGATCAAGTTGCCGTCGCGCACCGAGAAATCGGTCCATTTCTCGCCGCGGACGAAATTCGCCCCGCGCAGGCGCAAGGTCGACTCAAGCAAAAACGGCATATGCACATCGAGCTCAACTTCGCGCTCTTCTTCATCGGTAAACGAGGTGACCGTTTTTCCTTTCACAATCGGCGTGCCGTCTTTGTATGTCGCATTCACCAATCCCGATGGACCGTGGCAGACAGCGGCGATAATGCGCCCGTCTTCAGCAAACTGCTGCAAGACGTATTGCAGCGTTTCGTTGTCCGGAAAATCGAACATCGTCCCGTGTCCACCGGGAAGGAAAATGGCGTCAAACCCGTGTGCATCGTCGTTGCTTAAGCGCGCCGTGTTGTTCAGCGCCGCTTCCGCCTCGGCCCAAGACGGGTCTTTTTCATTGATGCTGCGCGGGTCCAGCGGCACGTCGCCGCCTTTGATGCTCGCCACTTTCACGTCATACCCTTTTTCTTTAAACACCAAGTACGGCACGGCAAATTCTTCAAGCCAAAGCCCGGTTTTATGGTCGTCGGTGATCGTCGTATGGTTCGTCACCACCATGAGCACTCGTTTCGTCATGCCCGCATGCCTCCTTTCGATTCTGGTGTGTTCTCTGTCACTCATCATACTTTACGTTGGGCAAAAACGGAAAAAATATGCTTGTGAAATCGAATCGCTCTTGATCAAAATCAGGGGAGGAAACGACAACGTCATTCCCCCGCCGCTTCTTTCACTTTCGCTTTGAACGCCTTTACCTCCTCAGGTTTATAAATCCCGAGCAAATCCTTTTCGTTCATCTTTCGCACCATTTGGCTGTTCTGTTGTTCTCAAAGGCAAAGAAAAACGGATCTCCAAATGATTGTTTTGATGCCTGCGTACAGGAATAAGAAAAAGGGCGTCCCGATCTGTTAGGACTCACATTTCGCACCCTGAATAAAAATTCGAAATAAGCCAGGTTTGACCGAATAAAAATTAATTATTTTACAATTTTTGTATAAAAAATTATTTTTATGCGCATATTCGGGTTGTTTTTTGTATATTATGCAAAGGTTGCGAAATATGAGTTAGGACACCCTCTCTCGCGTTCTTAACTGATTTTTTGTTGTTCCAGCCCATCCGCTTCGCCCATCAGCTGCCAAAACGGCCACCAGTTGGCACGGCCGAACGTGCGGACCATGACCGGCACAAAGAGCGGCAGGACGACGAGGGCGTAAAGGAGGAGCCCCGTCAGCACAATCGTGGCGATTTGCAAAAGCGACAAGACGCCGGACGGATACATCGCGGCAAACGTTCCGCCTAAAATGACGGCGGCGGAGATGATGACCGTCCCCATATGGCCCATCGCCGACAGCATCGCTTCTTTCACCGGCCGGCCGCGGTATTCGTTGAACCGGTCCATGAGAAAGATGCTGTAGTCGATGCCGAGCGCCAACAGCAGCACAAAAGCGAAAAACGACACCGCCCAGTTCAAGCCGGCATAGCCGAGGCCGTTGACGAAAATGAGTTCAGTGACGGCCATCGACGTGTAATACGTCAACACGAGCGACAAAATCAAATAGAGCGGCATAATGAACGAACGGAGGAGCACCGCCAGCACGATGGCAATGCCGATTAACATGATCGCCGCCGTCCGCTCATAGTCGGCGTTTGAGATCGCCTGCAAATCCGCGTACGTGCTCGTGACGCCGCCGACGGCGATCGTCGCGTCTTCCCATTTCGTCCCTTTGACTGCCCGTTCGACGGCATGGCGGATATCATCGACCCGGCCGAGCGCCGATGTCGAATACGGATTGTCTTTCAAAATGACATCGAACGTCACGATGCGGCGGTCTTTTGACATATACGCGTCTTTCGCCTGCGCAAAGTCTTGGCTTTCGCGCGCCTCTTTCGGCATGTGCCAGCCGGCCATTTCTTTCTCTTTTGCCGATGACAAATCAGCTAAGTACGTTTCCGCCGCACCGAGGCCGCCCGCCACTTTTTGCAGGCCGGACGCGCTTTGGTCCAGGCCGTTTATGAGCTGGCCGAGCTGGCCGCCAAGGGCGGAGAAATGGTCAAGCAGTTGGCGCTGGCCGCCGTTCACTTGTTCAAGCCCTTGCGAGAATTGCGGCAGTTTTTCAACCGCCTGTTTCTGGCCGTCGGCCGCTTTCGTCAAGCCGGCTTCGAGCTCACCGAGCCCGGCGATCACTTGATCCAAACCGCCGTTGACCGCCGCTTGGCCGGCCGCGAGTTGAGCGAACGACTCGTTCGCTTTCGCCAAGCCCGCGCGCGCCTGCTCAAGCGCTCCGTTCAGCTGCGTGAGACCGTCCGCCATTTGGTTCGTCTGGCCGGACAGAGCGGCGACCGTCATTTTCGCCCGTTGGTATTGGGCGTCTTGGCTCAGCTCTGGATGTGACTGCTCGACTTGCTCGAGCATTGTCTGCACGGCGGCGAGCTGGCTGGCGACCGCCTTCAGCCCCGCTTCGATTTGCCGGTATTGGCCGCCTAGAGCCGACAATCCTTGTTCCGCCTGCTTGTAGCCGCCAAGCAGCTGATTGGCGCCTTCCTGCAGCTTTTTCGCATGATCGCGAAGCGTCGCCAAGCCTTGTTTCAACTCGCCGGCGCCCACCGCCCCGCGGCGCACCCCTTGTTCAATTTGGCTTAAGCCGCTTTGCAGCTGGCGCAGGCCGTTCGCAAGCCGCTCCGTTCCCGTGACGAGCTCGCCGATGCCGGATGACGCCTGCTTCAACTGCGGCGCGGACGAGGACAGCTTTTCGCTTGCCGTCTCAAGGCCGGAGCTGATTTTCTCAATCCCGTCTTTTCCGGCGCCAAGGCCGTCTTTCAGCTGTTTCGCCTGTTCGGTGACATACAGCTCTTCGATCGGCTCCCCTGTCGGCCGCGTCGCTGAGCGGACGCTCGCCACCCCATCCACCGTTTCCACCTCGCGGCTGATTTTCTCAATCAACGCCAGCCCCTCTTCGGAGTCAAGCGGTTCTTTGCCTTTCAATACGACTTGCGTCGGCATCGCATCGCCCGGATTGAAATGAGCGGCAATAATGTCAAACGCTTTGACCGAGCGGTAATGGTCGCCGATCTCTTCCATCGAATCAAACGACAGTTTGCCATCGTACGTCACGAGCACCGGCACGGTTGCGACGGCGACGATCGCCAGCGCCAAAAACGGACGGGCGAACGCAAACCGGCCGGCCGCAAGCCAAAGGCGGCTTTGCCCGTGCTCCAGCTTCCCGCGCACCGGCCAAAACAGCTTCTCGCCAAGCACGGCCATGAAAAACGGCACGAGCGTCATTAAGGCGACAAGCAATACCGCGACCCCGACGGCGACAGCCGCCGCTGACTGGTACAGCTTAAACGTCGACAAGCCGATCGCCGCAAAGCCGATCATGACGGCAATGCCGCTTGCCGCCACCGTTTTCCCCGCCGTCCGGTACGTGGCGACGATCGCCTCCGCCCGGTCGCCGCCTTTCGCCAGCTCTTCCTTAAACCGGCTCAGCAGCAAAATGCAATAGTCGGTCCCGATGCCAAACAAAACCGCGACTAAAAAGATTTGCGTAAACGTCGACAGCGGAAAATTCACCTGATCGACCAAAAAGGCGACGACCGACTGTGAGACGACGTACGTCGCCCCGACCGCCACAAGCGGAATCAGCGGCGCCACCGGCGAGCGGAACACAGCAAGCAACACGATCAAAATAAAGACGAGCGTAATGCCTTCCGTCTTTTTCACGCCTTCAAGCGAACTCGTGACGACATCTTCATCCACCATCCATCCGCCGGTGAAATAATGCTCAACCTTGACGTCTTCGACCGCTTCATACAACTGGTCCGTCAGCTGTTTCGCCGTCCGGCCGGCGGGGTCGATGCTGACGGAAACGAGCATCGTCGTCCCATCTTTCGAGACGAGCTCTTGTTCCAACTCCGGGTTGGCAAACGGCGAGACGATGTTCGTGATATGAAGATCGTTTTTCTTTTCTTCGAGCGCGTTTACCGCCCGTTCAATCTCTTGTTTGTCGCCCGCCGTCAGCCCGTCTTTTTGGTAAAAGACGAGCACCGCCGAGCGTTCGTTTTGCTTGTTTTCCTGGCTGTTCGCTTCTTTGATCAGCTTGGCCGCCAATGACGATGAGTAGCCGTCCGGCACGCTCAGCTGCCCTTTTTCACGGACGAGCTCGCCCATGTTCGGAGCGGTCATCATGAGCACCGTGGCGATGATGATCCACGCCGCAAACACGAACCATCTTCCTTTAATGATCGCCCTCATTTCGCTTCCTCCACCTCCTGCAGCACGCGGGCCAACCGTTCATACGTGCGGATGAACGTTTCAATTTCCTCTTCCGGAAAGCGGGCGATCACCTCTTCGACGAGCCGATAGACGCTGCGGTCCATCTCTGTGATCCACGCTTCCCCTTGTTCCGTCAGCGATAAGACGATGACGCGCCGGTCGTTTTCGTCACGGTCGCGGCGCAGCCAGCCTTTGTCGACGAGGCGGTTCGTCATCGCCGTCACCGCGCTTTTGTTGACGCCGAACATCGCCGCGAGCTCCGTTGACGTGCACGTCCCCCGCCGGCGGATGTAGCGAAGCAAATAATATTGGTCGTGCGTCATCTCTTCGCAAAGGCTGTCTTTGACAAGCGCCGCCCCCCGTTTCATCACAAGAAACGAGACGGACAAATAACGGTCAATCCATTCGTCGATGGTTCGTCCCGGCATTTGTTCACCTCCATTTGTTCACGGATTGAACAATCGACCAAAAGCGCCCCGCGCACGGCCGCTTTGTCCATTTGGTTCAACTATTGAACTATTAGTAACGATACCAACTGAAAATGAAAAAGTCAATGATTTTCGCTTGAGCCAAGCGGTCGCCGTGGCGAAACAGTACGCCAAGCGCCATCGGGATACGCTTCGCTCAAAGAACCACAATCTCTTTTTCTCCCCGATGATAAGAAATCAAACCCGTTTTTCATTGCCGCTGATCATCGCCCCACATGATAACCGATCCAGGCGAGACAACCGCCCAACAAGTACGTCGCCGCCAAATAAGCGATCGCCTTCGTCCATTGACGCTGCTGCATCATTTGCACGCTTTCCCATTTCAACGTCGAAAACGTCGTGAACGCGCCCATAAAACCGGTGCCGACAAGCAGCTTCGTCGCATCGGCGGCGCCGCTTCCGGCCAGCCAGCCGAGCAAAAAAGACCCAAGCAAATTGACAATCAGCGTCCCGAGGGGAAACCGCGGCGAACGCCGGGCCGCCCAGCGGCTGACGGCATAGCGGGCCACGGCGCCGAAAAACCCGCCGAGCGCCACCAAGAGCGGTGTGGTCATTACGCCATTTCCTCCTTTCGCTTTAGATGAGCGGCGGCGCATCCCGCCCATGCGGCGAACAGGCCGCCAAACAGGCTGGCGGCGATATAAACGGCCGCCGCACCCCATTGTCTATGTTCCAGCAATTCCACGCATTCGACGCTGAGCGTCGAAAACGTCGTATACGAGCCGACAAAGCCAGTCGTCACCGCCGTTTTGAGCCATGGCGGCCACGCGGGGCGGCGGGTGAACACCACCGTAAGCCAGCTGAGCGAAAACGAACCGGTCCAGTTGATGACAAGCGTCGCGAACGGAAAACCGTGGGCGGCGGGAACAACCAAACCGAGTCCATAGCGGACAAGCGCGCCGATCATGCCGGCGATGCCGACAGCGAGATAGACCAATGTAAACCCCTCCTTGCCAAAACAAACAGACTCCCGCCGCTTTCATTTGCAGCAGGAGTCATCAGCCGGAAGCCGGCGGTTATGGCGAACTCCATCGCCTATGAAGGTTGGCTTTGTTTTATTTTACCATATGCATCCTTCCGCTGTGAAGGCGGACCTAGCGGGCGCGGCGGAAGCCTTGTTGTTCGAACGTTTGCAGCGCCTGTTCACTCGTCAAATACGCGTAAAACACCCGCGCCTCCTTGAGATGTTTGCTCGTTTTGACCACACCGAGCGGATAGACGATCGGGTCGTGCATGCCGCTTGGCACCGCGGCGGCGATCTTGACGTTGTTCGACACAAGCGCATCCGTCCGGTACACAAACCCGGCATCGACGTTGCCGGTTTCCACATACGTCAACACTTGGCGGACGTCTTTCGCGTAAACGAGCTTCGGCTTCACTTGCTTCCACAGCCCGGCCTTCTCAAGCGTTTGTTTGGCGTACATGCCGGCCGGCACCGACTCGGGGAGGCCGATCGCCACTCGTTTGGCGCGGGTGATGTCATCAAGCGACTGAACCGCTCCGTCCCCTTGTTTCGGAACGATGAGCACGAGTTCGTTGGCGAGCACCGTTTTTTCGTGCTCGGGGTCGATCAACCCTTCCGTTTTCAACTTCTCAAACGGCTCAGGTGCCGCGGAGAAAAAGAGATCGACCGGCGCCCCTTCGGAAATTTGCCTTTGCAAGGCACCCGACGCACCGAAATTGTACTGGATGCGGATGTTCGGGTTCTTTCGTTCAAACGCTGTTTTCGCTTCTTCCAACGCTTCCCGCAAACTGGCGGCGGCGGAGACGGTGAGCTCCACTTTGTCAGTTCCTTCCCCCGCCCGCCCGTTTTCTCCCGCTGTACATCCATATAAGCTGCCAAGCAACCAGAAAGCGAGAAGCCAAGCAAGGTTGCGCATCGCGTCTCTCCTTCCCGTCATGGTGGCTGCCATTCATTTAACCAAGAACAAGCGATGATGGCGATCTTTTTCCCGCCTTCTGGCAACACAAATAGATGACTAAATGGTTTGAAACCCGCACTCAGCAAGCGAGGAAAAAACGCCGCCCCGGGTCGGGACAGCGTTTTGTTTCACCCGCGCAGCACCGCGCCAAACTGCTTCTCGACCGCGGCGAGCACCCGCTCGTAGACGGCGGCCACCTCTTCGTCCGTGAGCGTCCGCTCCGGATCGTAGAAGCGGAGCGAGAAGGCGAGCGATTTTTTCCCGTCCGGCAGGCGGTCGCCTTGGTAGACGTCAAAGAGGGAGACGTCTTTGACGAGCGGCTTTCCGGCTTCGGCGATCGCCCGCTTCAAGGCGTCGGCTTCGATGGTTTCATCGACGACCAACGCGATGTCGCGCACGACCGACGGGAAGCGCGGAATCGGCTCGTAGCGGATCGCTTCACTTTCGGCATTCAACAGCTCGGCCAAGGCGAGTTCAAAGACGTACGTTTCCTTTAAGTCCCACTCTTTTTGCACGGCCGGATGGAGCTGGCCGACAAAGCCGATGACCGTTCCGTCAAGCACGATGTCCGCCGTCCGCCCGGGATGCAAATCGGCGCGCTTGGCCGGCTTGTATTCGATGCGGGCGGCGAGTCCAAGCAAGTCGAACAAGCCGTCCAAAATGCCTTTGGCGACATAAAAGTCAGCCGCCTTTTTCTCGCCTTGCCATAAATGGGCGTGCCATAAGCCGGTGAGAACGCCGGCGAGCCGCTCTTTTTCCGCCGGTTGGACGTTTTCCCCGCGAGACAAATAGACGGAGCCGATTTCATACAAGGCGACGTTCTCGACTTGGCGGGCGCGGTTGTAGCTCGCCGCTTCAAGCAAATGCGGAATCAAGCTTTGCCGCAAAACGCTCCGCTCTTCGCTCATCGGCAGCGCGAGACGGATCGGGTCAGCCTCCTCCAACGCAAAACGCGCCGCTTGATCCGGGCTCGTCAACGAATACGTGATCGCCTGAAACAAGCCGGCCCCTTCCAAATAGCGGCGAACGCGGCGGCGCTTCGCCTGGTACGGGGTGAGCCCGCCCGGTTTCGCCTCGGCCACCGGCAACGTCGACGGCAAATGATCGTAGCCGTACAAACGGGCGACTTCCTCGATGATATCTTCTTCAATCGCAATGTCGCGCCGGCGCGACGGGACATGAACCGTAAACGTTCCGTTGTCTTCTGTAAACGGAAATTGCAAGTTCGACAAAATCGCGGCCACTTCCTCTTTCGTAATCGCCGTGCCGAGGACACCGTTGATGCGTTCAAGCGTGACCGTCACCGCCACCGGCTCCTCACGCCACACGCTCGCTTCCACGACGCCGCCGACGACCTCGCCGCCGGCGTATTCGGCCATCAACGCCGCGGCGCGCTCGAGCGCTTCTTTCGTCCGCGCCGGATCGATGCCTTTTTCAAACCGGGTGCTCGCTTCGCTGCGCAGTCCGTGGTCTTTCACGGCTTGGCGGATGACCGGGCTCGTGAAATACGCCGCTTCAATGAACACGGCTTTCGTATCATCGCGCACTTCCGAATCCGCCCCGCCCATCACGCCGGCTAAGGCGACCGGCTCGCGGCCGTTCGTGATGACAAGATGGTCTTCGGTCAGCTTCCGCTCGACATCATCGAGCGTGACGATCGTTTCGCCTGCCTTCGCCCGCCGGACGACAATTTCCTGCGAACCGAGGCGGTCGTAGTCAAACGCGTGCAGCGGCTGGCCGTACTCAAGCAAAATGTAGTTCGTAATGTCAACGACGTTGTTGTGCGGGCGAATGCCGGCCGCCATCAAACGCGCCTGCATCCAAAGCGGCGACGGGCCGATCTGGACGTTTTTCACGATCCGCCCGGCATAAAGCGGGTTGTCTTCCGGCGCCTCAACGCGCACCGAAATATAGTCGTGAACGTTTTCGTTCGTTTCCTTGACCGCCGCTTCCGGCAGCTTGACTTCACGGCCGAGAATGGCGGCCGCTTCATAGGCGACGCCGATCATGCTTAAACAGTCGGCGCGGTTGGGCGTTAACGAAAGCTCGAGCACTTCATCGCGCAAGCCGAGCCACTCGATGGCATCGGCGCCGACCGGCGCGTCGCTCGGGAAGACGAAAATGCCGTCCGCATACTCTTTCGGCACGACTTTCGCCTCGACGCCAAGCTCTTGCAGCGAACAAATCATGCCGTTCGATTCTTCCCCGCGCAGCTTCGCCCGTTTGATTTTAAAGTTGCCCGGCAGCACCGCCCCGACTTTGGCGACGGCAACTTTTTGCCCTTTGGCGACGTTCGGGGCGCCGCAAATGATTTGCACCGGCTCGCCTTCGCCAAGGTCAACGAGGCATTTCCGCAGTTTATCGGCGTTCGGATGCGGCTCGCATTCGAGCACATGGCCGATGACGACGCCGTTCATCCCGCGGTCGAGCGCCTCGACCCGCTCAACTTCAATGCCGCTTTTCGTGATGCGTTCGGCGAGCTCTTTGGCGGTGACGCCCGTCAAATCGACGTACTCGCTCAGCCAACGGTAAGACACGAGCATGCAAAACCCCTCCTTTTTCTGTTACACACGCAAAAATTGCCGCAAGAAACGTAGATCGTTTTGATAGAAATGGCGGATGTCATCAATGCCGTACTTCAGCATCGCGATCCGTTCCGGCCCCATGCCGAACGCAAAGCCGGTGTATGTTTTCGAATCAAAGCCGGCCATCTCGAGCACGTTCGGGTGCACCATGCCGGCGCCTAAAATTTCAATCCAGCCCGTGCCTTTGCAGACGCCACAGCCCCGCCCTTCGCAACGGAAGCAAGACACGTCGACTTCGACCGACGGCTCGGTGAACGGGAAAAAGCTCGGCCGGAAGCGGATGTCGCGCCCTTCGCCAAACAGCTTGCGGGCGAATTCGCGCAGCGTCCCTTTCAAATCGCTCATCCGAATGTTCCGGTCAACGACCAGCCCTTCAATTTGCGTAAACTGGTGCGAATGCGTCGCATCATCGGTGTCGCGGCGGTACACTTTGCCCGGGCAAATGATTTTCACCGGGCCGCGCCCGCGGTGGTTCTCCATCGTCCGCGCCTGCATCGGCGATGTGTGGGTGCGAAGCAAAATCTCGTCGGTGATGTAAAACGAATCTTGCATGTCGCGGGCCGGGTGTCCTTTCGGCAAGTTGAGCGCCTCAAAGTTGTAATAGTCGGTCTCGACTTCCGGCCCTTCGGCGATCGTATAGCCCATGCCGATAAACAAATCTTCAATTTCTTCAATGACGCGTGTGAGCGGATGCGGGTTGCCGAGACGCACCGGCCGGCCGGGCAGCGTCACATCGATCGCTTCGGCGGCTAATTTGCGCTCGACTTCCTCCTCTTCGAGTTGCGCTTGTTTCGCTTCCAGCGCCTGTTGGATCGCCTCTCTCACTTCGTTGGCCAGCGCCCCGAGTTTCGGGCGCTCCTCGGGCGGCAGCGCCCCCATGCCGCGCAACACTTCAGTAATCGGCCCTTTTTTGCCCAAATAGGCGACGCGCACATCGTTGAGCGCTTTTAAGTCACGGGCTTGGCCGATTTGTTCAAGCGCCTCGCGTTTCAGCTCGTGCAGCCGTTCTTTCACACCAATCCCTCCTCGTATCAAATAAAAAAACCCGCCCCCATAAGGGACGAGTTGTTGCTCGCGGTACCACCCTTGTTAACAGCACAAGCGCGCTGTTCGCTTCATTGCGATAACGGCCGAAAGCCGGAACACCTTTACATCTCCTTTTGGGATGGTCCCGGTGCCAACTCGGGAGGTGAACTTCACTTGCGTCGGCCATAAAAACGCTCCCAGTCTACGGCGTTTTCTCCCTGGATGGCGAGCGGCAAGCTACTTTTCTCCGTCATCGTTGTTGTCGGTATGGGAAATGTCGCTATTCATTATACGCAAAGAAAAGGGCAAAGGCAAGGTCAGGCCGAAATTTCTTTGCGCAGCTCATCGATTTCTGCTTCCTGTTCAATCGAGCGGATCGCGAGGCGCTCCATAATTTTTTCCTGCCGCACTTGGCCTTCCTTGAGCGCGGCAACATCTTTTTTGACCCCTAACATATCCTTTTTCATGGCGTCCATGTCTTTTTTCATCGCATCCATATCTTTTTTCATCGCATCAACGTCGCTTTGGATGCGATCGACTTTGTCTTCAAGCTTCGTCACGCTTCCCTGCAGTTTGGCGATATCGATGCGCATTTGTTCGATGTAGGCCCCTTGAACATCAAGACGCTCAAGCACCGCGTTCAATAACGCCCGCAGTTCGTCATCCATCCGTCTCCCGCTCCCTTGTCCGTTTGATTTTCAATAATTTTATTTTACCTCATCGCCCGCAGCGAATAAAGCAAAATTCCAGCGGCGACGGCGACGTTGAGCGATTCGGCTTGGCCGTAGATCGGGATATAGATGTTTTCCGTCGTCATCTCAAGCCACTCGCGCCGGACGCCGCTTCCTTCATTGCCGACGAGCAAGGCGAATGAGGACGATGGACGAACAGTGCGGTAATCGGCGGCGTTCTCCAGGGCGGTGCCGTACACCGGAATGCCCCGCTCCTTGAAACGCGCGATCCATTGCGCCAGGTCGCCTTTGACAACCGGAAGGTGAAACAGCGACCCTTGCGTCGCTCGCACGACCTTCGGATTGTACAAGTCGGCGCACCCTTCGCCAAGGATGACGGCGTCGATCCCGGCGGCGTCGGCGGTGCGAATCATCGTCCCGAGGTTGCCCGGGTCTTGCACGGCGTCAATGAGCAAGGCGGTCTTCACGCCGTCAAGCTCGGCTGGCAACTGGCGGCACACCGCGGCGATGCCTTGCGGCGTTTCCGTGCTGCTGACGGCCTTCATCACCGCTTCGGTCACGACCGCAACCGGGACGTCTCCAACGTTCCAGCCGGGCGGGACGGCTGTTTGCTCATCGACGATCAGTTCGACAAGAGGGGCGTTGCTTTTGACCGCCTCTTCGACAAGATGAAATCCTTCGAGCCAAAACCACCCGGTCTCATCGCGCCCTTTTTTCGTCAACAGCTTTTTCCACTGCTTCACGCGTGCGTTTTTCGGCGATTCGATCCGCTTCACCGCTTCGTCCCCCAATGGTTGGCGATAAACTCGTCGCGTCCGGACGCAGCGCGGTCCTGCTTGTAATGCTCCGGATTTTTCTTATGGTAGTTTTGATGATACTCTTCGGCCGGGTAAAACGTTGTCGCCGGCAAAATTTTCGTCACAATCGGCTTTGAAAAGCGGCCGCTTTCTTCTAACGCCCGCTTCGACTGCTCGGCGAGCTGGCGCTGTGTTTCGTTATGGTAAAAAATCGCCGTCCGGTATTGCGGTCCGCGGTCGTGAAACTGGCCGCCGTCATCGGTCGGGTCGATTTGACACCAATACAGCTCCAAAAGCCGCTCATACGGAAAGACGTTCGGATCAAACGTAATTTGCACCGCTTCGTAGTGGCCGGTCGTGCCTGTTTTCACTTGCTCATACGTCGGGTTTTCGACATGCCCGCCCGTATAGCCGGAGACGATGCCGTAAATGCCGTCAAGCTCCTCAAACGGCGTCACCATGCACCAGAAGCAGCCGCCGGCGAATGTCGCTTTTTCCATTGTGTCGTCACCTCATGCGTCAAGTTTCTTCCTTGTGATTATAGCAAAATGTGAGCCGTTGTCATCTTTCACGCCCAAAGCGGGGTGCACGCCGGCCGCTCATGTCGATGAGTCAAGCCGTTGCTTCATTTCGTGAAGCAAACGGTCAAACAGGAGGATATAGTGTGTGCGAATGCGTTCATACATGTCCATCGCCGTTTCTTCATCATACGTATGGGATGTTCGGTTGCGGTCTTCGAGCATGCGAAGCCATATCTCCCCGCCTTGAATCAGCCCTTCCCGAAACGCCTCGCGAACCGGGCGGTTTCGCGGCCATCATCATCACTCATTTCGCTCTCGTTTTTTCCCTATTATACCATATGACACGGGCCGCTCATGCATAAATCCGCCCTCATTGGCAAACGATAACGGTGTACAAAACGGCAAACGAGGTGATGACAATGGATTTAAACCTTCGTCATGCGATTATGCACAATGTTGCCAACAACTCGAAAGACCAGCTCGAAAATACGATCGAAGACGCCATTCAACGGGGCGAGGAAAAATATTTGCCCGGTCTTGGCGTCTTGTTCGAAGCCATTTGGAAACGGGCGAGTGAGCAGCAAAAAGACATGATGCTCACCACACTCGAGCAGGCCGTAAAGCAGTAAAGCAATAAAAGGCCGACAGCCACCGCGCTGTTTTCGCCGCGGTGATCTTTTCCGCCTGAAGGGTGGCAAAAAATCAACGGTTTCCCTTGATCGCGTGCCATGCGGGAAAGAAACCGGCTGACGCAAATCCCTTCCATTTCCGAAGCTCTATGAGAGGGCTGTACATTCCGTTCAATGACCTGCCTTTCAGACAGCGTCAACAGCCCACATCAGCTGGAACAGTCCGCCCGATTGAGGGCGGCTTTTCCATTTTCCTCCCCCGTTTTTTAATTACAGTCATTCCCACCCGCCATGTAGCCTCTCCCTTTTCCCCAATCCGGTTTCGCCACCGTCTAACGCATGACAACCCAAGCCAAATGAGCACCCCGGCAAGCTGAACCGTCATCCATTATTACGTTTTTTTATCTATAGTAAAAAATCCGTATTACTTTTTACTATTTTCACTATCTAAATATAAAAAATACATGACCCGAAAACAGCGAAATCACACATCAAAACATGGAAAGTAACAAAAAAATATAAAAAATATAAAAATGTTATTGACTGAATTTTTGAATTGTTTTATATTATGTTTTAGAAACGATATTTTAAAAAACATAATAAATAAAGGTGAGGGGATATTATGACGAAGGAAGAATTAATTCAAAAAATTAAAAACGGGTTTATTTTGGAAAATCAGGAGGATATGAACGACGAGTATCGCGAAGCGCTGAAACAGACGCTTAAGATTGTGGCGGATACCGAGCTGTTAAGCGTTCCACCGCTGTTGACAGTGTACGATGATATTCCGAGCCTAAACTTAAAAATCACCGCCTTGGCGGTCATGCAAGACGAAATCGGACACGCCCACATCGCCTGGCGGTTGCTGAAAGATTTAGGAGAAGATATTGAAAGCTTGATGTTTAAACGGGAGCCTCATGAATGGAAAAACCCGTATGCCTTCGACTTTAAATTGGATAACTGGATTGAATTTGGCGTGTTTAACGCGTTTTTCGACCGGGCGGGCTATACGCTTCTCGGCGATGCCTTCCGCCATACGTCCTACGGTCCATGGAAGCGCGCCCTTGTGAAAGTGGACAAAGAAGAGTTGTTCCATTTGCGCAACGGCGAGGTCATTATGAGAAACGCCATGAAACAGCCGGAAACCGCAAAACTCGTGCAAGAAGCAGTCGATTGGATGTTCTTGATGGCGCTCGAGTTTTTCGGTGTGGCCGACCACTTGAAAAAGCGGTCCGCACAGCTCGAATATAGCCTGAAAGGAAGCACAAACGATGAGCTGCGGCAAATTTGGCTCTCGACTGCCGTTCCGTTCTGCGAAAAAATCGGGGTGAAAGTGCCTGCGCATTACGACGAGGAAACAGGAAAATACGTTCTTGATGTTCCGTTCCCGTGCAAGTTTGATCCTGAAAAGAAAAAATGGCTGTTTGACCAGCCGGATACGTGGGAAAACGTCGTGAAACGGTTTAAAGCCCGCGGTCCGCAAAATAAAGAGTTTGTGGAAAGAGTGCAAAAAGGATATTACGAGCTGGAGCAAGCACGAAAAGAGGTGGTATAACAATGGAATCCGTTTCCAACACAAAAGAAACGATCTGTTGGGAAGCGCTTACGGAAGTGATGGATCCTGAATTTCCTGTCAGTGTGGTGGATATGGGACTAATCTATGACATTAAAGAAAAAGACGGCACGGTTGACATCACGATGACGTACACCGCATCGTCATGCGCGTGCATGGAATGGATTGAAAGCGATATCCGTGACCGACTGCTGCAAGAAGATTTCGTTAACCACGTCAATATCCACGTCGTTTGGGATCCGGTTTGGACCGTTGACCGCTTAAGCGAAAAAGCAAAAGAAAAATTGAAATATTGGGGTGTGAGCGCGAAATGAACAACGAAAAACACGAGTATTACGTTTTTGCCCGGATCAATCGCGGAGATGACCTGATGTTCATCGGTTCCGTTGATGCCGATTCGGACAGCTTGGCCAAAATTTATGCAAACTTCACGTATGATGAAGAAGACTGGTTTGAAATGTTTGTCGTCAAGAAAGAGAACTTTTTGCCCGTCTCCCTTTCTGACGGTGTGATGAATTATGAATCCCGTATTAAAGGAGCTGAAGCGATATGAGCAAAAACGCGTTAATCACGTTGATTGAAGGCATTGCCGATAACAAATTCGTTTTAGGCGATCGTTTGGCGAAGGTGGGATTCAGCGCTCCGGATGTGGAATCGATGCTCGCTTCCATCGCAATGGCGCAAGGGGAATTAGGGCATGCGCGGCTATTGTATTGGTGGACGTTTGACTTGAACGGGCATGTTGGCAAAAAACCGGATATTAAAGGCGAAACCGGGAAATCGTTCAAAGCGGTTAGAGAGACGAACGGCTGGATTGAGTTAATCGCCAACTTTTATGTTATTAATCTCGCCATCGATGTCATCTTTGAATCGTTGGTGAATACGGATCACAAAGAGGTTGTATCCCATGTCAACAAGCTGTTTTTAGAGCATAAGGAACATTGCATCTACTCCGAGAACTGGGCGATCAAATTGCTTCGTGATCAAGGATCGGTGCCGAAACGATTTGAAAACGCGCTCCATCGCATCGTGCCTGAAGTCGAGCAATGGTTAAAAGAAATGGAGGAAACGGTTGAGTTATACCCGTATTTGTCCTATCGGGATTTGCTTGCCCGCTTCCAAAACGGCCTTCGACACGTTTGGCGGAAAGAGGCGGTGACCGATGCAAAATAATTACGATGAAAAGCCGCACTGCTCCTTTTGCCATTCTACCAATGTGCAGCTGATCGCGCCGTTTGGCACAGCACAATTGGTCAGACAGTTTTACTGTCATTCATGCAAAAGCGTGTTTGAATACATCCGCTGGCAAAGCGAAGAGCGGTCAGAACATGTGGGCCAATCAAGAAACTTCATAACAGGAGCCGCGCATACGCCGGCACAATAAGTGGCGCTTAATCTGTCAACAAGAAAGTGTCCCGAAATGTTCGGGACACCTTTTTCGCATTTACGCAATGCGACACGTCATGGTCAGGAACCGATGGTTTCCTCTCCCCGCTAAAGCGCCGCGTTCACAAAATTTCCTACTTGAACAACGCTTTCCTTGGCCGCGTTGGTGATGAAATCCACCGGCTTTTAAGACAGAGCAGGCTATATGGCCAAAAGAACTCGTTTTTAGGTCGGTCTTTTCGGCTGTTTATTCAAATGTAATTTCGTTCACCTTATTGGCGTCAAGCCGTTTGATGACTTCGACAAGCAGCTTGACCGTATTTTCATAGTCGTCGCGATGCAAAATGGCGGCGTGGGAATGGATGTAGCGCGTCGGGATGGCGATCGTCAGCGACGGAACGCCAATGCCGGTTAAGTGAATCGCCCCGGCGTCCGTGCCTCCGCCTGGCATGGCGTCAAAATGATACGGAATGTTCAGCTCCTCCGCCACTTCGATGACGA
Source organism: Geobacillus genomosp. 3 (assembly GCF_000445995.2). GTDB lineage: Bacteria > Bacillota > Bacilli > Bacillales > Anoxybacillaceae > Geobacillus. Next base: position 2,626,292 of record NC_022080.4, read on the forward strand.
ATTCACGCAAGCCGCGGTGCGACACCATCGTCGCATCGTACAAGACGATGTGCGGGCCGGCACCGAGTTTGCCCATCGCTTCTTTTTCCGAGACGCCCGGCGTGTCGCCGGCAATGCCGACATCAACAGCAAACGCGATATCCGGCTCGATGGACTGGGCCGCCGTGCGCGCGCCGCGCAAGCCGACTTCCTCCTGCACCGTTCCGACGCCGTATACGGTGTTCGGATGGTCAACCTCTTTTAACTGCTTGAGCACATCGATGGCGATGGCACAGCCAATCCGGTTGTCCCATGCTTTCGCTAGGAGCATTTTTTCATTGTTCAGTACCGTAAATTCGAAATACGGCACGATCATATCGCCCGGGCGGACGCCCCATTCCATCGCTTCCTCGCGGCTTGTCGCGCCGATGTCGATGAACATGTCTTTGATGTCGACCGGTTTTTTGCGCGCCTCCGGCGGCAAAATGTGCGGCGGCTTTGAGCCGATGACGCCGGTGATGTCCCCTTTTTTCGTCACGATCGTGACGCGCTGGGCGAGCATTACTTGGCTCCACCAGCCGCCGAGCGTCTGAAAGCGGATGAACCCTTTGTCATCGATTTGCGTCACCATAAAGCCGACTTCATCCAAATGGCCGGCGATCATCACTTTCGGCCCGCCTGATTTCCCTTCTTTTTTCGCGATTAAGCTGCCGAGGCCGTCGGTTGTCACTTCATCCGCATATGGGGCTATGTATGTCTTCATCACATCGCGCGCTTCCCGTTCGTTGCCGGGGACGCCTTTTGCATCGGTCAGCGCTTTCAGCATCGTCAACGTTTCATCCAACTTCGCCATTTTGGTACCCCTTTCCGTTTTTGTCCACTTTTTATTATACTTGAAAAGACTGGCGGTTGGCAAAATTCAATCATTCGCTTCCCGAAAGACAAACAAGTTAATACCGTTCGTTTTGCCGCTGATGATTCACTTCATTTTTCCGCCGGTACGCCGCCGTAATCTCATCCGGTGAAAACTTAAGCGCCGCCCCAAGGCGCAAATAGTCGGCAAACAGCCCCTCATACTCCTCGCGCCCCCTCGTTGCGCCAAACCGCTCGGCGGCGCGAAAGACGGCCAAAAACTGCTCGACAAGCGGCCGCTCGACAGCCGGAAGCTCTCGGCTTTCATAAAACAGCCCGCACTCCAATCCGAGCGACAGCAAAAAATGCAAACCGTCGACATACTCCTCGAGCACCCGTTCCGCCGGCGCCGGTGGCTTCACGCTCCAAAATTTAAAACAGCGCGTCTCGTTGGCCAGCTCTCCCAGCTCGACGAGAAAGGCGAGCAATTTTCGATTGAACAACGCTTCATGCACAAGATCGTGCTCTGTTTCAATCCGCTCGTCCAAGGCGCGCTGCATGTCGTAAAGCAAAAGCCAGTCCATGCTCTTTCCCTCCTTCTACCGCATCCACTTCCAATAGAAAAACACCTCCGCAGCCGCCAGCAGCGGCAACCCATAGCGAAAGACGCGATGGCGCGTCTTATGGCGGAATACATGCATCCCAACCGCCGCACCGATGGCCCCGCCCGCAAACGACAGCAGCCAAAGCGTCCGCTCGGCGATGCGGAAGCGGCGGCGCTTCGCCTTATATTTGTCAAGCCCCATCATGAAAAAGGCAAGAAGGTTCATCGCTATTCCGTATTGTACCATATCCATCCCTTTCCTTGACACGAAAAACCGTAGCGCTGACCGGCTTTCACGGTCCATTTCGTTGCCGAAGAAAAAACGGCCACCCTTCGTCAGGATGGCCATCACGGTTACTTATTCAAGTTCGCTTTCGCCAAGTCAGCGAGTTGGGCGAATGCCGCTTGGTCGTTGACCGCCAAATCGGCGAGCATTTTCCGGTTCACTTCAACGCCGGCCTGTTTCAAACCGTGCATCAAACGGCTGTACGACAAGCCGTTTTGGCGGGCCGCCGCATTGATGCGGGCGATCCACAATTTGCGGAAATCGCGCTTCCGTTGACGACGGTCGCGATACGCGTACATGAGCGATTTCATGACTTGTTGGTTCGCAACTCTATATAACGCGTGTTTCGCGCCGAAATACCCTTTCGCAAGCTTCAATACTTTTTTGCGACGTCTGCGCGTCACTGGTCCACCTTTTACGCGTGGCATAATCGTTCCCTCCTATGAATCGGTCATTATTTCAAGTTGTCAAGCATTTGGCGGATGCGTTTGAAGTCGCCAGGTGAAACAAGCGCCGCTTTACGAAGCTGGCGTTTTTGTTTTTTCGTTTTATTGGCAAACAAGTGGCTCGTATACGCATGGCCGCGTTTTAATTTGCCGCTCGCCGTTTTTTTGAACCGTTTGGCCGAGCCGCGGTGAGTTTTCATTTTTGGCATCGTAGTTCCTCCTTACTTGTTGTCGTTTTTCGGTGCCAGCACTAAAAACATGTTGCGCCCGTCCATTCTCGGCGCCGTTTCGACGACCGCGATGTCGGCGCACGCTTCTGAGAAGCGGTCAAGGACGCGCTGCCCGATTTCTTTATGGGTGATCGCCCGCCCTTTAAAGCGGATCGTCGCCTTCACTTTATCACCTTTTTCCAAAAACTTGCGCGCGTTGCGCAGTTTCGTGTTAAAGTCATGCTCCTCGATCGTCGGGCTGAGGCGCACCTCTTTAATGTTGATCACCTTTTGCTTTTTGCGCGCTTCTTTTTCTTTCTTTTGCTGCTCAAAACGGAATTTGCCGTAATCCATAATGCGGCAAACGGGCGGTTTGGCGTTCGGGGCGACAAGCACGAGGTCCAAGTTGCGTCTTGCCGCGATCTCGAGCGCTTCTTGCTTCGACTTAATGCCGAGCTGATCGCCGTTTTGATCGATTAAGCGCACTTCCCGGGCACGGATTTGTTCATTGATAATAAAATCTTTGCTAATAATGAGCCACCTCCAAGGTTTTTTCCGACTGGCTTGTTTGCCGACAGAATCCCGCTCCTAACGAAAAAGCGCGGATGCATAAAGCACCCGCGCACGACGTTCGGACAAAAAAACCGGCGAACCGTAACAACCTGCCAACAGCCTTCTTGGCGTCGGTCAGGTGAGAAGCGGGTGCTTCTGCTTTTGTTACAAACAAGCAATCATTCCACTTTATACACTATACCACCTTGGCGATGGCATGTCAAGGAGCGGCTCTTGATAAACACAACGTCCTTTATTATAGCGAATCATTGCTTCATTGACAAGAGAAAACTTTTGATTTGTTGCCAAAAAGTTTTCGAACCCTTCTTTCCCCGTTTCTAGGGCAGCGCAGCCGTCCGCCTCGAAAAAATGCGGTCCGGCAGGCGGGCATGCCGCCTGTGGACCGCTGTCGGCTCATCGGCCTTTCGCCTGTTTTTGCTGCACATCTTCTTCCAGTATGGCGATAAACTCGCCAAGCGCCATCGTCCGGCTTTCTTTTTCGCCATAGCGGCGGACGTTAACCGCCCGCTCGGCCGCTTCTTTGTCGCCGACAACGAGCATGTACGGGATTTTTTGCATTTGCGCTTCCCGGATTTTGTAGCCGATTTTTTCGTCGCGCTCATCGACTTCGACGCGAAAGCCGTTTTCTTTTAACGTCCGTTGCACGTCATACGCATAATCGAGGTGCGCCTCCGGCGACACCGGGATCACCGTAACTTGCACCGGAGCGAGCCACGCCGGAAACGCGCCTTTGTATTCTTCGATTAAGAAGGCGACAAACCGTTCCATCGTCGAGACGACGCCGCGGTGGATGACGACCGGGCGGTGCGGTTTCCCGTCTTCGCCGATGTAGGTAAGGTCAAACCGCTCCGGCAGCAAGAAGTCGAGCTGCACCGTTGAGAGCGTTTCGTCTTTGCCAAGCGCTGTGCGCACTTGCACATCGAGCTTCGGCCCGTAAAACGCCGCTTCTCCTTCGGCTTCGTAGTAGTCAAGGCCGAGCTCGTCCATCGCCTCGCGCAGCATCCGTTGCGCTTTTTCCCACATCTCATCATCGTCATAATACTTTTCTTTATCATGCGGGTCACGGTACGACAGGCGGAACGAATACTCATCGAGCCCGAAATCTTTATACACGTCCAAAATCAAATTGACGACGCGCTTAAATTCGTCTTTGATTTGATCGGGGCGCACGAAAATGTGAGCGTCGTTGAGCGTCATGCCCCGGACGCGCTGCAGGCCGGTGAGCGCCCCGGACATTTCGTAGCGGTGCATCGTGCCGAGCTCCGCGATGCGGATCGGCAGCTCGCGGTAGCTGTGCAGCTTGCTTTTGTAAATCATCATATGGTGCGGGCAGTTCATCGGGCGCAGCACAAGCTGCTCGTTATCCATTTCCATCGGCGGGAACATGTTTTCTTTATAGTGATCCCAGTGACCCGATGTTTTGTACAGCTCAACACTGCCAAGCACCGGCGTATATACATGGTCGTAACCGAGGGCGATTTCTTTGTCGACGATATACCGCTCGATCGTGCGGCGGATTGTCGCGCCTTTCGGAAGCCAAAGCGGCAAACCTTGTCCGACTTTTTGCGATGTCGTAAACAAATCAAGCTCTTTGCCTAATTTGCGATGGTCGCGCTCTTTCGCCTCTTCAAGCAAATGCAAATAACGGTCCAACTCTTCTTTTTTGAAAAACGCCGTGCCGTAAATGCGCTGCAGCATTTTGTTGTTGCTGTCGCCGCGCCAGTAGGCGCCCGAGATGCTGAGCAGCTTAAACTCTTTGATTTTTCCGGTCGACGGCACGTGCACACCGCGGCAAAGGTCGAAAAACTCGCCTTGCTCGTAAATGGAAATCGTCTCGCCTTCCGGGATGTCGCGGATCAATTCGAGTTTGAGATCATCGCCGATTTCCTCATACCGGCCGATCGCTTCTTCCCGGCTCACTTCTTTGCGGACGATATCCAAGTTTTCTTTGACAATGTTGCGCATTTCCGCCTCAATTTTTGGCAAATCGTCCGGTGTCAGTTTATGCTCCATATCAATATCGTAATAGAAGCCGTTTTCAATAACCGGCCCGACGCCAAGCTTGACATTGCCATACAGCCGCTTAACCGCCTGCGCCATGAGATGGGCGGTGCTATGGCGCAAAATGTCAAGCGCCTCCGGCATGTCTTGGGTGATGATCACCAGCTCGCCGTCCTCATGAAGCGGCGTGCGCAAGTCAACAAACCGGCCGTTCAGTTTGCCGGCGATGGCTTTCTTTTTCAGCCCCGGACTGATCGAGGCGGCGATGTCTTCAGTCGATGTCCCGCGCGCAAACTCCTTTTGCGCCCCGTCCGGGAACGTAATGCGGATCATGTCTGGCATCGGCAATCACTCCTTTGTCATGATGATGAAAAATAAAAAAACTCCTCCCTCAAAAGGGACGAGTTTTCGTCGCGGTTCCACCCTTCTTCCCATGGCAACAGAACGCCATGGCTCAACACTTGTAACGGCCGTAATGCCGGCGGCAACTACTGGGCGTTCCGTTCGCTGCCGCAGCTCTGAGGGGGTAAGCACATTTTTCGTGTTAGGAAGGTTCCAGCCGCTGCCTTCCCTCTCTGGAAACCGTAAAAATGCGCCCGTGTCCTCGTCATCGCTTGTCTATGAGGTTATTCATGTACGACATTATAGCGGAACCGAAAAGAAAAATCAAGATTCTTCCCAATTTCCGGCGTTAGCGGCAAACGGCCGGGAAAAATCGGCGCGGCGGCGCAGGCAAAGCCGCTCTTGAAACACGTTTTGCAGCGTCTGCACCATGCCGTCATCCGGATGGTCGGTGTATAGTTCGATTTCCGCCGGGGCAAGCGAAACAAGCGGCGCCAACACGGAAGAATCGATATACATCGGCTGGCTGACGACAAGATGACGGTCAATCAGTTGCTTCACCTCTTCGGCTGACAGCTCCCGCCGGTGACTGTCGTAAAACAAAAAGCGGGGTGGGTCATGCACCAAATATAGACGGAGACGTTTTGGCTCCCGTGCGGCTACACAGTCGCGCAGCATTTGCACAAAATTTTGATACTCTTGCTCGAGTTTGTATTCATCAATCGCCAGTTCGACATAATGTTGAAGGCGCTCTATGTATGGCCTGAGCCGGAACGTGGCAAACGACGAAAACGAAAACGACAGCCCGTCGCGCAAAAACGAAGCGAATGCCTCGCGCAGCAGCGCCATGCGCGAAGCGGCAAATCCTTCCCCTTTCCGGTAATCGCGCCGCTCGCCATCCAAAAACGAATGGGCGAGCGCTAAAATTTGCTGCTGTTCCTCGCGGTCGCGGAAATAAAAAACGTCGGAGATGATCGATAAAAGCAGCCGATCTTCTACACTTCCCCGCACAAACGCCGTCAAGACCGGTATGATATGCGCTTCAAGCACGTGCTTCTCCTCGCCATGTATGTAAACCGCCACGGTTTTGTTTCCGTCGCAAACGGCGTGAAACAGCGGACCGGCATCCCGTTTCCGTTCGTTCAGCAGCCAAAACAGCTTCTTCGCCTCGCTTGCCTCATCAAAATGGATTTCGATCACCCGCTGTCCCCCCTTAACCCGAAATCAATGCTTGGTTTATATATATGGGGACAACCGGCCGTTTAGACTAAAAAAAGCGCAAAGCTTAGCGTCGTTTCGCCGACATACGGCGGCACAAAAAAATCGGCACCCTGTTTTCGGGAGCCGTTGACAAAGAGCGGACAGATGCTAAGGGAACGCGGTGCGTTTATGATCCGCCTTGCTCGCGGCGGTTTGGTCCGGTCAGTTCAATCGGGTACGCCAAATAACGAATCCGTTCCATAATGCGCGCCGCTTTCACTTTCTCTTCCTCGCCGCGCTGTGAATACGTTAGATGATGGGCAAGCTGCTGCATATCAAAGTTGGACGTAAAAAACGTCGGCAAATTTTCAAACATCCGGTATTGCAAAATCGGGCCGAGCACATCGTCGCGCACCCAGCTCGACATCGCTTCAGCCCCAAGGTCATCGAGCATAAGCACCGGCACTTTTTTTACATAATCGAGCTTTTCGTTCATCGTCTGGTCTTGGAGCGAATGTTTCAGCTCGCGAAACAGCTCCGGCACATAGACGATGAGCGATGAGATTTTCCGCTTTGCCAGCTCGTTGGCGATCGCCCCGAGCAAATACGTTTTGCCGACACCAAACGACCCGTGCAAATATAACCCTTTCATTTTTTTCCCCGGCTCGTATTCTGTTACAAACTTCTCGGCGAACTTGATCGCTTTAATCCGCCCGTCATCGCTCAGATCAAGATCAGACAGCGAAGCGTGCAAAATTTCACGCGGCACGAACATGCTTTGAATGAGCGACTCCTGCTGTCTCCGCTCGTCCTCTTGCACTTTTTTCGGGCAGCGGTCGTACTCGGTATCAATCCGCCCGGCGGTGATCACCAAGTTCGGACGATATCCCGGCAGCATGTTCGGGCATTGCCCGAGCCCCGGGCATTGGCGACAATGCCGGCTTTGCTCGATAAATTCATACAGCTTCATCAAGCCGCGGTCCACCATGTCATCGGACAACCGCTGCTCGTGCGCCCGCAAAAACGGCTGCACGTCCGGATGCGTCAAAATATAGCGCCTCATTTGTTCGTAACGCTGCTTAAATCCTTGGTTGCCAAGCAGCCGCTGCAACAAGTGGTTTACTCGTTCCATCGCTTTTACACCTACGATCCATCACGGTATTTTTTCAGCCGTTGCTCAAGCTCTTTGCGTGCCTGTTCCACATCAAAATCGTCATCATCCGGTTGGCTGTAGTCCATCTTCAGCCAGTCGGGAACGATTTCGGTGCGCACAACTTTGCGCACTGTCCGCGTTCCTTTTTCCTTTTCATTCGCCCAATTTTGATATGTCTTCGCTTCCTCTTTTGCCAGTTCCATCGCCTCTTTGACGGTGCGCACCTTTTTGCGCGCCCAATGACTAGCGATTTTTTCCACATATTTTTTTGATAGTTTCATATTCGTCCTCAGCATCACGTAATAAATCAACACATTGACGACACCAGGGAGGAGCTGCTGCTGAAACATAATGTCTTCAACGAGCTGCAAGTCACTTAGCGACGGCTCAGCGCCGCCTGAAATTTCTTTTAGCAGCTGGCGCGGGGAAATCGTCTCGAGCTGCTTCATGAGCTGTTCTTCCTTCGTGCGCGGTTCGACGCCCTCCATCGTCCGGTGGGCGAGCGGCTGCACCCGTTCAACAAGACGCGGCGCGGCGCTGCCATGCTCAAGTTCATACCATTCGCGCGCCGCCTGGCGCAGCGCGTCAATATCGATATGGTACGCCGGATCGATGACGCCAAGGACGATTTTTTGCATGTCAAGCGGGGGAATGCCGTACAAAAATGCGAGCTTTTTGATCGCTTCTTTCACTTTCGCCGTCACCGCCCGACGCGGCACTATTTGCTTCGACAGTCCGGCAAAAAACAGTTCAAAATCAAACACGTCGTCATCGAGTGTATACGATGCCCCGTCCCGTCCGATGTGCACCCTCCCGTCCGGCGGCTCGAGTTCGTGCCCAGCCTCCTCACTGAAGCCGGCGACGATTTGTTCGGCTTGGACGGATGAAAAAACATCAGAAAACGAGCGCGTCACCCGGGTGAACTTCGTCTCGTCGACCGCGGGGCGGGCGAAAAACTCATTGAGTTGGGCAAACAAATGGCGTCCGACTTGCCGATACAAAAAGACCCCAAGCATTTCATCACGAAAAAACTGATCGGGCGCCAGCGGTGGACGCAGCTCGTAAAGAAACTGTTTCAGCTCTTCCGTTTCCAAAGCGCGGACGTACGTGTTCAACAACCCGATTCCTTCCAGCTTCAGCCGTTCGCTGTAAATGTCCGGAAGCCCGCATTGCATCAGCGCCATCAGTCGGTGATGGGTCGCTTCCCGGCCGCCGAGCAGCTCAAGTTCCCCCCAAAGCGTCATATAAAGCGCGAGCGCGCGATGGCCGATGAGCGGCTGATAGAGCATCGTCAACACTTTTCGATCGACATCGTGCAATACGCCGCGGCTTTGCACCGTGTACCGGTCGACAGCAATCAATTCCTTCCAATGGTGTTCCATCGTTCCGACCTTCCGTTTCGCCGTATTCGTTTCAATCCGCCTCTCCCCTTTCCCGCCCGAAAAACCGTTGAAAAAAGGGCTTGTCGCCTAACGCCAAAGCCCTTTTTACCGCTGTCCTTTTTTGATCAACTCTTTTAGTTCTTCAATGAACACATTAATGTCTTTAAACTGCCGATAGACGGAGGCGAAGCGGACATAAGCCACTTCGTCAATGCGCGACAGCCGCTCCATGACCATTTCGCCGATCGTTTCGCTTTTCACTTCTGATACGCCTTGATTGCGCAGTTCGCGCTCGATTTCCTGCGTTACCTTTTCCAGTTCTTCGAGCGCCACCGGACGCTTTTCGCACGCTTTAATCAAACCGCGCAAAATCTTTTCGCGGCTGAACTCTTCACGGGTTCCTTCTTTTTTCACCACGATGAGCGGCGGCTCCTCAATCCGCTCAAACGTTGTAAACCGATAATGGCATTGTTCGCACTCCCGCCGGCGGCGGATCGAACGGCCTTCCTCGGCCGGGCGCGAGTCAAGCACGCGCGTGCCTTGATAATGGCATGACGGACATCGCATAACATTCACTCCGTTTGTCTTCTTCTTTTCTATCATACCGGAATGACGGGAAGCAGACAAGCCATAGTTAGCTGTTTAACCCGGAGCCGATATATGGCAGGCGGGCATCAAGCTTCCGATACAGTTCAAGGATCACCGCCCGACTGCGCCCGAAATCAAACGGCAACAGCTTCGTCTCGGTCGTCACCGAAAAGTCGACTGCCGTTTCAAACGGCCGGACCGAAACAACGGTAGCGACGATAAACAGCTTCTTTCCCCGCCGCGTCTGGGCGCAAAGTTCGCCGCGCTCCTCGGAAACGGAAAGCAGCTCGGCGTTGGGCAACGACGAGAGCTGCTCTTTGACCGCATCCATGACTGCGCGGTTGGCCGCTTTGTAATAATGGCTCCGCAACTCCGGATCTTCATGGGCTTCTCTCGTCTCGCAATGGTTCGTCAACGCATACTTCAACTTTTTCCACACGCTCATCGCCACGTCTCCCTAGTCGTTCTTTTTCTTTCATCATACCATGATTTGCGCCGGCGTTGTACCGACGGAAACCGAAAGAGTAAAAAAAGGAGCGTTTTGCTTACGCTCCTTTTGGTTCCGTCGTTATAGGATTACAGCGCGTGCGCCTTTTTCACTTCGATTGGACGCATGCCGCGCGGCAGTTCGATCGTTTCCCGCGTTTGCGCGCCGAGCTTTTCGGCGATGTAATCAGCGGCAATCGTCGGGTCTAAATGGCCGCATGTATACACATCAATGCTCGCATAGCCATGTTCAGGAAACGTGTGAATCGTTAAATGAGATTCCGAGATAATGACGACCCCGCTTACGCCTTGTGGAGCAAATTTATGGAACGCGACTTCGCGAATCTCTGCCCCCGACTTTAATGCGGCGTCAACAAACGTTTTTTCAATAAAATCGATATCATTCAGTTTGTCAAAGTCGCATCCCCAAAGTTCCGAGATAACGTGACGACCCATCGTATCCATGCAAAGAATCCCCCTTTTAACCAATTTTCTCAAATAAAAAAACAGATTGTCGTTTGCAAAATGGCATGTATAACTACCACGGGGGAAAGTTAGTCCTAAGAGGTCCTAACCCTTTAAGTAGTCACATTACCTTTGCCGTTAAGAAGTTCACGAGACATAGTATACTTTGTTTAGGGGGTTTTTGCAACAGGCTTTTTTAATTTTTTTTACATAAGAAAAGGAAAAACGTCCAAGCCAGCCGGCGCCGGGCGGAACGCTTCCGAAAACGGATTTGACGGGTCTTGCGGTGCGCCAAGGCGGCCGGCCATTGAACGCCCCCTCCTGTGCGCCCACGCCAGAAGGGAGGCTTCCCGATTCGGGATCATAAAATAACGCCGGCGGAAGCCGGCGGAATGGTTACGCATTAACATGAAGCTGTTCGTTCATTTTGGCAGCGACAAGACGAGCCAAGTCGACGACGCGGCACGAATAGCCCCACTCGTTGTCATACCAAGCAAGCACTTTCACTTTCCGTCCGTCGATGACCATCGTCGACAAACCGTCAATGATCGCGGAATGCGGGTTCGTGTTGAAATCGATCGACACGAGCGGTTCCATCGTGAAATCTAAAATGCCTTTCAGCGGACCGCCCGCTGCGCGAAGCAGCGCCTCGTTCACCTCGTCAATCGTCACATCCCGTTTGACGTCGACGACCAAATCGACAAGCGACACGTTCGGCGTCGGGACGCGCAGCGCCATGCCGTGAAGCTTTCCTTTCAAATGCGGCAACACTAAGCCAAGCGCCTTCGCCGCCCCGGTCGTCGTCGGAATGATGGATTGTGCGCATGAGCGGGCGCGGCGCAAATCTTTATGCGGATTGTCAATATTTTTTTGATCGTTCGTATAGGCGTGAACGGTCGTCATCAATCCGTTTTCAATTCCGAACGCTTCATCAAGCACTTTCACGACCGGGGCGAGACAGTTCGTCGTGCATGAAGCATTCGAAATGATGAAATGACGGTCGAGATCCAACATCTGTTCGTTGACGCCGACGACGATCGTCACATCCTCATTTTTGCCCGGAGCCGTTAAAATGACGCGCTTCGCCCCGGCATCTAAGTGGAGGCTTGCTTTTTCGCGGGCGTTAAATTTGCCGGTCGCTTCAATCACGATATCGATATCAAGCTCTTTCCACGGCAGTTGCTGCGGGTCGCGCGAGTTCAATAACCGCACTTTTTTGCCGTTGACAAGCAGTCCGTCTTCCAAAGCGGCGACATCGCCGTCAAATTTGCCGTGGTTGGAGTCGTATTTCACTAGATGGGCTAACGTTTCCGGCGGATAGCTGGCATTGACCGCCACAATCTCAAGATCAGGAGAATCGATGGCTCTCCGGAATACCATCCGTCCAATTCGTCCGAATCCGTTAATCGCCACTTTCGCCTTCATTCACCTTGTTCTCCCCTCATATATGTTATACTATTTTCCTGAACCTGTATAAATAGTATATCATATTTTTCAAAAATGTGGAGAACAAAATAACAAAAAACAAACAAAAAAGACGCCTATTTTTCCAAGGCGTCCCACTGCTGTAAAATCGACAATAGCTGCCGGCGCGTCTCTTCGATGGTTCCGTTATTGTCAATGACCGCATCGGCCCGTTTCACCTTTTCCGCCATCGGCCACTGGGCGCGGATGCGGGCGAGCGCTTCTTCTTTCGTAAAACCGTTGCGCGCCATGAGCCGGCGGAGCTGCACGTCATCATCGACATACACGACAAGCACTTTATCCACCCAGGCCGTCAGCCCGCTTTCAAATAACAGCGGGATATCTAATACGATCGTTTTTGCCCCCGAGCGGATGTGTGCCTCTTTTTCCGCGAGCATTTTCCGGCGCACGGCCGGATGGACGATGGCGTTGAGTGTTTTCCGCGCTTGTTCATCGTTGAACACGATCGCCCCGAGTTTGGCCCGATTGATGCTGCCGTCATCCTGTAAAATGTCCGGGCCGAAAGCCGCGACGATTTGCCGGTACGCTTCCTCTCCCGGTTCGACAACCGCGCGCGCCGCCTCGTCCGCGTCAATGACCGGAAGGCCGAGCTCGCGCATCATGGCGCTGACCGTGCTTTTGCCGCTCGCGATCCCACCGGTCAACCCGATCGTTACTGCCATTTGCCGTCTCTCCTTTTTGCCTGCCGCCTACCGCTGGCAGCGCGGACAATAGTGCGTGCCACGGCCGGCGACAACCGTTTTTTCAATCGGGGCGCCGCATCGTTTACACGGCTCCCCTTTGCGGCCGTATACGAACAAACTATGTTGAAACGTGCCCGCTTCCCCTTGTGTGTTCACATATGTGCGCACCGTGCTTCCCCCTTTCATGACCGCCTCCCCGATGGTCGCGACCATTTGTTCATGCAGCCGTTTGATTTCTTCTCTTGTCAGTGAAGCAGCCGGCCGGTCGGGAAGAATGCCGGCGCGAAACAGCGATTCGTCAACGTAAATGTTGCCAAACCCGGCGACGACTGTTTGGTCAAGCAGCAACGCTTTTACGGCCCGCTTCGTTTTCGCGGCCCGCTCGGCCAATATGGCCGGGGAAAACGCCGGAGAAAGCGGCTCCGGCCCTAATTGATCAAGCGGCGGTTGGCGGTCTCCCTCCTCCTTCGGATACACATGCATCGTCCCAAACTTGCGCACATCGCGGTAGCGGAGTTCGTTGCCGTCAGTAAAACAAAACACGACATGCGTATGCGGATCGAGCGGTTCGTGTGCATTGGCGACAGTATAGCGCCCTTCCATGCGCAAATGGGAGACGAGCATATCCCGGTCAAGCAAAAACTTCAAAAATTTCCCGCGCCGCTCGATGCCGCGCACCGTCTGCCCGGCGAGCCTGGCGGCAAACGTCTCCGGGTCTTGCGGGTGACGGATGATGTTCGACCAAAAAACACGAACATCCGCAATCGTTTTCCCGACGACAAGCGGCAAGAGCGTGCGGCGGATTGTTTCCACCTCCGGCAATTCCGGCATCACATCCCCTCCTTTCCTTCCTCCTTTGTCTCGCTCCCTGCGATCATGCAGACCGGTCGGGCCAAGAGCCGTTTTCCTCCCTGCCGTTCGCTTGGGCGCGTGCACCTCATTTGGCGTCATACCACGTCGGGCCGTAATGATAATCGACTTTCAGCGGCACGTTCAGCGTGACGGCCTGCTCCATCACTTCCGGAACGAGCCGGCATAGCCGCTCCACTTCCTCTTTCGGCGCTTCCAAAATGAGTTCGTCATGCACTTGCAGCAACAGACGCGCCCGCAGCTGTTCTTCCTTCAGCCTCGCGTTCAGATCAATCATCGCTTTTTTAATAATGTCGGCGGCGCTCCCTTGGATCGGCGTGTTCATCGCCGTCCGCTCGGCAAAGCTGCGGACGTTGAAATTGCGGCTTGTGATATCGGGCAAATAACGGCGCCGGTGCAGCAGCGTTGTCACATATCCTTTCTGTTTCGCTTCTTGCACAATGTTTTCCATATACCGCTTCACCCCCGGGAAGCTGGCGAAGTAACGTTCAATAAATTCAGCCGCTTCTTTGCGGGTAATATTTAAGTTTTGCGCCAGTCCGTAATCGCTGATCCCATACACAATGCCAAAGTTGACGGCCTTGGCCTGGCGGCGCATATTGGCTGTCACGTCTTCTTCGTTCACATGGAAAATGTCCATGGCCGTTTTCGTATGAATATCCAAATCACGGCGAAACGCTTCAATTAAATTATCGTCATCCGCAATATGGGCGAGAACGCGCAGCTCGATTTGCGAATAGTCAGCAGCGAATATCAGCCAATCCGGTTCCGATGGGACGAACGCCTGACGGATTTTCCGCCCCTCCTCCAACCGGATCGGAATGTTTTGCAAGTTCGGCTCGGCCGAGCTGAGCCGCCCGGTTTGTGTCAGCGCCTGGTTGAACATCGTATGCACTTTGTTCGTATCCGGATGCACCACTTTGAGCAATCCTTCAATATACGTCGATTGCAACTTGCCAAGTTGGCGGTAATGCAAAATGTTTTCAACGATTTCATGATGAGGCGCGAGCTTCTCAAGCACATCCGCTGAAGTCGAATAGCCGGTTTTGGTCTTTTTCAGCACCGGCAGCTGCAGCTTGTCAAATAAAATGACCCCGAGTTGTTTCGGCGAGTTAATGTTGAACTCCTGGCCGGCGAGCTCGTAAATATGCTGTTCGACGGCACGCAGCTGCTCCGTGAGCTCTGCCCCCATCTGCCTAAGACGCTTTGTATCCACTTTCACCCCAGTGAACTCCATGTCAGCCAAAATGGCCGCCAGCGGCTGCTCGAGCTTCGTCAGCAGCTCGTCTTGTTCGTTATGGCGCAGGTCGTCCATCAATGGCTTTTCAAGCGCCCAAATGGCGGCCGCCTTGCGGACGAGATGCTCGGCAAGCACCGGTTCGTCCGGCAAAGACCGCTTGGCGCCTTTGCCATAGACCGCTTCATCCGGACGCACGGCTCCGTATTGTTTCATGTTCGCCACCGCGGCGACATCGCCGGCCGCCTGCGCCGGGTCGAGCAAATAGGCGGCGAGCAACAAATCAAATGCGACGCCGCGCAGTTCGATTCCTTTCCATTTTAAGGAGACGACAGCCCGCTTTGAATCAAACATCGTTTTTTTCTTTGTCGCATCGCCAAGCCAGGCGAGAAACGCCGGATCGGCCAGCGCCTTCTCCGGGCGCAAGAAAAATCGTCCGTGCTCGTTTACTAGGGCGATTCCGACAATCGGGGCATCATGGTAGTTTTCTTCCATCACCTCAACGACAAGCGCAGCCTTGTCCGTCAACATTTCTTCCGTGATGTCATCTGCCATGACAAACTCCATTTCCACGAGCAGCTCCTCATGTTCCGCTGCCGGCGCAGCCATTTTTTCCAGGAACGACTGAAACCCAAGCTCTTTAAATAACGCGATCACTTTTTCCCGGTCTTGGCCTTCGTAGATGATGTCATCGAGCGTCAGTTCGACCGGGGCGTCGCGGCGAATGGCCGCCAGCCGTTTGCTTAAGAGCGCCAATTCCCCGTATTGGCGCAAGTTTTCTTTCAGTTTTTCTCCTTTGATCTCATCGATCGAGGCCAGTACGTTTTCCACCGTGCCGAATTGTTTGAGCAGCTTGACCGCTGTTTTTTCCCCGATGCCGGGCACGCCGGGGATGTTGTCGGACTTATCGCCCATCAGCCCTTTTAAATCAACTATTTGTTCCGGGGTCAAGCCATATTTTTCCCTAACGGTTTCCGGCGTGTACGGCTCGATATCGGTGATCCCTTTTTTCGTAATATCGACCGTCACATGAGGGGAAGCGAGCTGAGTTAAATCGCGGTCGCCGGAAATCACTTTCACTTCAAACCCTTCCTGCTCGGCGCGGGAGGCGAGCGTACCGATAATATCGTCCGCTTCGTAACGGTCCAGTTCATAGACGGGGATGCGGTACGCTTTTAACAGCTCGCGCAAAAGCGGAAACTGTTCGGACAGTTCCGGAGGGGTTTGTTGCCGTCCGCCTTTATACTCTTGAAACGTTTCATGCCGGAACGTCGTTTTTCCGGCGTCAAACGCGACAAGCAGGTGGGTCGGCTGTTCTTCCGTCAAAATTTTATTCAACATCATCGTAAATCCATAAACCGCATTCGTATGAATGCCTTTGTCGTTATGCAAAAGCGGCAAGGCAAAAAAGGCGCGGTACGCCACGCTGTTGCCGTCAATTAAGACAAGCTTGTTCTTCAATCTCATCCCTCCTCGAAGGCTCCTTCTTTTATTGTACCATGCAAATAGCGCATCGAAAAAAAGAAGCCGGCTACTGCTCCGGCTTTGGAAAATGGATCGTAAACACCGTGCCGCGCCCGACTTTGCTTGCCACTGTAATATGGCCGTGATGAGCCTCAACCAAATGTTTGACGATCGAAAGACCTAGCCCCGTTCCGCCGGAATCGCGGCTGCGTGCTTTGTCGATGCGGTAAAAACGCTCAAAAATGCGAGGGATTTCATTTTCTTCGATGCCAATGCCGGTATCCCTCACACGAATGAGCACCTCCTGCCCGGTTTCTTCCACTTCGACGGTAACCCGCCCGTGTTCTGGCGTATAGGCGATAGCGTTGGCAAGCAAGTTGAGCAAAATTTGCTTCAGCCGGTTCGCATCGCCGCGGATCACCGGACGAGTTGACACCTCGGCGCGCAGATCGATTTGTTTTTCCTCCGCCTTTTGGCGAAACACAGCCACCGCCCCGGCAACCACCTCGGCGACGTCGACGTCATCGAGCTGCAGCTGAAATCCATGCTGCTCGATTTTCGACAAATCCAGCAGTTCTTCGACGAGCGTTTGCAGCCGCTCGCTTTCCTTTAAAATAATCGTCAAAAAGTGCTCAAGCGCCTCTTCGTCTTTCATCGCCCCATCGAGCAGCGTCTCGGCAAATCCGCGGATCGACGTCACCGGCGTCTTCAACTCGTGTGAAACATTCGCGACAAAGTCTTTGCGAACTTGCTCAAGCCGCTTCAACTCTGTAATATCATGGAACACCACGACGATCCCTTTCCACTCGGCGTTCGTGCCGATAATCGGGGCGCCGTACACATCGAAATGCTTCCGCTCAATGCCGATCGTCAGCCGCATGTGCCGGCGCACCGCCGTTTCGGTGATAAAAATATCGTCGATCAATTTGACGATATCACGGTGCGGCAGCACATCAGCATACGGACGATACAAGCAGGCGGACGGATCAAGGTGGAAATGCGTTTGGAACGCGCGGTTGATCAAATGGATATGGCCACGGTGGTCGATAAACAGCAGGCCGCTGCCGACGTTTTCAATAAGCGTATGGAGCCGGTCGGTTTGAATTTCCCGCGCCCGGCTCATTTCCTGCAAGTTGCGGGCAAGCCGGTTGATCGAACGGACAAGCATGCCTGCCTCTTTATACTCGCCATCAGGCACCCGGGCGGCGTAATTGCCTTTTTCGAGTTCAAATGCCACTTTTGTCGCCGCCTCAATCGGCCGCATATATTGGTTGGCGATTTTCCAGCCAAGAGCGACGATGACGACAAGCGCCATGCCAAGGCTGCTGACGAGCACACCCCAAATTTGTTGGTTCACTTTTTTCAGCGAACTCGTCGGCGTGCTTAAAATGACATATCCGCCCCGCTCGCCATCGTGCCCGTACGGGACAATATAGTAGTACACATCGTTCGCTTTTTCGAACACCGAAAAGCGGGGAAACTGCTTTTTGTGCAAAATGGTGCGAATGATGCGTTCGTGGTCTTCGTCGCTGACCGCCGCGATGCGCCCGCTGTCAAACCGCAGCCGCTCCTGCCGGTCGAGCACCGTGATGCGTGACGACAGCTCATTCCCCATTTCCTGCAAATCGGGGCGAATCCGCTCAAGCGGCTCGTTCTCAAGCAAAATGGCGAGCGCTTTTGCCTCCTTTTCCATCCGCTTGTTCATCGTCTCGACATAAAAATCTTTCAACAATTGCCCGAGCAAAAAGCCAAGAGCGATCAAGACGGTGACAATGAGCGTGACGAGCCAAAACAGCAACCGGGTGCGGAAGCTATTCATGCCGCTTTGGTTCCTCCAATTTGTAACCGAGGCCGCGCACCGTTTTAATGTACGCCGGTTTTTTCGTATCTTCCTCGATTTTCTCGCGCAAATGGCTAATATGGACGTCAACAATGCGTGTATCGCCGGCAAAATCGTAGTTCCATACCGCGCTGAGCAGTTGATCGCGCGTCAACACCCTCCCTTTATGCCGCGCCAAGTGAAGAAGCAACTCAAATTCTTTCGGTGTCAGTTCAAGCGGCTTGCCGCCAACGGCCGCTTCATAGCGCTCCGGGAAAATTTCGAGCTGGCCGATGACGAGCCGCTCGCCTGATTCCGCCACCGGCTGAACGAGCTCCGTGCGGCGCAAAATCGCCTTCACGCGCGCGACGACTTCGCGCGGACTGAAC
This sequence comes from Geobacillus genomosp. 3, assembly GCF_000445995.2. Lineage (GTDB taxonomy): Bacteria > Bacillota > Bacilli > Bacillales > Anoxybacillaceae > Geobacillus. Next base: position 2,644,805 of record NC_022080.4, read on the forward strand.
GGTTTCGTCATGTAATCATCCGCGCCAAGCTCAAGGCCGAGCACTTTGTCAAATTCATCATCGCGGGCCGTCAGCATTAAAATCGGCGTCATAATTTGCTGTTGGCGGAGCCGTTTGCACACTTCGACACCGTCAAGCTTTGGCAGCATCAAGTCCAAAATAATGAGCGCTGGCTGCTCTGACGCCGTTTTGGCGAGCGCCTCTTCGCCGTCGTGGGCGACCACGGCCTGGAAACCGGCTTTCTCCAAATTGTAAGACAACAACGTCACAATGGGCTGCTCATCATCGACAACTAACACCTTTTTTCCCATACTACGCCTCCATCCCGTCCAATGTCTCCCGTTTTTATCATACCATAATCCGCACGTTTACTCGTCAAAAAATCAATGAAGCCGCTCTTTCGGCGGCCGATTCGCCTGTGAAGAGCAGCTTCTGGCGTTTTGTTCACTATTTTGGCGGATGGCAAGCATCTTTTGCCAACCGTAACGGGACTGCTTGGAACAACATGCGGTGGCGGCTTCGTTTTCTTTTTCGCTTAAAAATTTTCTAAGACGCGGCCGTCAAAGCGAGGCAAAGCGTGCGGCGGACAAACGGACAGCGTTCCGTCAAGCACTGTCTCCGTCCCGCGCGTCGCGGTCACGGCCAGTGTGACGCAATGGCCTTCTTCGTCCACTTCGGTCACTTCAAGCAAAAATTCAAGCGTCTCATAATGATAAACTGGGCGGAGAAACTGAATATCGTGCCGCGTAATGTAACTTCCCGGACCCGGCAAATATTTCGAGACCGCCGATGTGATCATCCCCGTCAACATAATCGGCGGGACGACCGGCTTTCCGAGCGGCGTCTGCGAGGCGTAGTCATGTTGAATGTAAAGCGGATTGGCATCATCGGTCAGCCCGAGATAAAGAAGCAAGTCTTTATCTTCGATAGCCGCCTGGAAGACAAGCTTTTCTCCGGATTGGATTTCTTTGATCGTTCTCCCTAGTCTCCGTTTTTTTAACACATTCCCACCCCTTTGTTCGGAAAACGCTTTCAATCACCACGGCAAAAATTCGGGCATCGGCCCGAATTTTTGCGTTGTCGTTATTCTAACACGCGCATGACGTTTTTGACCGATTCGACCGATTTGGCGAGCGCCGCTTTTTCGTCTTCGGTCAGCTCAAGCTCGATCACTTTCTCGATGCCGTTGCCGCCTAAGATCGTCGGCACGCCCAAGTAAATGCCTTCATAGCCGTACTCGCCTTCAAGGTAGGCGATCGCCGGCAAAATGCGGCGCTGGTCTTTCAAAATCGCTTCGACCATTTCGGCGAGCGAGGCGGCCGGCGCGTAGTAGGCGCTGCCGTTGCCGAGCAAGTTGACGATCTCGCCGCCGCCTTTGCGCGTCCGCTCAACGATGGCGTCCAAACGGTCTTTCGGAATGAGCTTCTCGAGCGGAATGCCGCCGGCGTACGAGTAGCGGACGAGCGGCACCATATCGTCGCCATGGCCGCCCAAAACAAACCCGGTGACATCTTTCACCGAAACGTTCAGCTCTTGGGCGACGAACGTGCGAAAGCGCGCCGTATCGAGGACGCCCGACTGACCGATGACGCGGTTTTTCGGGAATCCGGACTCCTTAAAGACCGTATACGTCATCGCATCGACCGGGTTGGTCAAGACGATGATGTAGCAGTTCGGCGAGTATTTGACGACTTCTTTCGTCACTTGCTTCATAATTTTTTGGTTCGTCGTCACCAAATCGTCGCGGCTCATCCCCGGCTTGCGGGCGATGCCGGCCGTAATGACGACGATGTCGGAATCGGCCGTGTCGGCATAATCCGACGTGCCGATAATGTTGGCGTCAAAGCCGAGCACCGGGCTTGACTCAAGCATATCGAGCGCCTTCCCTTTCGTCGGGTTCTCGAGCTGCGGAATATCGACCAATACGACGTCGCCAAGCTCTTTTTGCGCCAACAGGAACGCCGTCGTCGCCCCTGTAAATCCGGCGCCAATCACCGAGATTTTTTTCCGTTTCATCGCCATCGTTTGCCATCCCTTTCGTTCAAGGTTAGTCCATATTGCGGATGAGCGCATCAGCAAATTCCGAACATTTCACTTCGGTTGCCCCTTCCATCAGGCGGGCGAAGTCGTACGTCACGACTTTGGAAGCGATCGTTTTTTCCATCGCTTGGATGATGAGTTTCGCTGCTTCGTTCCAGCCGAGATGCTCAAACATCATGACGCCCGATAAAATAACGGACGACGGATTGACTTTGTCAAGTCCGGCGTATTTCGGCGCTGTGCCGTGCGTCGCTTCGAAAATGGCATGGCCGGTTTCATAGTTAATGTTCGCCCCCGGCGCGATGCCGATGCCGCCGACTTGAGCCGCGAGCGCATCGGAAATGTAGTCGCCGTTTAAGTTCATCGTTGCAATGACGTCAAATTCGCGCGGACGCGTCAAAATTTGCTGCAGGAAGATGTCAGCAATGACGTCTTTGACGATGATTTTGCCGGCCGCTTCCGCGTCCGCCATCGCTTTGTTTGCCGCTTCTTTTCCTTCGGCTTCGACGATCCGGTCATATTGCGCCCATGTAAACACTTTGTCGCCGAACTCTTGTTCAGCCAGCTCATAACCCCAGTTTTTAAATGCGCCTTCTGTGAACTTCATGATGTTCCCTTTATGGACGAGTGTGACCGACTTGCGGCCGTGTTCGATCGCATAGTTGATCGCTGCGCGCACGAGCCGTTTTGTTCCTTCTTCGGAAACTGGTTTGATGCCGATGCCGGACGTTTCCGGGAAGCGGATTTTGCGCACGCCCATTTCGTTTTGCAAAAAGTCGATCACTTTTTTCACTTCCGGCGTCCCTTTCGCATACTCGATGCCGGCGTAAATATCTTCCGTGTTTTCGCGGAAAATGACCATGTCGGTGTCTTGCGGCCGTTTCACCGGCGACGGAACGCCCTCAAAATAGCGGACCGGGCGCAGGCAGACGAACAAATCAAGCTCTTGACGGAGCGCGACGTTGAGCGAACGGATCCCCCCGCCGACCGGCGTCGTCAACGGGCCTTTAATGGCAATTATGTATTCACGGATCGTCTCGAGCGTTTCATCCGGAAGCCAGCTTCCCGTCAGTTTGTACGCTTTTTCGCCGGCAAGCACTTCCTTCCAGACGATTTTTTTCTCGCCTTTATACGCTTTTTCCACCGCTGCTTCCAACACGCGCGAAGCGGCCGCCCAAATGTCCGGGCCGGTTCCGTCCCCTTCAATGAACGGAATGATCGGATGGTTTGGAACGTTGAGCACACCATTGGTGACAGTAATTTTTTCCCCTTGCGTCACGAGTAAAACCCCCAATGCCATGTTTTATTGAAAAGGCGTGAAGGCTTGCCTTCACCGCCTTGTCCACTTGTTTAGCCGCGCTCGTCAATCGGCACGTACGCCCGCTTGCCCGGGCCGGTGTATTCCGCGCGCGGACGGATGAGACGGTTGTTGTCGTATTGTTCTAAAATATGGGCTAACCATCCCGACGTCCGGCTGACCGCAAAAATTGGCGTAAACAAATCATGATCGATTCCTAAACAATGGTAAACCGAGGCGGAATAAAAGTCAACGTTTGGCGGCAACGCTTTTTCCGATGTGACGATGTCTTCAATTTTCGTCGACATTTCATACCAGTGCGGCTCGCCGACAAGTTTCGTCAGTTTTTCCGACATTTTCTTTAAGTGCTTGGCGCGCGGGTCGCCTTTCCGGTAGACGCGGTGGCCAAAGCCCATAATTTTTTCTTTGTTGGCCAGTTTTCCGCGGATATACGGCTCGACGTTGTCGACCGTGCCGATCTCGGTCAGCATTTTCATGACCGCTTCGTTCGCCCCGCCGTGAAGCGGCCCTTTCAAGGCGCCGATTGCGGCTGTAATGCCGGAATAAATATCTGAGAGCGTCGCCACGCAGACGCGCGCCGTGAACGTTGAGGCGTTCAATTCATGGTCGGCATGCAAAACGAGCGCCTTGTTGAACGCTTCAACGGCAATGTCGTTCGGCTCTTCGCCGGTCAGCATATACAGGAAATTCGCGGCAAAGTTTAAATCTTGGCGCGGCGCAACCGGTTCCAATCCTTTGCGTACGCGGGCAAACGCGGTGACGATCGTCGGGATTTTCGCCTGCAGGCGGATCGCCTTTCGATAATTGGCTTCTTTTGTCATCACATCCGCTTCTTTATCGTACAGGCCGAGAAGCGAAACCGCTGTGCGCAACGCCGCCATCGGATGCACTTTATCGACCGGGTATAATTTAAAATGCTCCACGATCTCGTTCGGAATCGCCGCATTCTCAGCGAGTTGCCGCTTCAGTTCCGCCAACTGCTCTTTTGTCGGCAGCACCCGATGCCAAAGCAAATAGATGACCTCTTCAAAGGAAGCGTTTTCGGCTAAATCATCAATATCATAGCCGACGTACGTCAATGTATCGTCGATGATCGAGCTGATGCTGGAGGTTGTCGCCACAACCCCTTCTAAACCGCGGGTTACTGTCATACGAATCTCCCCTTTTCTTCATAATTCCTGCCTTGCCGCCAGACGGCTGGTGAGCGCTTGCTCGAAATGGATGCAAAAACAAACACGCACACGAAAGTGCTTACATTGCCGTACCGGCTGCCACAACGGGGCGGCAGCGCCGCGTATTGCTTGGCCCGAAAACTAGCTTACGCCTATTATTATAAACAATTATCAGACTTTTGTGAATGGGAATGCATCCATTTGGCAAAAGATTATTACACAGGAATAACGATCCTCGCCCCAGCTTCAAAAATATTCTACCATTTTTATGACCGTATAGGCAATGCCTGCGCCAATTAATGGCCCGACTGCCACCCCATGAAACAGCGATACGGCAATGACGGTGCCGAATACGAGCGCCGCCGTCATATGTGGGTCATTGGCCAAAAGCGTCACGCCTCCTTTTGCAATCAACGCAACAAGAATGCCGGATAAAAGCGCGATCCAAGCCGACAACGATTGCAGTGACCCGATGAGCTGCTTAAAGCCAATCTCTCCGGCGGCGATCGGCGCCAATACGGCAATCGTAATCACCGTAATCCCCCAGTTGATGCCTTTGGAATGAATAAGCGGCAGCAGCCGTTGATCAAGGCCGATGAGTTTGATGACGAGCAGAACGGCAATCGCGACGATGAGCGACTGATTTTTCGCCAACGCCCCGATTGCCAGCAACACAAGCAAAAATAACACCGGTTCGTTCACAATCGTCCGCCCTTTCCTCTGAAACTTGTCTTTTTGCTTCTTCGTAAAGAAACATGTAATATATCAGTATGGAGAACCGTTGGGGGTGAAACATTGTCCCGAATATATGTCGACCGTTTTTTGCGCTTTCTCACTGTCATCGCGGCCGTTGTGCTCGGTGCCATCGCCGTCTACTATGTCTCGACGGTGACGTACCCGTTTATTATTGCCTTTTTTATCGCTCTTTTCATCAATCCGCTCGTTGATTTTTTAGAGCGGAAGGCGAAAATGCCGCGTTGGCTCGCCGTCAGCGTGACGCTGATCGTCCTGTTTGCCGCCGTTGCCGGGATCGTGACGCTGCTAATTGCCGAGATCGTGTCCGGAACACAATACTTGGCGAACGTCGTGCCGGAAAAATTTCAGGCGCTCATCGCATACATGGAGTCGTTTGCCGCCAATCAGCTCATCCCGCTTTATCAAGAGTGGGCTGTCTTGTTTAAAAACTTAAACGCCGACCAACAAGATACGATCATGCAAAACATCCAGGCGGTCGGGACGCAAATCGCGACAACGGTCGGCGAATTTATCCAGCGCGTGCTGCAAAACATTCCGCAACTTCTCGCGTGGTTGCCGAACGCGGCAACGGTTTTTATTTTTTCGCTGCTCGCGACGTTTTTCATCAGCAAAGACTGGCATCGCCTCATGCGGATGGCACAGCAATGGCTGCCGGCAAAAGCCCGCACAAGCGGAAAAACGGTGTTTTTGGATTTAAAGCGGGCGCTGTTTGGCTTTATTAAGGCGCAGGCGACACTCATTTCGATTACGACCGTCATCGTGTTGATCGGCTTGCTCATTTTGCGCGTCGATTACGCGATTACGATCGCATTGATCATCGGGTTTGTCGATATTTTGCCCTACTTGGGGACCGGCATCGTCTTCGTGCCTTGGATTATTTACGCCGCCATCAGCGGGGATATCCCGTTTGCGATCGGGCTTGGCGTTTTGTATATCGTCGTTCTCGTCCAGCGGCAAATTATGGAGCCGAAGGTGCTCTCCTCGTCGATCGGCCTCGATCCGCTCGCGACGCTGATCGCCTTGTTTGTCGGCTTCAAGCTGCTCGGTTTTCTCGGCCTCATCGCCGGTCCGGTCGCGCTCGTCATCATCCGCACGCTCCACAGCGCCAACGTCTTCCGCGACATGTGGCGCTTTATCATCGGCAAGCCCACCTCATAAAAACAGCCTTGGCTTCATGTCCAAGGCTGTTTTTGTCGACCAACAACTGTATTACAACACGCTCGCATGGCCGCGGTAGACGGCGCCAAACCCGCCATCGACTGTAATTTCTTGCCCGTCTTTAAACAAACTTGTCGCCTGTCCGACCCCGACGACGACCGGAATCCCAAGGCTTAGGCCGACCACAGCGGCATGACTTGTCAGCCCGCCTTCCTCCGTAATGATCGCCGCCGCTTTTTCAATCGCCGGCATCATGTCCGCATCGGTGCTGACGGTGACTAAAATGCCGCCGTCTATCATTTTTTGCCGCGCTTCTTCCGCTGTTTTCGCGATGACGGCCTTGCCGAACGCCGACTTGCGGCCGATGCCTTGCCCTTTGGCGAGAAGGTCGCTGATGACGTGTACTTTCATTAAGTTCGTCGAACCGGTTTCGCCGACCGGCACGCCGGCGGTGATGACGACCAAATCGCCGTGCTTCACCAAACCGGAACGCACCGCTGCATCGACGGCGACATCGAGCATTTCATCCGTCGTGTTCACATGCGGCGCCTCTTTCGTATACACGCCCCACACAAGCGCCAGCCGGCGCGATACCGCTTCATTTGAGGTGACGGCAATAATCGGCGCTTGCGGGCGATATTTCGCCACCATTTGCGGCGTTTTTCCGCTTACGGTCGGCGTGACGATCGCCGCCACATCCAAGTTGAGCGCCGTATGGGCGACCGACTGCCCGATGGCATCGGTGATGGTCGTCGCACTTTCTTTTGTGCGTTGGGCTAAAATATCATGGTGCTCAAGCGCCTGTTCGGTGCGGAGCGCGATTTGGTGCATCGTTTTCACCGCTTCGACCGGATAGTGGCCAGCCGCCGTTTCCCCGGAAAGCATGACGGCATCGGTGCCGTCAAAAATGGCGTTGGCAACGTCGCTTGCTTCCGCCCGTGTCGGCCGCGGATTGCGCTGCATCGAGTCGAGCATTTGCGTCGCCGTAATAACCGGTTTGCCGAGCATATTGCACTTTTTGATCAACAGCTTTTGGATGAGCGGCACTTCCTCAGCCGGAATTTCAACCCCCAAATCACCGCGCGCCACCATGAGGCCGTCGGCGGCTTCTAAAATTTCGTCAATGTTGGCGACGCCCTCTTCGTTTTCAATTTTGGCGATAATTTGGATATGAAGGGCATCGTGCGTCTCAAGCAGCTCACGGATTTCCAGCACATCGGACGCCCGGCGCACGAACGAAGCGGCGATAAAGTCGATCCCTTGGCGAATGCCAAACAAAATATCAGCGCGGTCTTTCTCGGTGATGCCCGGCAAGTTGACGCGCACGCCCGGGACGTTGACCCCTTTTTTGTTTTTCAGCACGCCGCCGTTTAAAACGGTTGTAACGATTTCTCCCGCTTGCTTGTCGACCGCATTGACCTCGAGACCGATGAGCCCGTCATCGAGCAAAATTTTCGCGCCGACGGACACGTCGTCGACCAATCCTGGGTAGGTGACGGAAATTTTTTCCGGCGTGCCAAGCACTTCGCTCATCGAAATGACGAGCTTCGTTCCTTCCTTCAGTTCGATGGCGCCGTTTTCCATGTTGTGCGTCCGGATTTCCGGACCTTTCGTATCGAGCAAAATGGCGACCGTTTTGCCCGTCTGGCGTGCCGCCTCACGAATGTTGGCGATGCGCCGTCCGTGTTCCTCATGATCGCCGTGCGAAAAGTTCAGGCGCGCCACGTTCATTCCTGCTTCGATCAGTTGCACGAGCTTGTCCGTGCTTTCGCTTGCCGGCCCAATTGTACAGACGATTTTCGTTTTCCGCTTCATCGTTTCTTCTTCCTTTCCCCTCGGGAATTAGATGGACAGTTCTTTCGACAATAAGTACATCCGCTGATCGATCGTATGTTGTTTCGCTAACGCTTCGGCAATGTCATGGTCGACGAGCTGGTTGTTTTGAATGCCGACACAGCGGCCTCCTTTTCCTTCTAAAAGCAACTCCACCGCACGGGCGCCGAGGCGGCTCGCCAGCACGCGGTCAAACGCCGTCGGCGACCCGCCGCGCTGCACGTGGCCCAGCACCGTCACGCGCGTCTCAAAGCCGGTCGCTTCTTGGATTTGCCGGCCGAAGTCGACGCCGCTGCCGACCCCTTCCGCCACGATGATGATGCTATGTTTTTTGCCGCGCTCATGGCCGCGCTTCAGGCGGGCGATGACGTCGTTCATGTCGTAATCGGCTTCCGGAATTAAAATCGTTTCCGCCCCGCCGGCCAGCCCGGACCATAAGGCGATGTCGCCGGCATGGCGGCCCATGACTTCAATGACGTACGTCCGTTCATGCGACGTTGCTGTATCGCGGATTTTGTCGATGGCATCAATGACTGTATTGAGCGCGGTGTCAAACCCGATCGTAAAATCAGTGCCCGGAATGTCGTTGTCGATCGTGCCCGGTACGCCGACGCATGGAAAACCGTGCTCCGTCAATTTTTTCGCTCCTTGATACGACCCGTCGCCGCCGATGACGACGAGCCCTTCAATGCCGTGCTTTTTTAATTGTTCAATCCCTTTTTTCTGCCCTTCTTCTGTTTTAAACTCCGGACAGCGGGCTGTATATAGCATCGTACCGCCGCGGTGAATAATATCGCCGACATCGCCGACTTCCAGTTTTTTAATGTTGCCGGCGATCAGCCCGGCATAGCCGTGGTAGACGCCATACACTTCTACGCCGTGGTAAATCGCCTTGCGGACGACAGCGCGAATGGCCGCGTTCATCCCCGGCGAGTCGCCGCCGCTTGTCAAGACACCAATCCGTTTCATTGTTTCCACCTCATTCACGTCAAATTCAACACGTCCGACCTCATACGTCTGTCGCTCTTGAACATTCCTAATGTACCATGAACAACTAAGGAACACAACAGCGATGCCCTGTTGAAACGGTTTACATGAACACAATTTTTTCATGGACAGAACAAAGCTGCCCCGAAAGTCGAGACAGCTTTTTCCTTATCTTGCCCGAATCGTTTCTTGTAAACACGATACTTGGCCCATTTGTTTAAATTTTTCGTAGCGCTGCCGAACGAGTGCCTCGCCATCAAGCGCCAACAGCTGCTTAAGCGAGGCGCGCAGCACGCGGTCAATTTCGTTCGCCTGCTCGTCGGCGTTGCGGTGGGCGCCTCCTTTCACTTCCGGAATAATTTCATCAATGACACCGAGCGCTTTTAAATCATGGGCGGTAATTTTCATCGTTTCCGCCGCCCGCTGCGCCAATGACGCATCCTTCCATAAAATAGCCGCCGCTCCTTCTGGTGAGATGACCGAGTATGTGGAGTTTTCGAGCATATGAATATGGTTGCCGACGCCGAGCGCCAACGCCCCGCCGCTCCCACCTTCGCCGATGACGATGCAGACGACCGGCACGGTGAGCCCGGCCATTTCAAACAAGTTGCGGGCGATCGCTTCACTTTGCCCGCGCTCTTCGGCCGCTTTGCCCGGATACGCCCCTTTTGTATCAATGAAGCAAATGACCGGTCGGGAAAACTTTTCCGCCTGCTTCATCAAGCGGAGCGCTTTCCGGTAGCCTTCCGGATGCGGCATGCCGAAGTTGCGGCGCAAGTTCTCTTTCGTATCTTTGCCGCGCTGGTGGCCGATGACGGTCACCGGCAGCCCATCATATTCCGCGATGCCGCCGACGATCGCCTCATCGTCGCCAAAGCAGCGGTCGCCATGGCATTCAAGAAAGTTTGTAAACAGCCGGTCGATGTAATCGAGCGTCGTCGGCCGCTGCGGATGGCGGGCAATTTGCACGCGATCCCACGGCGTCAAATTGGCATACACGTCGTTTTCCAGCTTGGCGAGGCGCGCCTCCAACTTTTCGATTTCGGCCGACAAATCGACATCGGCCGTCTTCATAAACTCTTTTAGCTCTTGAATTTTGCGGCGCAGCTCGACAAGCGGCTTTTCAAATTCTAATTCCGCCACCATCCCGATTCCCCTCCTCCTGCATGGATGCGAAGCACGACCGTCAGCGTCTCTTTCAGCTCATGGCGGTGAATGACGGCATCCAACTGCCCGTGCTTTAACAAAAACTCCGCCGTCTGGAAATCTTCCGGCAGCTCTTCGCGCACCGTCTGCTCGATGACGCGGCGGCCGGCAAAACCGATCAACGCCCCCGGTTCGGCGAAGTTGTAGTCGCCAAGCGAGGCGAAACTCGCCGATACGCCGCCCGTTGTCGGATGGGTCATAACCGAAATGAACAAGCCACCGTCGCTGCTGAACCGTTTGAGCGCCGCGCTCGTTTTCGCCATTTGCATCAAGCTTAACACCCCTTCTTGCATGCGGGCGCCGCCGGAAGCGGTAAAGATGAGAAACGGCACGCCTTTATCATGCGCTTGTTCGACCGCGCGGGTGATTTTTTCACCGACGACCGATCCCATGCTGCCCATACGGAACGAGGAATCCATGACTGCGATGACGAGCGGATGGCCGTCAAGCGCCCCTTCGCCGGTGACGACCGCCTCGTTCAATCCGGATTTGCGCCGGTCTGCTTCCAGTTTCTCTATGTAACCGGGGAATCCGAGCGGGTTGACCGATGTCATGTCGGCGTCATACTCGCGAAAGCTGCCTTCATCAAGTACGCTTTCAATCCGTTCGCGCGCCGGCATTGGATGATGGTAGCCGCAGCTTAGGCAAACGCGCAAATTTTTGACCAACTCTTTTGTATACATAATTTTTTTGCATTGCGGGCATTTCGTCATGACACCTTCCGGCACTTCAGGCCTCACTTGCTCGGAAGGGAGCGACGCATACTTCTTCTTTTTGGCAAATAAGTCTTTCCACACGAGGGATCCCCTCCTTTGCGTTTTCGCCTCTCTACTACTTTATCGAAAATGAAAGCGGTTGTTTGTCAAACGGTGTCAGTTCTGTTTCGACAACGGCGAAGGCCGATGCGCCTCCCAAACGGCGACCGCCTGCGCCGGATCGCGCTTTCTCACCGCTGCTAACAGCTGGTCATAAAACGAATCGGCAAGCGGCCGGTCGGACGCAAAGGCGGAGGCAAACCCGAACAGCGCCCGCCAAATGCGGGTGAGCAAATAGTTGCCGGCCCCCTCGGCGACCGCCTGAAAAAATGACGCGAAATCAGTCGGTTTTTGATGAACGGTTTTTTCTAGTCTTTCCAACGCTTCTTCACTGCAGCGCAGGCAGGCAAGCTCAAGCAACAGCCGTTCGATCAGCCATGTCGCTTCCGCCACATCCGCTTTCGCCCGTTCATTTTCAAGCAAAAACATCGCCAACAACTCAATCAGCTGATGACCGCCGACTTCGCATAAGTAGGTCCCTTCGCCGCGCCTCGTCTCAATCAGGCCGAGAAACTCAAGCGCCCGCAGCGCCTCGCGCACCGACGAGCGGCCGACGCCGAGCCGCTCGGCCAGCTCGCGTTCTGACGGCAGCCTGTCGCCCGGGACAAGGCCATCCTCGACAACGAGACGATGGATATGCCTCAACGTCTCGGCGTACACTTTTTCATCGTTGAACGGAGACCCCTCCTTTTCCGTTTATGCCATATTCCCCACGTGGGCGGCATGCCGTCCAACCGCAGCCGGACACACTGGTCTGACCACCTAATGGTTATACGATATAATAAAATAGTGAAATAGTAAAGGGGCAGCTATTTGACGGCAATGCGCCCGGGGCCGAATAAAGCGAGCAGCCCGTCGACAAGCGGCGCCGTGGGCGTGACGGCATATTGCTCCGGCAGGCGAAGGAGCGCCCGCTTCGCTTCGTCATACAAATAAACCGGCGTAACGCCGCGCTGCTGCTCAAGCAGCCGTTTCAGCTTGGACAGTTTGGCCTCATCGCCCCAGCTCGCGTTAATATATAGCGCCGACACCGGCAAACAGCCGGCGCGGCGGATGACGAGCTGGCGTCTGCCCGCGCGCCGGTCGACTGTTCCAAAAAGCAGCACAAAGTTTCCTTCCGCCAGCTCGGCGGCGGCGCGGGCATAGACGGACGGAAAGGCGACCGCTTCCACTTCCCCGCTTTCATCGCTGATTGTCACAAACGCCATTTCCTCTCCCCGTTTTGTCCTCGTTTTCCGTTGTTCGGTCACATAGCCGCCAATAACGGCGGCCGAACCGTGCATCTCGGCAATCGGCACCGCCCGGGCCGCCTGAAACAGCGGGCGGCAGACGGCAGCCGGGTGCGGGGTGACGGAAAACCCGAGCAGCTCTTTTTCCCGTTTTCGCCGCTCAACCGGCGACAGCGGGGGGGCATCCATGTATTTCGGCTTCAGCGACAAGCCGCTCGTTCCTAAATACGGCCCGATCAACTGCACGTGTTCGACCGCCACGTCGATGCTCGCCAAAAGCGAAGCCCGCTCTCCGCCCAATTCATCAAACGCGCCGGCCCAAACGAGCGCCTCAAGCGCCGGACGCGGCAATCCTTTCGGCAACAGGCGGATGGCGAAATCAAAAAAGTCGGCGAATGGTCCATGTTTCCGGCGCTCCTCGATGATGAGCTTCGCCGCCGCGCCGACGTGTTTCATCACCGCCAGCCCGGTGCGGATCGCCTTGCCTTCGATCGCAAACCGATAGCCGCTCCGGTTGACCGATGGCGGCAGCAGCGCAATCCCTTTTCGCGCCGCTTCAAGAGCGTAAAGCGCCGTTTTTTCCCGGTCACCCGCAGCGCCTGAGAGCATGACGGCATAAAAGCAAAGCGGGTAATGGGCTTTAATATACGCCATCGCATACGACAACAGCGCGTAGCTGACCGCATGGCTCCGGTTGAAGCCATAATCGGCAAAGCGGACGATATGCCGGTACAATTCTTCGGCGGCTTCTTTCGGATAGCCGTTCGCCGCACAGCCGGCGACAAACGCTTCCCGCTGCTCAGCAAGCCGCGATTTCTCTTTTTTCGCCACCGCCCGCCGCAACACATCCGCCTGTCCAAGCGAGAATCCGGCCATGCGGGCGGCGATTTGCATAATTTGCTCCTGGTAGATCAACACCCCGTAAGTCGGCGCCAAAATCGGCGCCAGGTCGGGGTGGGGGAAGGAAACCGCTTCGTCGCCGCGCTTGCGCCGGATGTAGACCGGAATCATATTCATCGGCCCCGGACGGTACAAGGCGTTGACGGCGACCAAATCTTCCAATTCGGATGGCCGCAGTTCCGCCAGCACGCGTTTCATGCCGTTTGATTCAAGCTGAAAAATGCCGTTCGTCTCCCCGGCGCCTAGGAGCGCATACGTTTTTTCGTCGTCAAGCGGCACGCGCCGCACATCAAACGGCTTTCCTGTCTGCCGCTCGATGAGGCGCACCATTTGCCCGAGCAGCGTCAACGTGCGCAAGCCGAGAAAGTCCATTTTGAGAAGGCCGAGCGCTTCGAGCGACCCCATGGCGTATTGGGTGAGCGGCCATTCGCCATGGCTTGGCTGCAACGGCACTTGGCGTATAAGCGGTTCGGGACTGATGATGACGCCGGCGGCGTGAATCGACGTATGGCGCGGCAGCCCTTCGAGCGTTTGCGCGATATCAAGCCATTGCTTGCCGTCCGGCACCATGTCGGCGGCGCGGCGAAACGCGGTCGACTCGCCGCGCCATTGGCGGATCGTCACCCCTTGTTTGTCCGGCAAAAGCGCCACGACCCGCTCCGCCTCGCGCCCGGGAATGCCGAGCGCTTTTGCCGTCTCGCGCAGCGCCGCTTTGGCGCCGAACGTCCCAAACGTAATAATTTGCGCGACGCGGTCGCGCCCGTATTTGTCCGCCACATAGCGGATCATTTCCTCGCGCCGGTCATCGGGAAAGTCCAGATCAATATCCGGCACCGACACCCGCTCCGGATTCAAAAACCGCTCAAACAACAGGCCGTATCGGATTGGATCAACATCAGTGATGGCCAAAGCGTAGGCGACGAGCGATCCGGCCGCCGAACCGCGGCCCGGACCGGTGAGAATGCCGCGTTGGCGGGCGTAGGCGACCACATCGGCGACAATCAAAAAATAATCGCTAAAGCGCATCGCTTGAATGACGTCAAGTTCATGCCAAAGCCGCTCCCTATAACGCTCATCGGCTGCCGGCACGCGGCGGGCGAGCCCTTGTTCGCACAGACGGCGCAAATAACGGTCCGCCGTTTCCCCGTCCGGAACCGGAAACTTCGGCAGCTGCCAGCCGCCAAACGGGATGTGCAGCTCGCATTGATCGGCGATGACCACACTGTTCGCGAGCGCCTCCGGCAAGTCGGCAAACCGGCGCGCCATCTCGTCCGGCGCCGCCAAATAACGGCCGGGATCCTCCGGGATGTCGGCCAACGGCACGCCGCGCCCGATCGCCTGCAAACAGCGCCACGCCGCGGCGTCGCCGCGCTCAACATAGCGGACATCGTTCGTCGCCACGACCGGCACTCCGGCTTCTTTCGCCAGCCGCAACAGCTCCCCTTCATACGGGGCGCGCGTCCGCTCACCTCGCTCGATGGCTGTATACAAACGGCCAGGAAACAGCTGCTGGTAGCGGGCGAGCACCGTTTGCGCCCCCCGCCATTCCCCGGCGGCCAACAGCGACTCGACCCGGCCTTCCGCCCCCGGGGTGATGGCGACGATTCCATCGCTCAACCGGCGGAGGGCGTCTTCATCCACCTGTTTTTCTTCCCCCATTTGAATCATCGTGCTGATCTCGATTACATGGCGGTACCCTTCCTCATTGGCAGCCAGCAGCACAAGCGGATAGGCGCCGTCATCGCCGCTGAGGGCCACATCGGCCGTCATGCCGATGATGGGCCGGATGCCGTGGCGCCGGCATTCCCGATAAAAGGACAGAGCACCATACAGCACATTGCGGTCGGTCAACGCCAAGGCGGGGCACCCGGACTGTTTCGCCTTGGCCGCCAGCGCGTCCACGGTGGCCGTGCTTTGAAACAAACTGTAGCCGCTTGACACGTGCAAGTGAACAAACGTCATGAACAGCCCTCCCTTATTCGTCCGTTTGTGGCCGAAAACTTTTCCTTTGGCTACATACTTCGTCCCATTCGTTGATATACATAGTAAAAGATAAAGAAAGGGGCGGAAAACAAATGAACGAAAAAGTGGCCTTTTTGCCGGCGTTTATTCAAAGTTATTTCATCGCGGTCGGCGTGTTGCTCGGCGGCGCCATCATCGGGGCGCTCGGCGCTTTTTTAAGCGGCGGCCAGCCGCTGACCGCCATGTACCGGTTCGCCGGCGATTTGCGCATTTGGGCGGTCGTCGCCGCCATCGGCGGGACGTTTGATACGTTTTACGTCGTCGAGCGGGGGCTGTTTCTTGGGGAAACGAAAGATATTGTGCGGCAATTTTTGCTTATTTTGTCCGCCATGGGCGGCGCGCAAACAGGGGTCGCGATCATTACGTGGCTGACGCAGGAGCACATTTCGCCATGAGAATTCCTCCGTATTACCAATCCCCGTCATGGCAGCGCTTTTTCGCCGGCGCAGCGATCGGGGCGCTCATCAGCTGGTTTGTGTTTTTGTACATTTTCGGCGTCCTGCAAGAAAAACAAGTGCGGCACGTCAATGAGCTCAACGAGCAGATTGCCGACTTGCAAAACGAAATTCGCATTTGGCAGGAAGACTATATCCATTACAACAAAGAAATGAAAAAAAAGCTGACCGTGCAAGACGTATCCGTCCACCTCGCCAATGCCGAGCAGTATAAGCTTGACTCATACACGGCGTTCCGCATCGAAGACAGCGTGAAAGAAGATTTGTCCCATTTGATCACCAAAGACATTGAAACGGTGTACAACAGCCGCGAGCTGATCAAACGGACGATTGAAAACAAAACGTATACGATCCACGAAAAAGCGTACCGGTTGGAAATTCATACACTCACCATTTTTACCCTTTTGGCTGTGGAAGTGAAATTGAAGCCCCTCCTTTAATACGTCATGCAGCCCGCAAAAAAGGAGGGGCAAAACGGCGTCCCGTCTCCGAAAAAAGCGTCTGCCCCCTCATCAGGCGGCAAAAGAGGGGGAAACAGCGCACAGCACCTCCTTGCCCCCTTCCGCTACCGTTCCGCCCGGCAAACGGCTTTCACATCGTCCACAATGCGGTCGACTTCTTCCCATGAAGCGATGGACGCGCCGGCCGCCAACGGATGGCCGCCGCCGCCGTACCGTTTGGCGACAACATTGATGATCGGCCCTTTCGAACGGAAGCGAACGCGAATTTCCTTCTCCTCCTCAACGAAAAACACCCAGGCGATGATGCCATCAATGTTGCCGAGCAACCCGACAAGCTGTGACGCTTCAAGCGGCGTGACGCCGTATTCCTCAAGCAGCGCCCGCGGCATTTTCACCGCCGCCACTCCTTCATCGATCGTGAAATTCGCCAACACATACCCACTCAAACGGGCGAGTGGCAGGCTCGTCCGATACAACCCGTCGTACAGTTCCGTCAGCGAAAAACCGTGCGAAATGAGCTCCCCGGCATAGCGGAACGTTTTTTCGCTCGTGCGCGGAAACAAAAAACGGCCCGTGTCGCCGACGATGCCGGCATAAATTAACCGCGCCGCCTCGGCGGTCATCGTCAACCCGTCGTCTTTGCCGGCCAAATACAGTTCGTAAATCATTTCGCTCGTCGAGCTGGCATCGGTGTCGACCCACATGATGTCACCGTACGGCGTATCGTTCGGGTGGTGATCGATTTTAATGAGCTTCCGCCCGAGCCGGTAGCGGCTGTCGCAAATCCGCTCCTCGTTCGCCGTGTCGCAGACGATGACGAGCGCCTGTTCATAGACGTCATCGTCAATGACATCCATGTTCCGCAAAAACGATAAAGACGGGTCATCCGTTCCGACCGCATACACTTGTTTTTCCGGAAATGACGCCCTTAGCAGCGCTGCGAGTCCGCCTTGCGAACCGTACGCGTCCGGGTCCGGGCGCACGTGGCGGTGGATGATGATCGTGTCAAATTGACGAATCGTTTCGAGAATGTTCCGACAGATGTCTTTCATCACTTCGTCCCCTTTTTCTTGCCTGTCATTTTCAACCGCTGGCATTTTTCCGTGTTTCTATGTACAATGGAAAAAGAAATCGACGACGGAGGGAACCAGCATGCCCGTATTGGTTATTTTCATTATATTTTTCTTTTCGTTTTACGTCTATTATAAAATCCGCTACGTCCGCGCCCAACGCCCGATGGAGCGCCAGTTTTACTCGGCAAAATCGAGCACGGCGCTCGGACTGTTTGTCGCCTTGTTCGGCATCAACCAGCTGTTTTTATACCAGACGACGGTCACGTATCTCATCTCCGCCATCTTTATCGCCTTAGGCTTCGGCAGCGCTTGGGCCGGCTTCCGTGCCTACCGTCACTATTTGCCGCAGGCGGTCGAAGAGGCGGAAAAAGCGGCGAAACAAAGCTGACCACGGGGTTCGCAACAAAAAGGAGGATGTCCGGCGCAAAGGATGGACATCCTTTTTTCGTTGCCGCTTACCGATCGATCAGCTGGCACATCATCATCGCCTTGCCGACGATCGCCCCTTCGTTATACACCTCGACATCCACTTTCCCGAACTTGCGTCCGAGCTCTAAAAGCTTCGCCTGCACATCGACTGTGCTGTCGATTTGCACCGGCTTGATGAAATAAATCGTGATGCTTTCCATCACCAAATCCCCTCGTTTGTACGCCCGCAGCATCCGCGCCGCCGCCTCGGTGACAATCGTTGTAAACACCCCATAAGAAAGCGTCCCCAAGTAGTTCGTCATTTGCGGGGTGATCGTGCAGCGAAACAGCGTCTCTTTGTCGCCTGACTCGCGGAACTGGGCGGTGACGAGATCATCGATCGTCTCGCCGACTTGCGGCTGGCGCTGCGCCATTTGCAACGCTTTTAATACGTCTTGGCGGCTGATGATCCCTTGCAGCCGGTTATGGTCATCGACGACCGGAAGGAGCTCGATGCCTTCCCATACCATAATGTGGGAAGCAAACGCGACCGACGTTTTTCCGTTCACCGTAATCGGCTGCTTCGTCATCACTTTTTCAATCGGCAGCTGCCGGTCCATATCGAGCACGTCTTTTGCCGTCACAATCCCTTGCACTTTGAGCTGTCCGTCGACGACCGGAAAGCGGCTATGGCGCGTCTCGCGATTTAACGTATACCAGCGCTCGACGGGATCGTCTGTATATAAATAGGCCGTTTTCTCGACAGGGGTGACAATGTCCTCAACGAGCACAATCTCCTTTTTGATCAGCTGGTCATAGATCGCCCGGTTGATCATCGTCGCAACCGTAAACGTATCGTAGCTCGTCGAAATGATCGGCAGCTGCCGCTCATCGGCGAGCTTTTTGACGTGGTCGGCCGTGTCAAACCCGCCGGTGATGAGCACGGCCGCCCCGGCTTCAAGCGCCAGTTCATGCGCCTTCGTCCGGTTGCCAACAATCAGCAAGTCGCCCGCACCCGTGTAGCGCATCATCGCTTCAAGCTGCATCGCTCCGATGACGAAGCGATTGAGCGTTTTGTGCAGCCCCTCGCGGCCGCCGAGCACTTGTCCGTCGACAATGTTGACGACTTCGGCGTACGTGAGCTTTTCGATGTTTTCTTTCCGCTTTTTCTCGATCCGAATCGTGCCGACGCGCTCGATGGTGCTTACGTATCCTTTGTTCTCCGCATCTTTGATCGCCCGGTACGCCGTCCCTTCGCTCACACCCATTTCCTTCGCGATCTGCCGGACGGAAATTTTTTCGCCGATCGGCAGCCGGTGGATGTATTCCAAAATTTGTTCATGTTTGGTTGCCAACGATCTTCACCCTTTACGTGTTGTTACTTTCATTATACAGGGCGCAGCGGCGGGGATTCAACGATCGCGCCGGCCATTAGAAAGCGCCCTTCCCGCTTTAGGGAGGGCGCCTCTGTTACAGTTCGATGCTTTCGCCTGGTTTCAGCGCGCGGCCGACACCCGGCGGCAGAAGCGAGACGAACCGTTCCGGGTCTTGGGCGATCGGCGGGAACGTGTTGTAATGGATCGGTACGACGAGGTTCGCTCCAAGCCATTCAGCCGCCACCGCCGCGTCTTCCGGCCCCATCGTGAAGCTGTCGCCGATCGGCAGGAATGCGACATCGATGTTATGGCGCTCGCCGATCAGCTTCATGTCGGAAAACAGCCCGGTGTCGCCGGCATGGTAAATCGTTTTGCCTTCGGCCGTGAACAAAATGCCGGTCGGCATGCCTAAATAAATGATTTGCTTGTCATCGGTCACAAACCCGGAGCTATGGAACGCCTGCGTAAACTTGACCGTGCCAAAATCAAATTGGCGCGCCCCGCCAATGTTCATGCCGAACGTTTCGACCCCTTGCCAGCTTAAATACGTCGCCAGTTCAAACGTCGCCACGACGAGGGCGTTGTTCCGCTTGGCGATCTCCACCGTGTCGCCGACATGATCCCCGTGCCCGTGCGTCAACAAAATGACATCCGCTTTCACATCTGCTGCGTTCAAATCGGTCGTCGCATTGCCGGTGATGAACGGGTCGATCAAAATCGTTTTTCCGTTCGTTTCCACGCGGACGACCGAATGGCCATGGTAGCTGATTTTCATCGCCACATCTCTCCTTTCCATTCCCATGATTCGCCGCCATCCGTCCATTTCCTTCTTTTCCCGCCTGTCCATTTACAAACGGCCCGTTTCTTGGTACGCTCAAAATGGACAACAGTGAAAAAAGGAAGGAAGGGAACGATGAACAAACGGCTGCAAGCATTTTCCTCTTGGCTTCAACAACAACATAGTTCATTCGCCTTCATCACGTCAAGTGCGAACGTGTTTTATTTGAGCGGCTTTTTTTGCGACCCGCACGAACGGCTGCTGGCGCTTTTGGTCTTTCCTGACGGCGAACCGGCGCTCGTCTGTCCGCAAATGGAAGCGCCGCGCGCCCGCCGGAGCGGCTTTCGGTATACGGTGATCGGCTATGACGACAGCGCCGACCCGTGGGACGACATCCACCGCCACCTCAAAGCGCGCGGCATCAAGGCCGTCTCGATTGCCGTTGAGAAAAACGATTTGTCGTTCGCCCGCTTCGAGCGGCTCTCGGCGCTGTTTCCGAACAGCCAATGGCTCGATGCCGAAGATAAGCTGCGCCAGCTTCGCCTGATCAAAGACGAACAAGAAATGAAAGCGCTGCGCCAGGCGGCGGAGCTCGCCGACAAGGCGGTCGAAATCGGCGTTTCGGCCATCCGCCCGGGCGTGACAGAGCTTGAACTTGTCGCCGTCATTGAATATGAGCTGAAAAAACTCGGCGTCGAAGCGATGTCGTTTCCGACGACCGTGCTCACCGGCGCGAAAACGGCCGACCCGCACGGCGCGCCGGGGACAGCGGCGGTCGCACCGGGCGATTTCGTCTTGTTCGATTTAGGCGTCATCGTGGACGGGTATTGTTCGGACATCACCCGCACCGTCATTTGTCAAACGGCAAGCGACGAACAGCGGCTCATGTACGACACCGTCCGGCGCGCCCAACAAGCCGCCATCGACGTCTGCCGGCCGGGAACAGCCATGAAAGCGGTCGATGGCGCCGCCCGAACCGTCATCACCGAAGCCGGCTACGGGAACTATTTCACTCACCGCGTCGGCCACGGCTTAGGAATCGAAATCCACGAATACCCGTCGCTTCATGGCGCAAATAGCGAGCCGCTCGCCCCCGGCATGGTGTTTACGATCGAACCGGGCATTTACATTCCGTCCATCGGCGGCGTGCGCATTGAAGACGACGTCGCCGTCACAAACGGCGGCGTTGAGGTGTTGACGTCGTTTTCGAAGGAGCTGCTTATGGTATAACGGGAACGTTGTCGGCGCATGAGCGCAGCAAAAAAGCTGTCCGCCGGCTCTGTCTGCAGACCGGTCGGACAGCTTTTTCCCTCTTCATCCTGTAAGCACAGAATGAACATCCGTATACGGCATGTTGTGCGCCGCCGCCACGGCTTCGTACACGATGTGCCCGTCAAGCGTGTTGATCCCTTTTAACAGCGCCGGGTTGTCGAGACAGGCGGTGCGGTAGCCTTTGTTGGCGATTTGCAAGGCGTACGGGATCGTGACGTTCGTTAAGGCGAACGTCGATGTGCGCGGCACCGCGCCCGGCATGTTGGCGACGGCGTAATGGACGACGCCGTGCTTGACATATGTCGGGTCATCGTGCGTCGTGACGCGGTCGGTCGTTTCGAAAATGCCGCCTTGGTCGATGGCAATGTCGACCAACACCGACCCTGGCATCATCGAGCGCACCATCTCTTCCGTCACCAGCTTCGGCGCTTTCGCCCCCGGGATCAAGACAGCGCCGACGACCAAGTCCGATTCGCGCACGCACTCGCCGATATGGTACGAGTTGGACATCAAGGTCGTCACGTGGTCGCCGAACAAGTCATCCAACTCGCGGAGCCGCTCGGCGTTAATGTCCAAAATCGTCACGTCCGCCCCGAGCCCGACCGCGATTTTTGCCGCGTTCGTCCCCGCCGTTCCGCCGCCGATGATCGTCACTTTGCCGCGCCGCACCCCAGGGACTCCGCCAAGCAAAATGCCTTTCCCGCCGTGCGGCTTTTCAAGAAATTGGGCGCCGACTTGCACCGACATGCGGCCGGCGACTTCGCTCATCGGCGTCAACAGCGGCAGCGAGCCGTTCGCCAGCTGCACCGTCTCGTAAGCGATGCCGACCACCTTTTGCTCGACAAGCGCTTTCGTGAGCGCTTCGGCCGCCGCCAAATGCAAATACGTAAACAAAATGAGCCCTGGACGGAAGTAGCGAAACTCTTCCGGCAGCGGCTCTTTCACTTTCAACACCATCTCCGCCGCCCAGGCGTCTTCCGCGTTCGGCACGATCACCGCGCCGGCTTTTTCATACTCGCTGTCGGTGAAGCCGGATTCGGCGCCGGCATTCGTTTCGACATACACGTCATGCCCGGCTTTGACGAGCGTCATCACGCCGGCCGGGGTGATGGCGACGCGGTTTTCGTTGTTTTTGATTTCCTTCGGAATGCCGATTTTCATCGTTTTTCCTCCTTTTTCCGTTCCGTTCACTCCCTTATTGTTTCCCTTTCGGCCAGAAAGCAAACAGAACGCGGTCAGGCGCACTTATTGGAAAACGTGACGATAAATGACGTTCTCTCCGCCCGTGACGTCAATGACCGCCCCGGTGATGAAATCCGAATCATCGTCACACAAAAAAGCGATGACGCGGGCGATGTCTTCACCCGTGCCCGGGCGCCCGACCGGCGCTTCGGCATCCGGCTTGGCGCGAGCAGCGGCGATCCCGGCTTCCTTCATAGCGCCGACAATGTTGCCTGGGCATACCATATTGGCGGTGATGCCGTATCCCGCTTCCTCCAAGGCGATCGTTTTCGTCAGCGACACGAGCCCGACTTTCGCCGCCCCGAACGCCGAGCGGTACAACCATCCCGGCGCATCGGCCGCTCCTTGAAATCCGTACGTAATGATGCGGCCAAACCGTTGGCGGCGCATAATCGGGACCGTCCGCTTCACTAAATGAAACACCGCGCTTAAGTTTCCTTCGATCATCGTATACCATTCATCGTCCGTATAATCGGCCAGCTTTTTCCGCTCAAAAATGTAAGGACCTGCGTTGTTAATGAGGCAATCAATGCGGCCGTACCGCTCCATGGCCGCATCCACCAACCGCGTCAAATCCTCTTTTCTTGTTACATCCCCTTTCACAAACTGAAGGCGGTCGGCGGCACTGCGGTGTTTCTCAGCAAGCGAGTGCACCGCCTGTTCGTCGCTCCGGTAGTTCACCGTCACCGAATAGCCTTTCTCAAGCAGCAGCTCGGTCACCTTTCTCCCCAATCCTTTCGCTCCGGCCGTGATCAACGCATGCCGCACCATTCTCCCTCCTCATCACGATTTGCTGTCTCATTTTTACTTTACTACAAACAAGGAGGAATACAAAAAAATAACCATAGCGCATAGGCGCCATGGTTATTCGCCGACTTCGCGGCGCGGGTCGTAATACGATTCATCATCCTCAATAATGCCACTCTCGTACGATTCGGTAATTTGTTCGGTGATCGTCTGCACTTCTTCTTCCTCATACTTCCAGCCGTCATACCGCTTTTCCATCGCCCTTCCTCCCTTTTTTCACAAAATCTCAATATATGGTCTAGTTTCCCGCCAGTCAAACGAGGGTATACTATATATAGAGATAACATTTTTATCCAAAGGGAGTGGGAGAATATGACCACAATATACAAAACGATCGTCGTCGCCGTCGATGGCTCGAAGGAAGCGGAATGGGCGTTGAAAAAAGCGATCCAAATCGCCAAGCGAAACGGGGCGAAGCTCATTTTGTCCCATATCATCGACTTGCGCGGCTTTACGACGGTCGAGGCGCACGATTATGCCCTTGCCGAACGGTCGGAACAGTATGCAAACGAACTGCTCGAGCGGTATAAAAACGAAGCCATCGCCGCCGGGCTCAATGACGTCGAGACCGATATCGAGTTCGGCTCGCCGAAAGTGAAAATCGCCAAAGAAGTGGCGCCGAAATATAAAGCCGATTTGATCATTTGCGGCGCAACCGGATTAAACGCCGTCGAACGGCTGCTCATTGGCAGCGTCTCGGAAAACATCGTCCGCCATGCGAAATGCGATGTGCTTGTTGTGCGGACGCCGAAAGAATAGCCTTCCGCGCCCAACGAACGCATCCATTCTCTGCGCCGCCGGTGAATGCCAAAAAAACACCCCGCCGTTACGGGGTGTTTAGCTTTTCTTTCGCTTTTTCAATCGCCGCCCGCACTTCGGCAAAACCGGTGCCGCCGGCGCTGTTGCGGCGGTTGACGGCCGTGCGCGGGTTCAAGGCGTCATAAATGTCTTCGTCAAAGAGCGGCGACGCCTCCTGATACACCTCAAGCGGCAAGTCGGCCAAAAAGACGCCTTTCTCAATGCAAAGCAGCACGAGCTTGCCGACGATTTCATGCGCCTCGCGGAACGGGACGCCTTTGGCGGCCAAGTAATCGGCGAGCTCGGTCGCGTTCGAAAAGTCCTGCTTCGTCGCCCGCTCCATGACGTCTGTGCGCACGTTCATCGTCTCAATCATGCCGGTGAAAATTTTCAACGACCCGACGACCGTCTTCACCGTATCGAACATGCCTTCCTTATCTTCTTGCATGTCTTTGTTGTAGGCGAGCGGCAGCCCTTTCATCACCGTAAGGAGCGCCATCAAGTGGCCGTACACGCGGCCGGTTTTGCCGCGGATGAGCTCGGCCATGTCCGGGTTTTTCTTTTGCGGCATGATGCTGCTGCCGGTCGCAAACGCATCATCGAGCTCAATGAACTGAAACTCTTGGCTTGACCAAAGAATGAGCTCTTCGGCGAGCCGCGACAGGTGCATCATGAGCATCGAGCTGTTGCTCAAAAATTCGATGATGAAATCGCGGTCGCTCACAGCGTCCAAGCTGTTTTCGTAAATGCCGGCAAAGCCCAACAGCTCCGCCGTCCGCCCGCGGTCGATCGGAAACGTCGTCCCGGCGAGCGCCCCGGCGCCGAGCGGCGACTTGTTGATGCGCGTTTGCGACTCGGAAAACCGTTCATAGTCGCGCTCGAGCATCCACACATATGCGAGCAGATGGTGGGCAAACGAAATCGGCTGCGCCCGCTGCAAATGCGTATACCCGGGCATGATCGTCTCGACGTGCGTTTCCGCCTGCGCGACAAGCGCCCGCTGCAGCCCGCGGATGAGGCCAAGAATCTCCGCAACGCGCTTGCGCAAGTATAAATGCATGTCGGTCGCCACTTGGTCGTTCCGGCTCCGTCCGGTGTGTAGCTTGCCGCCGACCGGACCGATGTCGTCGATCAACATTTTTTCAATGTTTAAATGGATGTCTTCATACGCCACGGAAAACTCGAGTTCCCCTCGCTTGGCTTTTTCCAACAGGCGGTTCAGCCCGCCTTTGATCTTCTCGACGTCTTCCGCCGGCAAAATGCCGCACTCGCCGAGCATCGTCACATGGGCGAGGCTGCCCTCGATGTCTTCTTCCACCAGCTCCTGGTCGAACGGGATCGACGCGCCGAACTCGTCGACCCATTCTTCCGCTGTTTTCGTAAACCGTCCGCCCCAAAGTTTTTTCACGAATCTCGCCGCAGAGGAATGCGACTTCCTCCTTCCTGTTCCCGATGGTTTATTGGCCGGTCGGCACCGACGCTTTGTTTTGCTTGTTCACGATGCTGTTGACTTTCGTCGGCAAGCCGTACAGCGTGATGAACCCGACGGCTGCTTGATGGTCAAACTCGTCTTCTGACGTATATGTCGCCAATTTTTCATCATAGAGCGAGAACGGCGATTTGCGCCCTTCGACGATCGCATGGCCTTTAAACAACTTCACGCGCACGACGCCGGTGACGTTTTTCTGCGTTTCCTTCAAAAACGCGACGAGCGCGTCTTTAAGCGGCGAAAACCAAAGGCCGTTGTAGATGACTTCGGCGATTTTTTGCTCGATGAGCGGTTTGAAATGGGCGACTTCCCGCACCAATGTCAAATCTTCGAGCTCTTTATGCGCTTTGATCAAGGTCATGGCGCCCGGGCATTCGTACACTTCGCGCGATTTGATGCCGACAAGGCGGTTTTCGACATGGTCGATGCGCCCGACGCCGTGCTTGCCGGCCAACGCGTTCAACTCCAAAATGAGCTGCGCGAGCGGGTATGCCTTCCCGTTTAACGTCACCGGCACACCTTGTTCAAAGCCGATTTCAATCACATCCGGCACATCCGGGGCATTTTCAAGCGAAGCGGTGAGCTCGTACGCTTCTTCCGGCGGCGCGGCCCACGGATCTTCCAAAATGCCGCACTCGTTGCTGCGGCCCCATAAGTTTTGGTCAATCGAAAACGGGCTGTCCAGATCGACCGGAATCGGAATGCCGTGCTGTTTCGCATATTCGATTTCTTCCTCGCGCGACCAGCTCCATTCGCGCACCGGGGCGATGACGTCCAAATCCGGATTGAGCGCTTTGATCGACACTTCAAAGCGCACTTGGTCGTTCCCTTTCCCCGTGCAGCCGTGAGCGACCGCCACCGCGCCTTCGAGCTCGGCGATTTCAACGAGTTTTTTCGCGATGAGCGGACGCGACAGCGCCGAGACGAGCGGATATTTCCCTTCATACAAGGCGTTTGCCTGCAGAGCGATGAGCGCATACTCGTTCGCAAACTCGTCTTTGACGTCGATCACGTACGATTTGATCGCGCCGACTTTGAGCGCTTTTTCTTTCACGAAATCAAGGTCTTTTCCTTCCCCAAGGTCCAAGCAGCACGCGATCACATCATAGCCGCGCTCCTGGAGCCATTTGATTGCCACCGATGTATCTAAACCGCCAGAATAGGCCAACACCAATTTTGGATTTGCCATGGTCGTTCCCCTCTCCTGTCACATAAATATACTTAATCATAAATAAATATTCAAATTGAGCACATTATCACTTTATCAGCTTTCGGATCATTTTTCAATACATATTCAACAAAAAGAATAAAAATTCCTCACCGATATGCAGGAAGGTTTCGTATAATAGAAGAAAAGGAGGCAGAGGGAATGAACGGCATCTTCATCGACGACAAGCGGCTCGGCATCCGCCTGCCGCATTTGGACAAGCCTTGGGACGACTACAGCGCAGATGAGCAAGAGGCGATTTTGCTTGAGTGGGAGGCGATCCGCGGCTTGATCCCCGACCGCATCGCCGCCCTGGAGCGGAAAATCGATGAAAAGCAAGACGAACTCGGCCGCGAAACCGACTTCGAACGCTCGTGCCAGCTGAATGCGGAAGTAGCGGAACTCGCTTCCATCATCAATGATTTATGGATTTGGTATCGGGTCAGTCCCCATGTTTCCTTTGAAAAGGAAGGGACGGGATGACCAACTTCGCGTACGCCCCGACCGCGTACCGGGCGATGGCGGCAGCCGGCGCGGACGTCATTCGCCGCTATCAGCTGAACGTGCACGCCATGAGCTCGGCCGGCGAACCGCTCAATCCGGAAGTCATCCGCTTTTTTCCAAGAACATGTGGGCGTCACGATCCACGACCATTATGGCTTGTCGGAGACGTTGATGCTAAGCGCTTCATCCTGCGCAATCAAGAACGGGAAAAATGCATCAAGGCTTGATGAATGAAAGAGGATGCCCGCAGCGGGCATCCTCTTTTTCGCTTATGTTCTCTTTTCGTCAACGCGGCGCCCTATCCTTCCGAATCTCCCGCACGACATGCCCAAGCTCAGGCAAAATAAGCTTCGTCATCGCGAGGCGCACGGCGCCGGTCGAGCCGGGGGTGCAAAAGACGGCGGTGTCCATCGCCACGCCGGCGACGGCGCGCGACAGCATGGCGGCTGGGCCGATGTCTTCCGTATAGCTTAAGAAACGGAACAGCTCGCCAAAGCCGACGAGCTCTTTCTCGAGCAGCGCGCCGACCGTTTCGATCGTGACGTCGCGCTTGGCGATGCCGGTGCCGCCGTTCGTGAGCACGACGTCGACGTCAAGGCGGCGGCAGCCGTCGAGCACCGCCGCGCGAATGGCGTCCGCTTCATCTTTCACGATTTCATAGCCGGCGACCTCATGTCCGGATTCCGTGAGCAGCTCGATCATCAGCCGGCCGCTCCGGTCGGTTTCCTCGGTTCTTGTGTCGCTGACGGTGATGACTTTGCAGCGGACGGTTTTGGGGGCTTCTTGTTTATGTTCGCTTGTGCTCATCGGTTTCATCTCCTTTGCATTCGGTTACCTATAGTATAGCAAAAACATCCTTCCCGCCGGCGCGAAGCGGAACGCCCATGAGCGCAAATCTTGTACACTTTTGGACAAAAATATTTGTTATATAATAGACAGAATTGTTATAATATTAACACATAGGGGAAACGCGTCTATCCATTTATGCGGAGGGGATCGGTGTAGGGGAAGGAGGGAAGAGCGTTGCATCGCACGTTAAACGAAAAGCTGCAGTCCGTTTTGCAAGATGGGATGACGGTCATCGGGCAGCATCACGGGCCCATCGTCGCCCGCTGGCATGAAAAATGGCGCGACTTGCAAGAAAAAGGGCATTTAGCGGCTCCTTTAGTGGAAACAGCCATTCGCCTGCTTTCCTGCTATTTTTCCAAAACGGGCGGCGAAGTCCGCGAATGGCTGAAAGCTGTCGGCGAAGCTTGGCGGACCGATCCTCATTTTGCGCCTTCAAACAAAGTGACGTTTGTGTTCACGCTGCTGGAAAACGCTGTTCATGAGGTGGTGCAGTCCGCGCCTGGCAGCACGTTTTACGACCGGCAGGCGGTCCAATATTTGTTTTCCAAAATGTATGAAGCCGCCTTTTCCCAAACGACCGACGGCGAGCCGGACATCGGCCGTTTTTTGGAGCAGCTCGCCGCTTCCAGGCAGCTTCCGATTGAGTGGATCGCCCAACTGGACAAGACGGACGGCCGTTTTTCGATTCAAAAACTATACGGAGAAACGGACTGGCTTCCGGACGACGTTCCGACGCTCGAAGCGGACACGATTTTTTCTCTGTCCGAGCAGCTGCTTTCCCGCATGCCAAAGACGGGAAAGAAGCGGCGCGTCATTCCGCTTCCGTGGGAAGAAACCGTTTTCCTGTTTTGCACCGGTGAAACGGAGCAGCAAGTGCTTCCGTTTCTCCTGCATGCGCTCGAGCTGTTCCACGCCGGGGGCATGGCGCTCGAACAAACAAAGCAGGACCAGCTTTGGAAAGATGCCGTCATTTTGTTCGACCGTTGGATTATGCGTGCCAAATCGCTGCAGCAGGCGGTCGAATACATCGCCTCCGGTTTTGTCACCTATTTGCCGTTTGAACGGTGCGCGCTGTTCGCCTACTCGAGCGCCAATGAAAGCGGATTCGGCCTTTACGGCTATAAGCTCGACAATGACAAAATCAAAAGCATTCACGAAAGCCTGAACGGCTTGCCGCTCATTAAACAGTACATGCAACAGCTCGAGCTGCTCGGCAGCCATATGGCGAACGTGCCGCCTATCTACATGGCAGATGCGGCGGAAGGGCTGCCGGTGAAATATGTCAAGCAGTTTCAGCTCGAGTCGATCGTCATCGCCCCAGTGTATGCCCCGTCGGAAAGCCGGCTCATCGGCGCAGCCATTTTGGATCAAGGGCCTGGCCGGCCGTTTACGCTCTCGAGCGATATTTTTACTGCCGTCATGAAATTCGGCCAAAGCGCCGGGGAAGTGCTGGCGAAATTCAGCGGCGGCCGCCCCGAATGGTCCCATCCTGCCCCGCACTTGTCGCCGCGGGAAATGGAAGTGTTGAAGCTCGTCGCCGAAGGGGCCTCGACGTATGAGGCGGCAAAGCGTCTCCATTTAAGCGAATACACGGTGCGCGACTATGTATCGGCCATCTTGCAAAAAATGAACGCCAAAAACCGGACCGAGGCGATTGTGAAAGCGATTCGCGACGGAATCATTTAACATCTTCCCGAAAGAAGTCTCCCACTTCTAAGCGAAGTGAAAATGGGAGATGAATTTCGGTTGGCGTCAGCCAACGAATATGATCGAATATGGCTAGAACGGACACCTTCGGAACGAAGGGAAGCGTAAAGGGTTCTTGTGTGCGGCTTACCGTTCGGCGAACACACACAAGTCGCTTGAAGCCCCCACCTCTAAGCGAAGTGTAGGTGGTGGGTAGTTCACAGGGCACCGAGAAAAAAGGGGCGGCACGCCCCTTTTTCTCTTTCCGCCGGCGGCGCCCTCCGGCCTATGGCAGCGCCCCCAGCCAGCCGCTCAGCTCTTTTGCTTGTTTCTCGAGCTGCTGCTTGAGTTTTTGCAGCTGTTCAAGCTGCGCTTCGTGCTGCCGGATGCTCTCAGCCGTCTGTTCGATCGCCTTTTTCGCTTCATTGGCGTCCAAAAACGGCAGCGGACCCATCCGTTCCTCAGCCGCCTCCTTCTTATCGGCCAGCTCCCGCTGCGCGTTTTCGAGCTGCGCTTTTGTTTGCTCGAGGGCGGCGTTGATTTGTTTCAGCTGCTCATCCAGCAGCTCCTGTCCATCGTTGACGGCTTTCTCCACCTCTTCTGCCGCCTCCCCGTTCAAGCCGTCCTGCACAGCTTCTTTGATCTCCTCGATGAGCCGGCTCGTTTCTTCCTGTTTCTCGGTTATGCTCTCAATCAGCCCGCCAACGGGATTCGTTCCAGGGGAGGATGACGGCGGCGGTTCTGGCTCAGCTGCCGGAGAGTCCCCTTCTTCCGGAGAAGACCCGCTGCCGTTGCCGCCGCCTGCTGATTCACCGTCCGATGTTGGAAGGGGCGGTGCCGCCCCTGGCTGGCTGCCCGGCCCGGACCCCGACTGACCGTCAGGCGCGGAAGCGGGCGGTGCGGATCCCGATTGGTCATCAGGCGCCGAAGCGGGCGGTTCCTCTCCCTGCGGCGCCGGCTCGTCCGGCTCCTTCACAGGCTGTTCATCTGCTCCCGATGGCGCTTCCGGCTGCTGCCCGCTGGCCGTCTCAGGCGAGCCGCCGCTGTCCGCCGGAGCAGCGCCGAAGGCAGCGGAAGCTGACAGCTGCGGGATCGCCAATTCGTCGGCTGTCAGTTCCGTCGCCACGACCGTTACATCTTTCAAACATTGCTCGACAAGCGGCACGCCGTCCGTGCACAGCCCGCCGATTTTCAGTTTTTTCACTCTCATTTTCATCCATTTCGTCTGCGCCGCTTGATCGGTGTGAAACGTAAACGACACCGTATGCCCGGCCATCGTTTGCTGTTTTGTCAACGTCATCCCGTATATTTTCGCTTGTATAAAGGCGATCGGCATGTCTCCCGTGAACAGGACCGGCATTTTTAGCACGATTCCGCCCAAATCAAGCGTTCCCACTACTTTATCGGCATGAATGACAAAGCCCGAAGGCTCCTGCCCTTCCGCCGCCGCCCGGCCGGCGCCCAACAGCCAGCCGGCCGCCGCCGCCAAAACAGCCAGCACGGAAAGGACCGCGATTCGCTGCAATCGTTTTGCCATCTTCATCCTCCTGTCAGCCGCCCTGCGCCGGTTTTCACCGTTCCGCCTCGCTCAGCGTTTTTTCGAGCTCCTCGACGCTGTCAACCCGCTTCGCCCGGCTGATTTGCTGTTTGCGGATGTTGAACTGCTTGACGACATAGCGGTTGAGCAGGTCATAGTCGATTTCCAACGCATACGTGCGGGCGAGCTGCTGCTGGCGCTTGCCGAGCTCGGTCAAATAGGCGACATAGCCGGTGACATGCGGCCATAATTCCTCCATATACTTGATGAACAACTCGTAATACCGCTCGTCTTCGTTGACAAGCCGCTGGATCGTGTACAGGCCGAACTGAATATGGCGGCCTTCGTCCATGTTCAAGTAATCGATCCCTTGCAGAAGGCCCGGGAACAGCCCGGCTTTTTTGTAAATTTGCCGGAACGTGTAATAGCCTGACTCGGCCAGCGTCCCTTCGACGATCATGTTGTAGACGGTGGCGGCGCGGATGACCGCTTCCGGCGAGTCGTCGGTGTACAGCCGGTTCATCGCGTCCGGCAGCGCCTCGTAAAAGATGCGCTTGTAATCGTCGTTATGGAAGACGGATAAATCCATTTGCCCGATGCCGACCGCCTGCTGCCAGCGGGAAAACATCTCGACATGCTTCGCTTCATCGTGCATAAATGTCGTCAAAAACAACACATCTTCAAGCCGCCCTTGGCGCGCGAGGGCGTGGGCCATCGGCAAAATGTCGAGCGTCACCGCCTCTTCCCCGGCCGAGAAGCCGGCGATAAGCGGCAGCGCGGAAATTTTTTCTTCGCTCGTCAAACTGGCAAAATCCTTCTGGTCTTGGCTGAAATCGATGTCCGCCGGATTCCACTTCCCGTTTCGCTTCGCTTTTTCATACAGTTTGTACATTGGATGCTCCCAATCGATCGTTCCTTTCACTGTTTGAAAGCCGTCATGATGGACCATCATGACCCCCTCCTCTTATGAAAAATCGATCGTGATGCGCCGCTGTTCGTCCTTTTAAAACAACGTCATCGGCCGTTCATTGAGGTCGCAAATGACCGTTTTCGTCTCGAGATACGCGTCAAGCGCCTGCATCCCGAGCTCGCGGCCGAGTCCGCTTTGCTTGCAGCCGCCAAACGGCGCGGTCGGCGACAGCACTTGGTACGTGTTGATCCAAACGGTTCCGCTTTTCACCCGCCGCGAGAGGCGGAGCGCCCGCTTGATGTCGTTCGTCCACACCGCGGCGGCCAAGCCGTACATCGTCCCGTTGGCGATGCGGACCGCTTCCTCCTCCCCCTCAAACGGAATGACCGCCGCCACCGGTCCGAAAATTTCTTCACAGGCGATGCGCATCGACGGCGTGACGTCAGCAAAAACGGTCGGTTCGATGAAATAGCCGCCCCGCTCATCCAAAGCGCTCCCGCCGGCGGCGAGCCTCGCTCCTTCCCGCTTGCCGATGTCGATGTAGCGCAATACTTTTTCATATTGCTCCCGGCTGATGACAGGGCCCAAGTCGTTGCGCGCATCCACACCGGGACCGACTTTCAGCTTTTTCGCCCGCTCGGCCAGCCGCTCGACAAACGGTTCGTACACCGCACGTTCAACCAAAATGCGGCTTCCGGCCTGGCACACTTGCCCGGAGTTGTAAAATACGCCAAACAGGGCGCTTTTCGCCGCCTGTTCAAGATCGGCGTCGGCGAAGATGATGTTCGGCGACTTCCCGCCGAGTTCAAGCGTCACCCGCTTAATGCCGGGCGCGGCAGCCTGCAAAATATGGCGGCCGGTCGCCGTCTCGCCGGTGAAGGCGATTTTCGGCACGCCCGGATGGCGGACGAGCGCTTTGCCGGCTTCATCGAGCCCGGGCAGGACGTTGACAACCCCTTCCGGCACGCCGGCCTCATGGCAAAGTTCGGCGAGTTTGAGCGCGGTCAGCGGCGTTTCCGGCGCCGGTTTCAACACCATCGTGCAGCCGGCGGCGAGCGCCGGGGCGATTTTCCATGTCGGCATCAAAAGCGGGAAATTCCACGGGGTGATGAGCCCCGCCACCCCGATCGGCTCTTTGACCGTCCACGTCATGTAATCAGAGGCCGCGCCGGCGACGGAAAACGGCAGCACCTCCCCGTGCGGCTTGACAACGAGCGAGGCGAAAAAGTCGAAGCAGTCGGCGGCGAGCGGAATTTCAATAAACAGCGCCTGATTGACCGGCATGCCGTTTTCCCGCGTCATGAGCTGTGCGAGTTCATGGTGGTGCTGGCGGATCAGCTCGGCGATGCGCCGCAAGATGCGCCCGCGCTCAAGCGGCGGCATCGACAGCCAGCGCTGATCGTCAAACGCCTCTTGAGCGATGGCGACCGCTTTGTCGACATCCGCTTCCCCGGCGTTGGCGACGCGGGCCGTTACCCGCCCTGCCGCCGGATCGATGACGTCAAACATCGCCCCGTCCGCCGCCGGCTGCCACTCGCCGCCGATCCATAAATACGCTTCGGTTGTTTTGGCAGAAATCACCATTGTCTCTCCTTTCCAATGCCCCTCCTTCCTGCTGGCAAGGAGGAACCCGCGTGTCCTTCGTCCGATGAACCCGGCGCCATGCCCGAAGACGCCATGCAGCGCACCGTTTCGTCCGCTCGGCGGCCATAGCGGCCGGGCAATGCGGCGGCCGATGTTCTCATTTCCGTTTCCCGTTTGTTCACCGCTGCAGCAAATCGTCCCGCCCGATTTCTTGCAAATATTCGCGGTACGCCGGGTAAATGGCGTCCAGCTGCGGCAATACTTTCAAGGCGTTGACAAGCGGCCCTTGCACTTTGATTTGCTGGCGGGCGAGCGCCTGCTGCAAGTCGAGCTTCCCGAGCCAAAACTTATGCCCGACATCGGCCGTCTGCTCAAACACGAGCTCCGGACGCAAGCCTGTTTCGCCGCAGACGATTTTCAACGCCCCGTTTTCGGCGGTCCATGTTATTTTCGCTTCCGGCTTATGGAAAACGTATTGGACAAACGCGTCATAACCGGGCCCGAGCTCCGTCGAGGCGATCAGTTCTTTCGACTCTTCCGTTTCGGCCACCCGCTCAAAAAAGCGGCCGAGCACATCGTACAATTCTTGTTCGCTTTGAAAGACGGGCATATCGATCCTCCTTTTTTTCCGTTCGTTCTTCCATTCAGCCGGCGGACGGCGGCTGCCGGGCGCTTCGTCCACGGCGATGGCGCCATCCGCGCCAACCGAATCGTTCATTCCGCAAAACGGATGATGCCGCGAATGTTTTGCCCGCTTTTTAGGGCGGCAAACCCGTCGTTGATTTGCTCGAGGGAATAGACCGCGCTGATGAGCGGCTCAAGCTTCAGCTTGCCGGCCGCATACAAGTCGAGCAGCTTCGGGTAGTCCACCGGCGGGTTGCCTTGGCCGAGCCAGGAGCCGGTCAGCGTTTTCGCCTGCGACGGCAAGGAAAACGCGTTGATCCCCACCGTCTCATGCGGGGCGGCGATGCCGACGATGACCGTCATTCCCCCTTTTCTCGCCATGTTGTACGCATCGGCCATCGTTTCCGGACGGCCGATCGCTTCAAACGCGTAGTCGACGCCGAGGCCGTCGGTCAAGTCGAGCACGGCGCTGACGGCGTCCTCCTCGCGGGCGTTGACGGTGTGCGTCGCCCCGAACGTTTTCGTCGCCGCCAGTTTCTCGTCGACGACATCAACGGCAATCACTTGTTTCGCCCCGGCCAAGGCGGCGCCTTGAATAATGTTGAACCCGACGCCGCCGGCGCCAACGACCGCCACCGTGCTGCCGGGGCGCACTTGCGCGGTGTGGATGGCAGCGCCCACGCCGGTGATGACGCTGCAGCCGACCAAGGCGGCCACCTCAAACGGCACGTCGCGGCGGATCGGGATGGCCGCCTGTTCCGGCACGACGGTATATTCGCTGAACGCACCGGCGGTTAAAAATTGGTACACCGTCTTTCCTTTCCACCAAAAACGCGTCGTCCCGTCAGGAAGCGTGCCGGTCGCCGTCAGCCGCGCCGCCTCTTCGCAAAGATCGGGCCGCCCGGTGCGGCACCAGCGGCAGC
The DNA here is from genome assembly GCF_000445995.2 of Geobacillus genomosp. 3. Classification (GTDB taxonomy): domain Bacteria; phylum Bacillota; class Bacilli; order Bacillales; family Anoxybacillaceae; genus Geobacillus. Next base: position 2,680,224 of record NC_022080.4, read on the forward strand.
GGCCGCATGACGGCACCCAGTTCAAGACGACATGGTCGCCGACTTGCACGCTCGTGACTCCTTCCCCGACTTCTTCCACAATGCCCGCTCCTTCGTGCCCAAGCACGATCGGCAGCGGAAGAGGCAGTTGCCCTTGAATGACATGCCAGTCGCTATGGCAAAGGCCCGCCGCTTTCAGTTTCACCTTCACTTCTCCGCGCTTAGGGCCCGCCACTTCCACGTCTTCAACCGCCAGCGGCTCCCCGTAGCGGTGCAAAATGGCAGCTTTCGCCATATACCGTTCCCTCCTTGTTCCCTCCCGTTGTTCAAAGGCGAAGCCCGCTCTGACGACACCCGCCAATGCCCAAGGGGACAAGCCCGGGTGGAGTCTTTCACGCTGCGCGCCCGCCCGCTTACCCCCGTTTGCGCGCGAGGTCCGCTTCCCCGGCGGAAGCCGAGCGGCCCTTTAGCGCCTCCAAATAGGCGTCCCATTCGTGCTTGAGCGTTGATTTCAGCTTGAAGAGGCCGAGAACGAGCGAGCGGGTCGAATGGTCTTGCAAAAACACTTCGCGAAACGCATCTTCGAACTCCTCCCGCTTTCCGGGAAGGCCGTGGTCTTTGCCATACAGCAAATGCCGGTCAAGCAGGCGGCGGATTATCGGGCTTCCCGGTCCGCCGCTTTGCCGGTAAAACGCTTCGATTCGTTTGGACATCGTCAGCTGTTCTTGTTCATCGCACACAGTTCTCACCCCCCGTTAAAACCGCGGCCTTTGCTTGCGCGTGCGGAACAGCCGCCAGCCAAGAAACGCGATCAACACGATGGACGCAGCCAGGCCGATGTTGGCGACGGTCGTTTTGTCCATGCCGAGAAACGTTCCGCCCGGGATGCTGGCAATGATGAATCCGGTCGCCATCATGATGGCAAACGCGATCAAGGAAAGCGCCAGCCGGTTGGCGATTTGGTTGAGCGTGTTGCGCGTCACCGGATCGGTTTGCACTTGCACGGTCATGCGCCATTTGTTTTCGGCCATCGTCTCGAGCACTTTGTTGAACCGGCGCGGGAAGGTGGCGATCATCTCCGCGGCTTCCGCGACAAGACTCGCGTTGGCGCGGAAATTAAAGCGCTTTCCAAGAATGCTTTTCAAAATCGGAATTTCATACGCTTCGACGACTTCGCCGTACGAAATCTCCGGGCAAATCCAGCGCGCCGTCCCTTCGGTGGCGGAAAACCCTTTCGCCCATAGCGCCAGGCCGCTTGGCACTTTGCAGTAGTTGCGAAGCCCGATCGCCGTCGCTTCGAGCACGAGGCGGCCGTAGTTGTAGCGGCTGCTTCCCTGGTGGGCGTTGACGTAATTCAGCGTCAACGTCCGCAGTTCATCTTTCAGCTTGACGACGTCGGTGTAGACGGTCGGCGACATGAGCTCCATAAACACTTCGGCGGCGTCTTCCGCCTGATTGAGCTGGATGTGCAAAATGACGCGCATTAAAATTTGCGCCATCACGCTGTCCATCCTGCCCGTCATTCCCCAGTCGATGATGACCGCCTTTTTCGTCCGTTTGTCGATCATAATGTTGGAGCCATGGGCATCGGCGTGGTAATGGCCGTCGAGCATCGTCTGCACGTAATGGTGGACGAGGTCGATCATGATGCTGACCCGCTCTTCGAAGGTGAGAAAATCAACGGGGAAATCTTTCATAAGCCAGCCGTCAACGTACTCCATGATCAAAACGCTTTTCGTTGCGTCGTACACGTGCGGAACCGTGACATGTTCGGCCCTCCTCTCATACTTTTGCTTCATTTCTTTCATTTTTCGCGCTTCTTCCGTCATGTCCAGTTCATCCATCGCGCTGCTGTAGTAATCTTGCACAAGCCCCCCGAGATCAAGGGCGGCCTGCAGTTCAGGCGGCAGCCGCTTCTGCAGGCGGGCGGCCATTTTTTTGATGATGGCGATATCGGTTTGAAACAGCTTTTCGACCGTCGGGCGCACGACTTTCACAGCCACAACGGGCCCGTCTTTCAGCTTCGCCTTGTATACTTGCGCGAGCGACGCTGAACCGAGCGGCGTTTCGTCGATCCACTCAAACGTCTCAAGACCGTCAGGCAGCTCGCGTTCGAGAATGTATTGAATTTTGGCAAACTCGATCGGCGGCACCCGGTCGAGCAGCTTCTCAAGTTCGACCGTCACCGGCTCCGGCAATAAATCTTGCCTTGTGACGAGCACCTGCCCGAGCTTGATGAACGTCGGGCCAAGCTCCTCAAACGCCAGGCGCAGCCGGCGGCCGATGTGGCGCCAATAGTCATTGTCCCCTCCCTTTCCCCGCATCCTGTGGGCAATGGCGTCGCCCAGCACCATGCCGAGCCCGTTTTTGACGAGCACGGCCATGATTTTCCGCCGCCGTTTTCCCGCCGTAATGGCGGCCAGTTCCTCTTCGATGGCCGCGCCCATCGCCGCCCAGTCGCGGGCCGGTTTTGGTTTGGCCGTTTCGATCGACGCGCGCAAACGGCTTCCCTCCTCTCCGCTTTACAGCCGTTCAATAATGGTGGCGGTCGCCATGCCAAAGCCGATGCACATCACTTGCAGCCCGTATGTTCCGCCCATGTCCTCGAGCTCATGAAGAAGCGTCGTCATCAACCGGGCCCCGCTCGCGCCAAGCGGGTGGCCGAGGGCGATCGCGCCGCCGCGCGGGTTCACTTTCGCCATATCCGGCTCGAGTTCCCGCTCCCACGCCTTGACGACGGAAGCGAACGCTTCGTTCACTTCGATCACACTGATCTCATCAAGGCGCAGCCCCGCTTTTTGCAGGACGCTCCTCGTGGCGGGAATAATGCCGGTGAGCATTATGACCGGATCTTCACCGACCACGGTGCGGGCGATGATGCGCGCTCTAGGACGCAGGTCAAGCTGCCGGGCTTTCTCCGCCGACATAAGCAGCACGCCGGCCGCCCCGTCGCTCACTTGGCTCGAGTTGCCCGCTGTGATGACGCCGCCTTTCGGCTGGAACGATGGCATGAGCGCCGCCAGCTTTTCCTTCGACGTGTCACGGCGAATGCCTTCATCGTGGGCGAATGCAACCGGCCCCTCCTCGCCCGGGACATCAAGCGGAAGGATTTCCCGCTCAAACATGCCGCGATCGGCGGCGGCCGCCGCTTTTTCATGGCTGGCGAGCGAAAATTCATCCAGCTCTTCCCGCGACAATCCCCATTTTTTCGCGATCATCTCCGCGGAAATCCCTTGCGGCACGATGTTGTGCCGGCTCGTCAGCCGGCGGCTGAACCGCCCCATGTCGCTTCCCATCGGCACGCGCGTCATGCTTTCAACCCCGGCGGCGATGGCAATGTCGATGTCGCCGGCCAAAATGGCTTGCGCGGCGTTATGGATCGCCTGCTGGCTCGAGCCGCACATCCGGTTTAAGGAAAACGCCGGCACGCTGACCGGGAACCCGGCGGCGAGCACCGCCTGGCGGCCGATATTGCCGCCTTGCTCCCCGGTCATCGTCACGCAGCCGACAACAACATCGTCGACTAGGCTGGCGTCCAGCCCGTTCCGGTCAACAAGCGCCCGCAGCACCGGAGCGAGCAAATCGACCGGGTGGACGCTTGAGAGCGCCCCTTTTTTCTTGCCGATCGCCGTGCGCACGGCGTCGACGATCACCACTTCCCTCATGCCGCTCCCCCTGTTCCGTATGGATTCCTTGCGCGGCCAAAGCCGCGGCAGCCTTCTTCTCCGGATTCTTCAAAACGTAAACAGTTCGATGCCGCCGGACACGTTCAATCCGATCCCCGTAATGTACTTCGCCTTATCCGAGCAAAGAAACACAATGGCGTTGGCCACATCTTCCGGCTCGCCCGGACGGCGGAACGCGGTGCGCTGGATCATGCGCTCGTTCATTTTCGGGTTGCCCATGCGAAACGCTTCCGTGTTGATGATGCCCGGCACGATGGCGTTCACCGTAATGCCGTAGCGCGCCCCTTCGAGCGCCATGCTTTTCGTAAAGCTCAACACCGCTCCTTTCGTCGCCGAATAGCTCGCCTGGCCAAAGCCGCCGAGCGTGCCGGCGACGGACGACATGTTGATGATCCGCCCCCACCCTTGCTCTTTCATGTACGGCCACACCGCTTTCGTACAGTTGTACGTGCCGGTTACGTTCACCCGCAAGTCGCGCTCCCAAAACTCATCGTTTTGCTTTTCGATTTGCGACACATGGTCGAGCGTGCCGGCGTTGTTGACCAAAATGTCGATCGAGCCGAACTCTTCTTTGACGCGGGCGAACACGTCCTTCACCTGCTCGCGGTCGGTGACGTCCATTTTGATGGCCATCGCCCGCCGCCCCATGGCGCGGATTTCGTCCGCCGTTTTTTCGGCATAGATGACTTTTGTGCTTTGCATGACTTGCGAGAGCGGCCCATACTTTTGCGCCGTCTGTTTGCTTTCTTCATCCGATTCAAGCAAAATATCGGTGATGACGACATCTGCCCCCGCCTCGGCGAGCGCTAGAGCGTCGGCGCGCCCAAGCCCCCGTGAAGCGCCGGTGACGACCGCCACTTTCCCTTTCAACAACTCCGCCCATGATGACATCCCGATCCCTCCGTTTATCGCAAAAATTGCGGTTGTTTCTTTTGGAAAAACGCCGCCAGCCCGATCGCCGGCTCCCCGGTTTTAAACGTGGCCGCAAATGACGCCGCTTCGATGCCAAATCCGTCCTCCGAAAGCGCGTCGGCGGCGTGGATGGCCCGCTTGGCGAGCCCCATCGCCCGCACCGCGCCTTCTGACAGCTGCTCGGCAAACGCCGCCGCTTCTTCTTCGAGCCGCTCCGGGGGCGCGATGCGATGAACGAGGCCAAGTTCGAGCGCCTCTTGCGGGTCGAGCCGTCTGGCGAGAAAAATGAGCTCCGTCGCCTTCGCCCGCCCAACAAGTCGCGTCAGCCGCTGCGTGCCGCCCGCCCCCGGGATGAGGCCGAGCGACACTTCCGTCAGGCCGATTTTGCCGCCGCCCATGATGCGGAAATCGCACGCCAAGGCGAGCTCGCAGCCGCCGCCGAGCGCATAGCCGTTGATGGCCGCAATGACCGGCTTCGGCATCGTCGCGAACCGGTCAAAGCAGCGCTGCATGCGGGCGCTTTGCTCGGCGATGCCGGCTTCATTGCCGGCAAACTGGCTCCCGCGCTGGATCATGTCTTTCAGGTCGGCGCCGGCGAGAAACGTTTTCGGGTGCGCCGACGCGATGACGACGACGCGCACGCCGCGGTCGGCTTCGAGCTCATCGGCCGCTTGTTCCAGCTCGTGCATCAGCCGTTCGCTAATGGCGTTCGCCGGCGGATGGTCGATGACGATCCATGCCACTCCTTTCGCCCGCCGCTCCAGGCGAAGCGTTTCGTAAGCCATCGGAATTCCCCCTTTCATTCGTTCCGGTTCACCGTCCGTCCGGAAAGTTGGTGAACAACCACGGTGTTTGCGCAGTTGGCGCCTTCTATGGTGTGAGAAGAGCTGGCGCCCCACTTGCGAAAAGGGCGTTTGGGGCGGACGGTCCTCTAGACGTGCACGCCGTATGGCGCATACAGCCGCCTTGCGGTGACGAGGCGCTGGATTTGCTGCGTGCCTTCGAAAATATCAAACACTTTCACGTCGCGGTACAACTTCTCCACCAAATGCCCGTCAAGGCCGACGGGACCGAGCAGTTCCAGGCACATGGCGCACACATTAAGCGCCATTTTCCCGGCGACGGCCTTGCAGATGGCTGCTTCCATGGCGTTCGGTTCGCCGATGTCCGCCTTCCACGCCGCTTCCCACGTAAGCAGGCGCGCCGCCTCGATCTCCTGTTCGGCTTCGGCGAGCCGCTCGGCCGCTTCGTAATACAGCCGCCCTTGTTTCGGATAGTCGCTCCGGACGATGTCAAGCGTATACTCATAGGCGGCGCGGGCAATCCCGACCGCCATGGCGGCGACGATCGGCCGCGTGCTGTCAAACGTTTTCATCGCCACCTGGAAGCCGGACGGTCGGTTGGCGCTCGCGCTGTACAACGCTTCGCCGCCCAGCAGGTTGTCATCGGGGACGAAACAGTCTTCAAACAAGAGTTCCGCCGTTTCGTTGGCACGCAACCCCATCTTGTGGACCGTGCGGGTAGCCGTAAAGCCCGGCGTCCCTTTTTCGACGACAAACGCCCGGTGCCCGGCGCGCCCGAGCGTCGGGTCGACCGTGGCGAACACGACAACCCACGAAGCGCGGGCGCCGTTTGTGATGAAAATTTTTTGGCCGTTTAAAATATAGCCGCCGTCGACTTTTCTTGCCGCCGTGCGGATGCCGGACGCGTCCGACCCGGCTTCCGGCTCGGTCAACGCATAGGCTCCCCAGCGCGGCTCCTCTTTCGTGAAAATCGACAAAAACCGCTGCTTTTGCTCCGGGGTGCCGCTCGATTGAACCGGCGGCCCGCCCAAACCGGGGCCGGGAAGGGACAGGGCGACGGCCGGGCATCCCCACGCGAGCTCTTCGGCAGCGATGACGGCCACACGGTTCCCTTCACGCTCCCTTTTTTCCTGTTTCTTCTCCGGCTCGGCCATAGCGCGGCCGCCGCCGAATGAGGACGCATTGAGCTGAATGCCCATTTTGTTCACTTTCTTGAGCCATTCGTCCGGCACCCGCCCGAGCCGGTCGGCTTCGAGCGCGATCGGCCGCACTTCATGTTTGGCGAACCAGTGGACGAGCTCTTTGATTTGCTTTTGCTGCGGCGACAAGGCAAATGAAATCATCGTGCCACCCTCTCTTTCCGTTCTCGCAGCAGCTGTTCGCCGCGGCGGATGAGCCAATCCGTTTCCCGCGCATACAGCATCACTTGCGCTTGAGCGTCGCGCATCCATTTTTCAGCCGGGTACTCTTGCACATATCCGTGCCCGCCGAGCAGTTGCACCGCTTGATCGGTGACGAAGCGCACCGACCGGTGGGCGCGGGCGAGCGCCCGCCATGCATGGCCTTCCGCCGCCCCGCCTTGCTCGTCGACGCGGCAGGCCGCCGCCCAGACGATGTTTCTCGCCCCGCGGCATGCAAACGCCATTTCGGCGATCGTAAACGACACGCCTTGAAACTTGGCGATTTCCCGGCCGAACGCTTTTCTCCCGGCCGTATATTGAATCGCATACTCAAGCGCCGCCGCCATCAAGCCGACTTCCTTGGCCGCCTCAAGCACGCACTGCCGGGCGCGGGCGTGCGCCCATAACGCCGCCGCCTCGCTGCCGCGGGCGAGCACGCCATCAGCGCGGACAACCCGGTCGGAAAACCGGAGCCGGCCGAGCCTTGCCGCAAGCAATCCAAGCCGGAAATCACCTTCCACTGTTTCCCATCCTTGATCATCAAGGACGACGATGACCGGTTCTCCTTCGCTGTCTTTGGCGGCAATGACCGCCCATTCGGCCGACGCGGCCAATCGGACCGGCGCCGACGTTCCATTCAGCACATACCCGTCGCCTTGGCGGCGGACCTCGATCGTTTCCTCGCCGTCAACGAACGCCGCCGTCGGCCATATCCTCCCCTGCCCGGCTTCGCGATACCGCCGCCAAACCGGATGGCCCGGCGTCAGGCGCATGAACGAAGCCGCTTCCCCGGGCCCGGGAAGCCCTTGGACGATGCCCAAATCCCCGAAGCTGAGCGCCTGCCAAATTTGCGCCTGCGAAATGAGCGGAAGTTCGAGTCCGCCCCACTGTTCCGGCAGTTCAAGCGCCAAAAATCCCAGCTCGTGAAGGCGCTTCGCTATGGATGCGCTTACAGAGCGGCGCTGTTCGCATTCGCGGGCAAGTGGGCGCAGCTCGTCGCAGGCGATCGTTTTCGCCACTTCGCAAAACGCCTGTTCCTCCTCCGTCGGACGAAATGAAATCATCGTTTTCCCCCCTTTTCCTATGGCGGCGCCTTGACGTACCGCCTACGGCGCGGTGAAAACAGCCGCCTGATCTGCCCCGGCCGTTTTTGCGCTGCAAGGAAGCCGCTGTTCAACCGTTCCCTGCCTCTGTCCAGAAAGCCGTTTTTGCTTCCGCACCAGCCTTCCCGGCGCGCCTGTCACCGTTCGGCGGACGCCACAAACTCGCCCGCCCATTCGCGCAGCTTTTTCTTGTCCGTCTTCCCAAGCAAGTTTTTCGGCAAGTAGCCGACGATTTTGACAAATCGTGGGCTTTTGTATTTCGCCACCTTTTCCTGGCAAAAGCGGATGAGCTCCTCTTCCGTCACATCCGCTCCCCGCCGGACGACGACATAAGCGGCGACTTCCTCGCCCATTTTCGGCGATGGGACGCCGACCACCCCGGCGTCGACGACCGCGGGATGGGAGAGAAGCAGCTCTTCCAAATCGCGCGGATAAATGTTGAATCCGCCGCGAATGATCACGTCTTTTTTCCGGTCGACGATAAACACATACCCGTCTTCATCGATGCGCGCCATGTCGCCTGTATACAGCCACCCGTCGCGCAGCGCCTGGCGGGTCTCTTCGTCCTTTTTGTAGTAGCCTTGAAACACGTTCGGCCCGGAGACGATCAGCTCTCCGACTTCATTCGGCGGCAGGCGGTTGCCGTTTTCGTCGATGACCGCCACTTGCACGCCAGGCAGCGGAAGTCCGACCGACCCGGGCTTGATCGGCTTCGTCGGATCGGTCGCCGTCACGATCGGGGCGGCTTCCGACAATCCGTATCCTTCTAAAATGAGGCAGTTGAACTTGCGCTGGAACTGCCAGGCGAGCGACGGCGGCAGCGAAGCCGAACCGGACACGCAGGCGGCGAGGCTTGAAGTGTCGTATCGGTCGGCGTCCGCGTAATGGCATAAAGTGTGAAACATCGCCGGCACCATCGCCGTATGCGTCACCCGATGCCGTTCGATCGCCTCGAGCACTTTTTTTGGCTCGAAATACGGCAGCAGGACGATTTTGTCGCCCAAAAGGAGCGCCACATTCATCATCGTGAAACCGAATGCATGGGAGATCGGCAGCACGCCGAGCCCCGTGCGTTCGTATTCAACGGGCAGCCGCTTCGCCATCTCGGCCGCCGCCTCGGCGTTTGTGTACAAGTTGCGGTGCGTCAATACGACCCCTTTCGGCCGGCCGGTCGTTCCTGACGTATAAAGCAAGGCCGCCGCATCGCCATCGGCGACCGCCAATGGCGGCAGATGGGACGGAGCCTGCTCCATCGCCGTTCGCAACGAACGCGGCGAGCCGGAGCTGTCGAGCGTAAAAATGGCCGGCGGCGACGGCAGCCCTTGGGCCGCTTCGTTCACTTTCGCCCATAACATCTCGGCGGTCAGCACGATGTTCGGTTCGCAATCTTGGAAAATGTAACGAAGCTCCTGCGCCTGCAACAGCGGCAGCACCGGCACGACAACCGCCCCGGCTTTGGCGACGGCGCTGAAAGCGATGATCACTTCCGGGCTGTTCGGCATCGTGACGACGACGCGGTCGCCGGGCTTGACTCCGAGCCCGATCAACACGTGAGCCAGCTGGGACGAACGGGCGTCGCACTCCACGTTCGTATATTCGTTTCCTTCAAAAATGAGCGCCGGATACGAACCGAACTGCTCGATATTTTTCGCCCATACCGTTCGTAAGTCCATTCCCCCGTCTCCTTTACCCGAAAAGGCGGCCGACCGGCGAGGCAGGCCGGGCCCGCCGCCTTTCGTTTCTTTCCTTCCGGCGGACGGCGCCGCCGTTCGGTCAGCGCGCTTATTGGTTTTGCTTGGCGCTGTTGTAGGCGGACAACACTTCCTGAAGGCGGAGCGCCAATCCCATGTCCCCGTCGATGCGAAGACGCCCGCTCATAAACGCTTCCGTTCCGTTGAGCTCGCCGTCGACCATTTGTTTAAAATCGTCGCCGTCCATGCTGAGCGTGCAGTCCGGCGTTTCTTGCTCCCCTTCAATGACAAAGCCGGCGTCGGGGCGAAGAACGACTTGGTACACTCCGGCATCGGCCCCGCTTAAGTTGAATTGGTACACCGCGACGATTCCGTCGGCGCGGGATGGATCCTCCCTCAATTGTGAATCGATCAGTTGGAAAATGTCTCTTACCGTCGTCATCTTCACAGCCTCCTTAAAATTTTGAACTATCTGAAATTTTTGTTTGTGCTTTTACTATAACGCGTTTTCCGTTCCTGTCCTATCCCGAAAATCGTCGGAACTTTCTTCCCGCCGGCGTGCCGCTCCCCGATGTTTTTACGCTCGCAAAGCCGCAAGCAGCGCGCGCTCGTCGATCAGCTCCAAATAGCGGCGATACAGCGGAAACGCCGGCACGATGCGCGGCAGGAGCTGCAGCGCTTTCGCCCTTGACCCTTTCGCCTTCATTTTCCCGGTCATGAGCGCCAGCGGAACGTTGACGTTGCCGCCCCAAAACTGATGGGCGACATCCCCGGTCGTCCGGATGGCGACATCCGGGGCAGTGGGCGACCTCCCGAAAAACACGGCGTAGTTTTCGCCTTCGTTCAGCCGCCTCGCATCGATGCCGATGACCGCCTCCGGATCGGTCAAACAAAAGGCGAACGCAGCGCGCGACCGCCGGATTTGCTCGCCGATGCGGTTGATTTGCTCCACTTCCCCGCCGTATTCGCGATACGCCGGATGATGCCCCCACCATGCCCGCAGCTCCTCCGCCGTCCGCGGCCGCGCCGGGATTTGCATGAATTCGCCGATCACCCGGTATACGTGCCTGTCATCGCGAAACAGCCCCACAGATCATCCCCCCTTTGCCGGTTCGCTACTCCCATTTTGGCGCGAAACAGCGCCGGCGGCAATTCCGACAATTACCGGGGGAAGGGGGCATGGCCGGCGCAAAGAGCGGCGCACAATTGCGGAAGAAACGCACCGGACGCCGCGAAAAACGTGGCATGGGACGCGCGTCATCACGAAACAAAGCACCGGACGCCGTGAAAAAAACCGGCATGAGGCGGCGCGCTTCTTCACAAACAGCCAAAAGCAAGGCCGGCCGGGGCCGGCGCCGAAAAGCAGAAAAAAAACGGCCGCCCTTTTCCGTTCGGGCTGCCGTTTTGGGACAACATCCATTTTGCTTGGCGAATGGTTTACAAATGCGCCAGCCGCATGACGTCGCGGGCGATCATGACCTCTTCGTTCGTCGGGATGACGAGCACTTTGACCGGCGAGTGCGGGTAGCTGATGAACGCTTCTTTGCCGCGCACTTTGTTTAACGCCGGGTCCCAGTAAACGCCCATGAATTCAAGGCCGCGCAGCACTTTGGCGCGCACGACGTCGCTGTTTTCGCCGATGCCGGCGGTGAAGATGATGGCGTCGACGCCGCACATGCGCGCCGCATACGAACCGATGTATTTATGAATGCGGTTCGCAAACACTTCAAGCGCCAGCTCGGCCCGTTCGTTTCCTTCCGCCGCCGCTTTTTCCAAGTCGCGCAAATCACTGGAAATACCGGACAGGCCGAGCATGCCGCTTTTCTTATTCAAGACGTTAATGACTTCGTCCGCCGTCATTCCCGTTTTTTCCATAATGTACGGAATGAGCGCCGGATCGATGTTGCCAGAGCGCGTCCCCATCGCCACGCCGGCTAATGGCGTAAAGCCCATCGACGTGTCGATCGATTTGCCGCCTTCAACCGCCGCGATGCTCGCGCCGTTTCCTAAATGGCACGAGATGAGGCGCAGCTGCTCGATCGGCCGTCCAAGCAGCTCGGCAGCGCGCAAGGTGACGTATTTGTGCGACGTGCCGTGAAAGCCGTATTTGCGAATGCCGAATTTCGTGTAATACTCGTATGGCAAGCTGTACAAAAACGACTGCTCGGGCATCGTTTGGTGGAACGCCGTATCAAAAACGGCGACGGCCGGCACGTTCGGCAGCACTTCCTGAAACGCGCGGATGCCGACAAGGTTGGCCGGGTTATGAAGCGGGGCGAGCTCGGACACTTCTTCGATTTGTTCCATCACTTCATCCGTGATCAACACCGAATCGCTGAATTTCTCCCCGCCGTGGACGACGCGGTGGCCGATGCCGTCAATTTCGTCAAACGACCGGATGATGCCGTAGCGAATCAGTTTGTCAAGCAACATTTTCACCGCAACCGCATGGTTGGGTATGGAAGTCACTTCCTGCTGCTTCTCCCCGTTCACAACCATCGTAAAAATCGCGTCATCAAAGCCGATGCGTTCGACGACCCCTTTCGTCAACACCGTTTCCGCCGGCATGTCAAACAATTGGAATTTCAACGACGAACTTCCCGCATTAATGGCTAGCACTTTCGCCATATAGTTCACAGCTCCTTTTTCCGAAATCCAATCGCACCTACCGTTATTGTGCGCGATTGGGCGCCGTTTCACCATGCCTTTTTCATTGTATGCCTTCCCTTTCTTCCTTTCAAGCGCTTGCCCTTTTGGTAATCGGTTGCAAGGAAATGTTTTTATGTTGCGAAAATAAAAACAGCCCCCAAGCGTGTTGGAGGCTGTCAACTCCCTTTTTCATCGGCAATCCACGCATCGATTTTCGCCATCATCGCCTGCATCGCCGTCTTGTTGGAAAAGCGCGGCAGTTCGGCGAGCAGCACGTGTTTCGGCGCTTTCGCTGTCGATCCTTTCTTTTGCAAAATGAATATGCTTTTCGCCGCCTGTTCGTGCTTAAACATCGACAGCGGCAGCTGCAGCACTCCTTGAACGATGGCCGCCTCTTTTAAAAATTCATTCAGCTGGCCGGCCTGCGGGCTTGAAAACAGCGTGTTCGGGATCAAGAAAAACAAATAGCCGCCGTCTTTTGTATACCGCAAGCTTTGCTCGATCAGCAAATGGTGCGCATACGACCGCCCTTCCTTCGCTTTTAACGCAAAGCGGGCGGCATTGTCATCGTCCGGATAATAGCCGACCGGCAAATCGCAGACGACGACATCGGCCGGTTCGACAAAGAGCGGACGCAAGCTGTCTTGGTTAAACAGCTGCACCGCGTGTTGTTGCAAGTTGGCGTTTACATACGCCAGTTTGACGAGCAGGTCGTCGACATCGACGCCATAACTTTTCGCCTGTTTGCCGGCAAGACCGTTTAGCACCGCTGTCAATAAGTTCGCCGTGCCGACAGCTGGATCGAGGACGGTGAGCGCCAAATGCGGGCGCGTAAACCGCCGGACTAAATACGCCAAAAACAAACTGACCGCATCCGGCGTCATTTGATGGTTCGGCTGAACGTGCTGGCGCATCCCTTTTAAAACGGCAAGCTGAAACGCCTTGCGGATGTCCTCGTTTTGAAACCGGCTCAGCACTAGTTCGCAATACTGTTTTTTCAGCCGTTTCGTGTTCAGCTCGCTCACTTCGTCTTGCAACACATCGCCATGAAACAAATTTTCTCCTGTTTCAGCGACCGCTTCCAAGTACGTGCATTGCAGTTCTTCCTGCAAAATAGAAGCTGTTTCATCCAATACGGTGAACAGCCGCTCAACGGGCGTCATCATTCCGTATATCCCCCTTTCGGCCCATGTCTCTTCTGCCATTGTACGCCGATCCGGCCCCGTGCAGCAAGAAAAGACCCCGAACAAGCCGGGGTCTTTTCCTTATTTCGCCGCTTTTGCCGCTTCAATGGCCGCTTCGTAGTTCGGATGGTTCGTCACTTCCGGCACGTATTCGACGTATGTGACCGTGTCGTTGCTGTCGATGACAAACACCGCGCGGGCAAGCAGGCGCAATTCTTTGATCAAGACGCCATACGCTTGTCCGAATGACACATCGCGATGGTCGGACAACACTTCGACGTTTTCGATGCCGGCGGCGCCGCACCACCGTTTTTGGGCAAACGGCAAATCGACGCTGATTGTCAGCACTTTCACATTGTCAAGCTTCGCCGCTTCTTCGTTAAACCGGCGGGTCTGTGCGTCGCAAACGCCGGTGTCAAGCGACGGCACGACGCTGATTAAACGGACATGCCCTTTCGTATCGGCGAGCGTCACTTCTTGCAAATTTTGGTTCAACACGGTAAAGTCCGGCGCCTTGTCGCCGACTTTCACTTCATTGCCGACGAGCGTGACCGGATTGCCTTTAAACGTCACATTGGCCATGGGCTCTCTCTCCCCCTTAAGAAAAAATATGTACTATTTCCATAGTGAACTACCCACCCCCTACACTTCGCTTAGAGGTGGGGGCTTCAAGCGACTTGTGTGTGTTCGCCGAACGGTAAGCCACACACAAGAACCGTTTACGCTTCCCTTCGTTCCAAAGGTGTCCGTTCTAGCCATATTCTATCATATTCGTTGGTTAACGCCAACCGAAATTCATCTCCCACTTTCCCTTCGCTTCGAAGTGGGAGACTTCTTTCGGAAAGATGTTAAATGTCAAAGTCGTTTGCCGTGGCAGAAGCTGCACCGTCTTGCTTGTTTTTCTTCAGCATTGCTTGAATTTTCTCAAACGCCTGCGGGGCGACATCAAGAATTTTTTCGTATAAATGCGTGCTTTCATCCAGATGGAGAAGTTTGACGCCCGATGAGTTGACGACGAGAAACGCGATCGGGGTGATCGACACACCGCCGCCGCTGCCGCCGCCAAACGGATGTCCGTTTGCCTGGGCTTGCCCGTTTTGCCCATTGCCGCCGGTTTGCGCCCCTTGGCCGTTTTGCTGGCTGTCAAGCGTAAACTCGCTGCCGCCGGCTGCAAACCCGAACCCGACCTTCGACACCGTTAAAATGACGCTGCCATCCGGCGTCTCGACCGGGTCGCCAATAATCGTGTTGACGTCAATCATTTGTTTTAAGTTTTCCATCGCGGTTGTCATTAGCCCTTGGATCGGATGGTTCGTCATCATCATTCCTCCTAATAGCCTTCATTTGCCTGCCTTGCCGCAAGCGATTTTCGCTTCGGCAGGCGCCGCCGTCCGCGCCAATGTTTGATGATCCGCAATCCTGCTACCATAGCATGCCCGATTCGGAAATGAAACATACATAAAAACGACGTTTCCGAGACAATCCGGTCATACGCGGGAACGATCACGATCACCGGGATCGTGTTCATCTTCGTGTAGCGGCTCACCGCGCCGGTGATCGTATATTTCAGCGACCAGCCAAGCCCGGCGACCAGCCCGGTCGACGCCGCATCACCGGTGCCGATGTTCGTTTTCCATTCCCATGTTGTAATCGTGATATGGCGGTAAAATCGTTTCATAATTTCATGCAAGTCAACGACTTGTTTTAGAAATCGTTTTACTTGTCGAAAGAAATCCACTATGTCTCCCGGCGTCCATTTGCGTTTCTTTTCCTTTTTGGCCCGCGTCCCCCCGACTCCTTCTTTATGAACGAATGCCACACCGGGCGACTCCGGTTCGGTTTCGAGCTTGATGAGCGGCACGCGAACCGTATAACGAATGAGGCCAAATAGCGTGCGCACAACGATTTTATACTCATCATCATCTCGGGCATGGCGAAACACAATCGTCACCGAGATTTTCATCCATGCGATCAGAAGGAGAAACAGGATACCCGCCACGACAGCTATGATCACGACTCTCAATGTCCGCACTTCCTTTCACCATATCATATTGTCACCATATGGAAAAAAAATAAACCTGCCATTGCGGCAGGTGGATATGATGGATGAGAGGCCGATCCGAACAAAAGCGAGTCAATCGCGAATGACGATCGTATCGGCAAACTGGTCGTGCATCCCTTTTTTCTTTTCCGAAAAAGCGACAAATAAAAAACCGACAAACAGCAATGTTTTGCTGATGAACTTTCCGATCACTTCCCGAAACAGCACGGTCAGCCACGTGAGCGGCACGCCCCGCTCGTCGACAACTTTTAAGCCGAACACCATTTTGCCAAGCGTCTGTCCGAACGCTTTTGTCATCAATACAAAGTAGGCGTAAAAGACGACTGCCGCCGCCACTGAGGCTGGGGCGAACATGTCTTCCCGCTCAAGCGGCAGATCGAGCCAACGAAACAACGGCCAAACAATGAGCCGGTTTACACTTGAAACGACGACGACGTCAAGCAAATACGCCCAAAAGCGGAGCCAAAATCCGCCGTAGCGGGGGGCGGAGTCCACCGCCGCATCGGGGATGGACGCCGTCGACGCCGCCGTTTGCATGTCCTCCATGTTTTCATCCCCCTTACTCGGCGTATAAATACATAAGCCGCGGCGAGGACGGCTGCGACAACAACCGGAGCAGTTCGGCCGCTTCGCTGTCCGGCTTGGCCTTGCTGGAAGCGAGCGCAAACAACGAACTCCATGGGGCACCGCTTACATATTTCACCACTTGGGCGTCTGCGAGCCGATGCTCTTTTTTCAGCGCGGCAATCGCATCGTCCAAATAGCCAAGCTCATCAATCAACCGGAGCGCTTTCGCCTGCCGGCCGTCGTAAATGCGGCCGTCCGCCAGCTTGCGCACCGTCTCTTCCGGCAGCTTTCTCCCTTCGGCAATGACATCGACAAACGCCTCGTACGACTGGTTGATCAGCCGCTGCAAAATGTCCCGCTCCGCATCGGTCATTTTGCGCGCCGGATTCATGATGTCTTTGTACGGGCCGCTTTTGATCGTGACGAGCTCGACGCCGTATTTTTTCGCCAGCTGTTCGTAGTTCAAGCTTTGCATAATGACGCCGATCGAGCCAGTGATCGTCTCCGGGCTGGCAAAAATTTTATCGCCGGCTGTTGCGATGTAATAGCCGCCTGATGCTGCCATCGCCCCCATCGATACGTAAATCGGCTTTTTCGTTTCGTTTTTCAGCTTCAGCAGCTGATCGTGAATTTCCGCGCTTTCGGCCACCCCGCCGCCCGGCGAGTTGATGCGCAACACGACCGCTTTGACATCGTCATCTTCTTTCACTTGTCTGATCATTTGCAAAAACGTCTGATGGTTATAAAGCGGCGAGGCCAACAACGCATCGGCTTCCGCTGCCTCCTCAATGACACCGCTCACTTCCAGCACGGCGATTTTTTGCAGCGGGTCACCGTCTTCGACGACCTCCTCGCTAAACGGCTCCTCCATAAGCGTCAGCCAGTTTTCCGACCATGTTCCGGCCTCGTCAGACAGCAGTGCACCGATGGTATTAACGAGTACGGACATAATAAATAGAGCAGCAGCGATCGCCAGCGCCGTCCACCGTTTTCGATTCATCCTCTTCCCCCTTTGCATCGGCTGCCATATTTTTAGAATCATGGCAAACGTGATACAATATTCATTGTACATCGGTTCAAGATTTGATGCCATTGGGAGGGCGCAAAATATGGACATGGAACGCAACCGTCTTTATTTTTTTTATAAGCATGACGATGAGCTGATCGAACGGGTAAAGCCGCTCATCGAGCGGGCCGAGCGCGGGCCGTTTGTCGTTGTCGACGACGCCCGGGAAGCGAACATTATCGTCAGCATCGGCGATGACGGGGCATTTTTGCAGGCGGTCCGGCAGACCGGATTCCATCCCGACCGTTTATACGTCGGGGTATCAACGCTGCCGGCGCGCGGGTTTTATTGTGATTTCCAAATCGACGATATCGACCATATGGCCGAGGCGGCTAGAAACTGGAAACTCGAAGTGCGGCGCTATCCGGTTATTGAAGTGACGATCGACGGGACGGCTTCGTTTTTCTGTTTGAACGAATGTTCCATCCGCTCACAAATCATTAAAACGATGGCGGTCGACGTGTTCATCGACGACTTGCATTTTGAGACGTTCCGCGGCGATGGCATTATCGTCTCAACGCCGACCGGCAGCACCGGCTACAACAAGTCGGTGCGCGGAGCGGTCGTCGATCCGCTCCTGCCGTGCTTCCAAGTGAGTGAACTCGCCTCGCTCAACAGCAACCGTTACCGCACGCTCGGCTCGCCGTTCATTTTGAGCGGCACGCGGACGCTGACGCTGAAAATTTCGGAGGAAACAAGCCATTTTCCGATCATCGGCCTCGACAATGAAGCGCTCAGCATCCAGCATATTGAACGGATCGACATCCGTCTGAGCGACCGGGTCGTGAAAACGGTGCGCTTAAAAGACAATTCGTTTTGGGATAAAGTGAAGCGCGTCTTTTTGTAGCGATCGCAAAAAAGGGTGCTCTGCGTCGGCAGAACACCCTTTCGCTTTGCGGATCGCTTCACGCGGCCCGCTTCCTCTTCCTGAAACGGGCCGCGTGAAAGCCGGGCCGAGACGGACTTCGCTAAGCTCACGTCGCAAAACCCCGTGCCGCGGCGTTTATGACGACCGGCCGAAGAGGCGCGCTTCCCGCTCGCGCAGCTCGACGCGGCGGATTTTGCCGGACACCGTTTTCGGCAAGTCGTTGACAAATTCGATTTTGCGCGGATACTTGTATGGGGCGGTCAACTGTTTGACATGTTCTTGCAACGCCGGGATGAGGGACGGATCAGTTTGGTCGATCCCTTCGCGCAAGACGACGAACGCCTTGACGACATGGCCGCGCACTTCATCCGGGCTGGCGACAACCGCGCATTCTTTCACCGCCGGATGTTTGACGAGGGCGTCTTCGACTTCAAACGGACCGATCGTATACCCGGAACTGATGATGATGTCATCGCCGCGCCCTTCAAACCAAAAATAGCCGTCTTCGTCTTTGCGCGCCTTGTCGCCGGTGATGTAGTAATCGCCGCGGAACTGCATCGCTGTCCGCTCCGGGTCTTTGTAGTAATGTTTAAACAACGCCGGCGTTTCGACATGGACGGCGATATCGCCGACTTGTCCCGGCGGGCACGGCTCACCGTTTTCATCGATAATCTCGACGCGGTTGCCCGGCGTCGGTTTCCCCATCGAGCCCGGCTTGATCTCCATTCCTTTCATGACGCCGACCAGCAGCGTATTTTCCGTCTGCCCGTAGCCGTCTCGCACTTCGATGCCGAAATGTTTGGCAAACGTGTCGATCACTTCGCGGTTGAGCGGCTCACCGGCTGAAACGGCGCTATGGAGAGGGGACAAATCGTAGCGGCCGATGTCCGGCACTTTCGCCATCAGACGGTACTCGGTCGGCGTGCAGCAAAGCACATTGATTTGATATTTTTCGAGCAGCCGCAAATATGTTTCCGGCTCAAAACGGCCGTAATAGACAAAGCCGGTCGCCCCTGAGCCAAGCACCGACAAAAACGGACTCCAAATCCATTTTTGCCATCCCGGTCCGGCCGTCGCCCAGACGAGATCGCCCTCTTCAATGCACAGCCAGTTTTTCGCCGCTGTGCGCAAATGGGCGTACGCCCAGCCATGGCAATGCACAACCCCTTTCGGATTGCCGGTCGTGCCGGATGTGTACGATAAAAACGCCATATCATCGCGCGACGTGTCTGCCGCTTCAAGCACCTCGCTTTCCTTTGCCATGCACGCTTCAAGCGGCAGCCAGCCGTCATGAACGTGTTCGCCAATCGAAAATTTGAGCAGTTGATCGATGCCATCGATCGGAGCGAACTCGCCGAGATACGGTTCGTAGGCGACGATCGCCTTTACTTCCCCGTGGAACAGCCGGTATTGCAAATCTTTTGTCCGCAGCATCTCCGAGCTCGGAATGACAACCAGCCCGGCTTTGAGCGCCCCTACATACACTTCATATGCCTCAATGAGGCGCGGCACCATGACAAGCACTTTGTCTCCTTTCTGAAGACCGCGCGATAAGAAAGCGTTTCCAATTTGATTGGCGCGCGCCATCAGACGGCCGTATGTAATCTCCCGCGTTTCCCCTTGCTCGTTTTCCCATTTTAACGCGATCCGATCCGGATCAGCCGTTGCGTGTCTTTCCATTTCCGATGTTAAATTGTACCGCTCAGGCGCGATCAATTCTTCCCGCCTCATCGTTCCTCCCCCTGTTCCTCGTTAGTTTGCCGGTGCCGGCATTTTCATTATACAAAACAGTTGTTATATTTTGAATACTTTTTTGACATCTTGAACGCTCTCCCACCTCCACGTACGCTTCAAGGTGGGAGATTCTTGGAAACACCCGCCCCGCGGCAGACTCTATGTATGATCTTTCCTTTCGTATACAGGAACGTGTGTTCTATATCTTCCGTTTCTGTTTTGCGGAAGCAAGAGTAGCGGCAAATCCCGATTTCTCCCCCACTGACGCCCGCGCGTGGAAGCGGGGATCTTCTCGTTCAAAATGATAAACGGCGGGGAAGACCCCGCCGTGAAGCCATCATATGAAATTAAAATTGGCGTGCACCGCCCAATTGTTGTTGCGCCATGGCTACGAGACGTTTCGTGATCTCGCCGCCGACCGAACCGTTGGCGCGGGAAGTCGTGTCAGCGCCTAAATTGACGCCAAATTCTTGGGCGATTTCATATTTCATTTGTTCGAGCGCTTGTTGGGCACCCGGAACAAGCAATTGATTGTTGTTGTTGTTGCGTGCCATCTGTTTTCACCTCCTTGTGTCTATAGAATGTGTGAAAACAGACGGCCATATGCAGCAACGCTTTTGGTAAATTTTGAGATTTAGAACAGTCCGGCAAACTCGTCCGTCCGCCCAGTCTCTTCGTCCATCACCATCGTTTCCGTCTCGTTGATCGCCTTCTCGAGCAGCGGAGCGAGATCGAGTTCGCGCTCATAATGGAGCACTTTCTCTTTTTTTGGCTTCGTTTTCGGCGCCCGCGGCGTAAAAATGGTGCAGCAGTCTTCGTATGGAAGAATCGAAATATCGTGGGTGTCGATGTGCTTCGCCATCTCGATAATTTCCATTTTATCCATGGAAATGAGCGGGCGCAAAATCGGTGTGTTCGTCACTTCGTTAATGACGTGCATGCTTTCAAGCGTCTGGCTCGCCACTTGGCCGAGACTTTCCCCGGTGACGATCGCCAACGCCCGCTGGCGGCGGCGCAAGGCATCCGTAATGGTTAACATCGCCCGCCGGGTGGAAATGAGCGAGTATTCGTTGGGCACCCCTTGGTAAATGGCTTGCTGCACTTCGGTAAACGGCACGATGTGCAGCTTCATTTTTCCACCGTACGTCGTCAGCTTGCGCACTAAATCAATCACCTTTTGCTTCGCCCGCTCGCTGGTAAACGGCGGGCTGAAAAAGTGAACCGCCTCAATTTCCAAGCCGCGCTTCATCGCCAAATACCCAGCGACCGGGCTGTCGATGCCGCCGGAGAGCATGAGCATCGCCTTGCCGCTCGTCCCGACCGGCAGGCCGCCAGCGCCGAAAATGTCGCGGCATGTGACATACGTGCCGTCTTGGCGCACTTCGACGCGCACATCGATGTCCGGCTCGCGCACATTGACCGTCAAGTCGTCCGTCTGCCGCAAAATATGCGCCCCGATTTCATGGTTCAACTCGTCGCTTCGGTACGGAAACTGTTTATTGACGCGACGGGCGCTCACTTTAAACGTTTTTCCTTTGTACGGCAGCTGCCGGATGGCGGCGAGCGCCGTTTCTTTGATCGCCGCCAAGTCGTTTTCGCATTTCATCGCCAAGCTGAACGAATGGATGCCAAAGACGGTTTTCAGCTTGTCGATGATCGGCTCGTGCGGCTCACCGTTTAATAAAATGTACATCCGGTCGCGCATATATTCAATCTGAATTCTAGGAAATGCCTGCAGTTTGCGGGCGATGTTTTGTTTCAGCCGCCGCACGAACACATTGCGGTTTTTTCCTTTCGTCGTCATTTCCCCATAACGGATTAAAATGCGGTCATACTTCATCTCCATATTATCCCGTTACCTCGCTTAATGTTTTGATCGCCTGTCGGATGGCCGCCACTGCCGGCGCGATCTCTTCCCGTGTATTGTCAAACGACAAGCTGATGCGGATGCCGCGCTCGGCCCGGTCTTCGCCAACCCCCATGGCCAGCAGCGTTTGGCTCGGCGCCTTTTTTTTCGACGAACAAGCCGATGTTGTCGAGACGTAAACACCGCTTTTTTCCAGTTCATGAACGAACACTTCCGGCTTCATGCCGCGCTTTAAGGAAAAGTTGATGATATGCGGGGCGGCGCCGTCCCGCGGCGTGTTGATCTCAATGTCCGGAATGGCGGAAAGAGCGGTCAGCCACTCGTCTTTGAGCGCCTTGAGCCGGTCGATCTCCCGCCCGTATCTCTCCATGGCAAGGCGGAGCGCTTTGGCCATCGCGACAATGGCGGCGACATTTTCCGTGCCGGACCGAAACCGCATTTCCTGTCCGCCGCCGGCCATTAATGGCGCCAAGCGGACGCCTTCGCGGACGTACAGTACACCGGCACCGCGCAATCCGTGAAATTTATGGGCCGATATCGTGCATAAGTCGACGCCCGCCTGTTTCAAATCGAGCGGCACTTTGCTGATGCCTTGCACCCGGTCGACATGAAACAGCGTCTTCGGATAGCGGGCTAAAAGCGCCCCGATTTCTTCAATCGGCTGTACGGTGCCGACTTCGTTGTTCACATGCATGATTGAAACGAGAATCGTATCGTCGCGCAGCGCGCGTTCGATTTGTGCGGGTGACACTCTTCCTTCCCGGTCAACCGGCAAGTACGTCACCGCAAAGCCGAGCTCTTCCAGCTGGCGACACGGCTCTGCGACGGACGGATGCTCGATCTTTGTCGTAATGATGTGCCGGCCGCGCTGCCGATACTGCCAGGCGACCCCTTTGATGGCGAAGTTGTTCGCTTCCGTCCCGCCGGACGTGAACACAACCTCGTTCGCCTTGACGCGCAGCATGGCGGCGATTTGTTCGCGCGCCTGCCCAAGCAGCCGTTCCGCCCTCATGCCCAGCCCATGGAGCGAAGACGGATTGGCAAAATAGTCCGTCGCGACCGTGACAAACGAATCGATCACTTCCGGGAACGGTTTCGTCGTCGCGCTGTTATCAAGATAAATCATCGTTTCCATCCTCCGCTCGTCATCGGCAAATGTACATAACCATCATATAAAAGCGGGCCGAAAACAGCAATGAAAACACACATACACTTACATTATTCGCCAAAAACCCGATAAATATCGGATTTTGCCGATATTTATCGGGTTTGGATCAGCTTTCGCCCCCATCATCCGCCCGCCAAAGCTGCTGCACGCGATTGAACGCGCCCGGCTCAACGCTTTCAATCGTCGCCACCGCCTGCCGGAGCGCTTCTTCGTAATCGTAATGGCGGAACAAAAATTCGGCTTCCTCAAGTCCTTTGTGAACCGCCGGATAACGGCGGCGGTAGCGGTTGCCGTATTGAATCGTCCGTTCGGCCAACGCCGCCTGTTCGACCATTTCGACTGTCCGCTCATACAACCGTTCAACAGACACTTTGGCCTCTTCGAGCGCCTCGTCGACCGCCGGCATGTCGAGCGGCTTTTCCTCAAGGCGGGCGGCGACGGTTTGCAAGCTCGTTTTGGCCTCTGCAAGCTCGTGTGAATAAGACTCCGACAGCCCCGGCAGCCGGCTTTTTTGCACGAGGCGAAGCGCTTCGGATAGCGTTTTTCTCATGTGGTCGAGCTTTTCGCGGGCAATCAGTTCGTCTTTGCGCAACGTCTGCAGCATCACCCGAAACTGCTCATGCTCTTCCTTCATCATGCCGATGTGCCCAACGAGCTGTTCCAGCTCTTCTTTTAGCAGCGAATAGGCAGTTTTCGCCTCGGCGGCGCGGTCATGGATGAGCCAAAACCGCTTTTGCAGCTGGTGCAGCTGCTTTTCAATGCTCCGGTATTTTTCAAGGTCGCCCGGCGGCAGATGGTAGCTTTGTTGGACGAACAGCGCTTCCGCCTGCGTTTCTTTCGCGTCGGCGGCGAGCTCTTCAAGCATGCCGCCAATGCGCGGCATTTCCTTCTGCACATACTGATGGGCCAGCACTTCTTGTTCAAGTGAATCGTACAGCGCGTCGATTTCCTCCTTCAGCTCGGCGAGCGTCTGCTTTGCCTCTTCCACACGCAGCTCGCCAATCATCGCCAGACACTGCTGAATTTTGTTCTGTTTTTCCTCGATCGCGCGTTCGACATCCAAGTGGTCAAGTATGTACCCGTTTTGTTCCATTTCCCGATAGCCGTCAGCGAGCTCGGCAAGCTGGGCGGGAAGGGACGTTTGGCACTCGCCAAGCAGCGCCGGAATGTCCTTCATCATCGCAGCGAGGCGGTCAAGCTCCTGCCTGAGCGCCAAAACGACGTCACGCGCCGCCAAGTAGTTGCCGGCTTCCGTCAATTCCGCAAATGACTGAAAGTGCTTTTCCGCCTCGGCCAGGCGGACATCGAGCAGCTCGGCAGCCGCTCCAAACGTATACCGGTAAGCGAGCAACGTTTTCTTCGCCTCCCGGTGGGCGGTGCGCAGCTCTTCAATTTCAGCCCGGCTCTGCTCTTCGCTTCCGATCAGCTCGTTGACTTCATGAATGATTTGATGCACCTCTTCCTCAAGGCGGCGCAGCCCGTCCTCCGTTTGCCCGAGCAGCCGGCGCGCCTGCCGGTACCGATATTTCTCGAGAAGCGTCTCGGTGTCAAACAGCTGTTCTTCGACATTCGGCAGCTTCACGGCCACGATTTCATCCCATTGTTGGCGCCATCGTTCAAACAGCTGCTCCGTTTCCCCGGTCATGTTCAACTGCTTCACTTTCGCGAGCTCGTCCGGCACCGGCCGGTTCATCAGTTCGATTTTCCATTCCTCAAGCCGGTCGATTTCCCGATACATCCGTTTCCGATACATATGATTGTATATGATTGCTCCTGCGCCGAGGAGCAGAACGATCCATACGATTTCCATACACGAATGCCCCCTTGCACTCCAGCTAATCCGAAATGAATGAAAATGGCGGAGAAGGCAAAAATATTTGTTTTTCAATGGTTCTATGATACCATGTTCACGACATGTTTTGACCAAAATTTTTATTTTTTTTTTACAAGAATCTTCACTTGTTTTGCTATGATACATATAAAAGAAAGGGGGGCTCCGCTTTGCGTGACGGCCATATTCATACACCGTTTTGCCCGCACGGAAGTCATGACCGGCTCGAGCAATATGTCGAACGGGCGATTGCGCTCGGCTACACCGACATTTCCTTCACTGAACATGCCCCGCTGCCGGAGCGGTTTCTTGACCCGACGCCGGAGCAGGACAGCGCCATGGCGCACAGCGCGTTGGAACGCTATTTGGCCGCCGTTGCCGATGTGAAAGCGCGCTACCGCCATGATATTACGATCCGCGTCGGGCTTGAGGTCGACTTTATCCCCGGCTTTGAGGAAGAGACCGCCCGGCTGCTCGATGAGGTCGGCCCGCTCCTTGACGACAGCATTTTATCGGTTCATTTTTTAGCGCACGAAGGCCGATACGTATGCCTTGACTACAGCGCTGACATGTTTGCCGACATCGTCCGTCTGTTCGGCTCGGTCGAGCGTGTGCACGCGGCCTATTACGACACGGTGCATCAGTCCATCCGCGCCGACCTTGGCCGCTACAAACCGAAACGCATCGGCCATATGACGCTTGTGCGCAAGTTTTGGCGCCGCTTTCCGTGCCGCGAGCCGATGACCGGGCGCATGTTGGCCATTCTCGATAGCATCGAGCAGTTCGGCTATGAAATCGACTACAACGGCGCCGGCGCCGCCAAACCGCTCTGCCGCGAGCCGTATCCGCCCAACTCTCTCATTGCCGAAGCGCAGCGGCGCGGCATCCCGATCGTGTACGGTTCGGACGCCCATTGCGCCGCCGACTTGCATCAAGGGCGGGACGTCATGGATCGCGAGGCGCTTTCGGTTTGACAGCCGCCGGACGTCATCCTAAAAATGGGCCAAAAAAGGAGGGCAACTAAGTGTTTCATCCAACTGTCTACAGCGGTACACGCGAAGAAAATTATGCGCTCGTCATCGAGCAGCTGAAGGCGCTCATCGCCGGTGAGCCGAGCATGATCGCCAACTTGGCGAACGCCGCCGCCCTGCTCCATCAATTCCTCCCCGATATCAACTGGGTCGGGTTTTACTTGACGGATGGCGACGAGCTTGTGCTCGGCCCGTTCCAAGGCTTGCCGGCGTGCGTCCGCATTCCGTTTGGCAAGGGGGTGTGCGGCACGGCGGCCGCCGAGCGGCGGACGATCGTCGTCCCGGATGTGCACGAATTTCCAGGCCATATCGCTTGCGATGCGGCGTCCCAATCGGAAATCGTCGTGCCGCTCATGAAGGAAGGGCGCGTCATCGGCGTCCTTGACATCGACAGTCCGGTGAAAAACCGCTTTGATGACGTTGACCGCCGCTATTTAGAGCAATTTGCCGGTGTGCTCGTTTCGCCATAAGCTGAAACAGCGGCCGGCGTGAAGAAGGAATCCGCCTGTTCGGATTCCTTTTTCACACTTTATACGATTGACAGTGGTCATGGACAAAAATGCAATTTTTCCCCGTCTCCTTCGCCATATACAGCGCCGCATCCGCCCGTTTGAACAGCTGTTGTGCATCATCACGGCAATGGCGTCCCCACCATGAAATGCCACACGAAACGGTCACAGGCGGAATCGTGTGCTCCCTCACTTTTTCAACGATGCGGCGGGCAACCGAAACGGCGTCAGCGAGCGCCACGTTCGGCAAATACAAGGCCATCTCTTCCCCGCCCCAGCGCGCTGCTATATCGTCATCGCGAATGTTGGCGCGGATCATCTCCGCCACTTGAACGAGCACATCGTCGCCTGTTTGGTGACCGTAAAGATCGTTAATTTGCTTAAAGTTATCGATGTCAATTAAAAGAAGCGCCCCAAATGCATCCGCTTCCATCGATTTTTGGATCGCCTCATCCAAATAACGGCGCGTATACAGCTTCGTCAAATAATCGGTGACGACGAGTTTTTCGAGTTCTTCGCGCAAAATCGCGTTCATAAACGCCAGTGTCGAGTGCTGAACGAGCGACTCAAGCAGCTTAAACATATCAAACGTAAACCGGTACGGCTCGCGGGCGAGCACGATGCAGACGCCTTTTGTCTCTTTATTTTGCAGCATCGGCGCCGCCATGACGGAGCGAAACGGCCCAAAAGCGGATGGGTGTACATCGCCGGCAAAGATAATATCATTTCCGCTGCGGCGCCGCTCTTCGACCCATTCGACATAGCGTCCGGCTGATGCGTCGGCAAAAAACGGCGTGCTTCCCGGCAAAAGTTCGCGCCGGCCGCCGGCAAACAAGAAAAACCCGACTTCATCAGCGCCGAACGACCGGCGAATTTGCGCCACCATATACTCAATTCCTTCATACAGCCGCAACCGGGCGTTCAGTTCGCGCATCGTGTCATTGATGAGCTGCAAGTCACTGACAAGCCGGCGCGACTGCTCGTACAGCTTGGCGTTCTCAAGCGCGCTGCCGGCCGTCCCGGCCAACAGCGAAATAAAATTCATTTCCCGCCTCGGAAATGGCGCCGCGTGCGGGGCGATAATTTGAATCACCCCATACACCGCTTGCACCCCTTTAATGGGCGCATACAGCACTGAGCGCTGCGGCGCCGCCGTCTCCTCGCACTGCACCTGCCCGGTCAAAAACGCCCGCAGCGCCGCCGTTTGCCCTTCCCCCTCGTCCAACATCAGCGGTTTAATCGGCAAGTTCCCGCGCACGTGGTTATCGTGCGACAACAGAAGATAGTATGTAAACGAAGGATAGACATTTTGCAGCGTGCGAATAATTTCTTCCAACACATCGTCAATTTGCATCGTGGAATGGATTTTGGCCGCAAAGCGATGCAGCTGCTCGTACCGGTTCTCCTCGCCCTTCCCTTGTGACAGCGCACCTAGTTTGCGGAACAACCGGGCCAAATCCGCTCTCAGCGTTTCAAGCAGCGGTTCATCGATGCTGCGGCCTTTTTCATACACAAGCTCAACCA
Source organism: Geobacillus genomosp. 3 (assembly GCF_000445995.2). GTDB lineage: Bacteria > Bacillota > Bacilli > Bacillales > Anoxybacillaceae > Geobacillus. The sequence continues at coordinate 2,707,858 of NC_022080.4, forward strand.
TCGCCGGCGCCTCTTCGGAAAGCAGGAAAAAGAGGCGGGCGGCCAGACGCGGCCCGCCGTCATCCACCACAACGATCTCCCGCCCTTTGCCCGCCGCAATCCGCCCCGCCGCCGGCAGCCCGCCTGCGGCCGCCTCAAGATAAAAAGAGTCGCGCGACGGGTCAAACAAATACAGCGCGGCCCCTTGCAGCGCCAGCTCTTCTTTCAACAGCGCCAACAGCCCGCCTGCCGCTGCCGAAAACGGCCCGTCGTCCTGAAACGCCAAAAACCAGTGGAAAAATTTTTGTTTAAACGATTCATATCGTTTCGTTTCTTCCCGTTTCATCGCCTTTTCCACCTAAACTGGCATCATCATTCCAAATGAGAGAATGGATGACAAAATTTTTCTAAAAATTGCATCTTTTATTATATCATACAAATAGTGAAGAAGGGAAACAAAATATTGACTTCCCTCTGTAAAAATCATATAATAACCTTTGTGTAAAATATAGCAGCCTTTGTGCCCACCTTTATGGTTCATTTTGTTCCTCGGCCCGCCGAGGTGTATCGTGTAACTCTTAGCTGCTAGAGCGAGGATACATGAAAACAAAATGGCCATAATTGTTGGCGCACATCTGCTTTTATTTTACGGGAATAAAAGCATAAGGAGGAGCAATAAATGGCTCGTTATACGGGACCTACATGGAAAATTTCCCGCCGCCTCGGCATCTCGTTAAGCGGCACGGGGAAAGAACTGCAAAAACGTCCGTACGCGCCAGGCCAACACGGCCCAGGCCAACGGAGAAAGTTGTCGGAATATGGCTTGCAGCTGCAAGAAAAACAAAAGCTGCGCCATCTGTACGGCGTCAACGAGCGCCAATTCCGCAAAACGTTTGAAGAAGCGGGCAAAATGCCGGGCAAACACGGCGAAAACTTTATGGTTTTGCTCGAATCGCGCCTTGACAACCTCGTCTACCGTTTAGGGTTGGCCCGCACGCGCCGCCAAGCCCGCCAGCTTGTGACGCACGGCCACATTTTGGTCGACGGCAACCGCGTCAACATCCCGTCGTACCGCGTCAAACCGGGGCAAACGATCGCGGTCCGCGAAAAATCGCGCAACTTGCAAGTGATCAAAGAAGCGATGGAAGCGAACAACTTCGTTCCGGACTATTTGTCGTTTGATCCGGAAAAACTGGAAGGTACGTACACGCGCCTGCCGGAACGTTCCGAACTGCCGGCGGAAATCAACGAAGCGCTCATCGTCGAGTTCTACTCGCGTTAAGGCGCAAAAAAGATCCGAAATGCCAATGCATTTCGGATCTTTTTCTGTTTAGGCGTAGCGGATTAAGGAATATTTTTTCTTGCCGCGGCGGATGACGGTAAACCGCCCTTCGAGACGATGCCCCTCGGTCAGAACCGCCCCAACGTCTTGAATGCGTTCGCCGTTCACATAAATGGCGCCGTTTTGAATGTCTTCGCGCGCCTGGCGTTTGGACGGCGAAATGTTCGCGGCAACGAGCAGCTCGACAAGCGGAATGTCGCCGCCTTCATGGACGAATGACGGCACGTCTTTAAACCCTTGCTCGATTTCCGCGGCCGTCAAGTTGGCGATGTCGCCGCTAAAGAGCGCTTCGGAAATGCGGATCGCCTGCTTGAGCGCCTCTTCACCGTGCACAAGCCTGGTCACTTCTTCGGCGAGCGCCTTTTGCGCCGCCCGCTTCTCCGGCGCCTCACGCAATTGTTGCTCGAGCGCGTCGATCTCTTCTTTCGACAGGAACGTGAAGTATTTCAAGTAACGGATGACATCGCGGTCATCGGTGTTGATCCAAAATTGGTAAAACTCATACGGCGACGTTTTGTCCGCATCAAGCCAAATCGTGCCGCTTTCCGTTTTGCCGAATTTCGTGCCGTCGGCTTTCGTCACAAGCGGGATCGTCAAACCGAACGCTTTCGCTTCCCCTTTCGTTTTGCGGATGAGCTCAAGCCCGGCTGTGATGTTGCCCCACTGGTCGCTCCCGCCGATTTGCAGGCGGCATTGTTCGGTCTCGTACAAACGGAGGAAATCGTACGCCTGCAGCATCATATACGTAAACTCGGTAAATGAAATGCCCGTTTCGATGCGCGACTGCACCGACTCTTTCGCCAGCATGTAATTGATGCTGAAATGTTTGCCGACGTCGCGCAAAAACGTCACGACATCCAGCGGCCCGATCCAGTCGTAGTTGTTTTTAATTTCGGCCGCATTCCCATCGGCCTCAAAATCTAAAAAGCGGCTGAGCTGCTCTTTAATGCGGGCGCTCCACGCTTCGACCGTTTCTTTGGCGTTGAGCGTGCGCTCGCTTTTTTTGCCGCTCGGGTCGCCGATCAACCCGGTCGCCCCGCCGACTAAAGCGACCGGCCGGTGTCCGGCCTGCTGGAAGCGGCGCAACGTCAAAATGGCCGCTAAATTGCCGATATGCAAACTGTCAGCGGTCGGGTCAAACCCGCAATAAAGCGTCACTCGCTCCTCATTCAACAGGTTCCGGAGCCCGTCTTCGTCTGTCGTTTGGTTGACGAGCCCGCGCCATTGCAGTTCTGCAAGCAAATCCATGTTCCTCACCTCGTTATGAAATGTCAGACAAAAAGAAAACACCCGCCCTGTCTGAAGGGGCGAGTGTTCGTCGCGGTACCACCCTACTTGGAAAGCGCTCTGCTTTCCCGCTCATTTCGGTAACGGCGCATGCCGGCGGATGGCTACTGGGCGCAAGCCGTTCGCCATCGCTGCTCGGGGAGGTAATTCACGTTTGCCTATGGACTGGCTCGCACCGTCCGCCAGCTCTCTGCACCAGGGAAGCAACCGCTACTCGTTCCCGTCATCGCTTTTTCGGTATGAATATATACATTCTTTTACCATATAGACATACGCGCTGTCAACTCCGGCTTCTTTCGCCACAAACGGTGAAAAAGCGACAAAATTCCGCAACGGCGCGCGCGACTATGTTATACTTATATATATGATTTGCCAGTATAGGGGGCCCGGCATGGAACAAAAACAGTTTCGCGCTTCTTTGCAAAAAGTGTGGCATTATTTTTCGCTTACATATGACGTCGTTTGGAATGTCACCCTTATTTTGCTCATCGCCGCGCTCTGCCTCGTTTGTTTGGCCGTTGGCGCCGGCGCCGGCTATTTCGCCTTTTTGGTGAAAGATATGGCGGTCCCCTCGCAAGACAAAATGAAAAGCGAGATTTATAGTTATGAAGAAACAAGCCATATGTATTTTGCCAACGGCGTCTATTTAGGGCGGTTCCGGTCTGATCTCGACCGCGAGGCGGTGCCCCTTTCCGACGTCTCCCCGTATGTCGTGCAGGCGGTGATCGCCACGGAAGATGAGCATTTTTACGAGCATGACGGTGTCGTTCCAAAGGCCGTTATTCGCGCCATGTTTCAAGAAGTGACCAACTCGCCGATCAAAAGCGGCGGCAGCACGCTCACGCAGCAGCTTGTCAAAAACCAGCTGCTGACGAGCGAAGTGTCGTTTGAGCGCAAGGCGAAGGAAATGTTGTTGGCGCTGCGCCTTGAGCGCTTTTTTTCAAAAGAAGAGATTTTGGAAGCCTACTTAAACGTCGTCCCGTTCGGCCGCAGCTCGTCCGGGCGCAACATTGCCGGCATCCAAGCCGCCGCCCAAGGGGTGTTTGGCGTCGACGCCAAAGAGCTGAATTTGGCGCAGGCGGCGTTTTTAGCCGGCTTGCCGCAAAACCCGTTCGTGTACACACCGTTTGCCGCTGACGGCCGCCTTAAACAAGATATCTCGGCCGGTTTGAAGCGGATGAAAACGGTGCTGTACCGGATGAAGCGGGCCGGCTATATTTCCGAAGCGCAATATCAAGAAGCGCTCGCCTACGATGTAGCGAAACATTTCGCCCCGCCGAAGCCGTCGCCGTTTGAACGGTATCCGTTTTTGACGATGGAAATTGAGCGGCGGGCGAAAGACGTGCTGGCGGAAACGTTCGCCAAACGCGACGGCCATTCGGCGAAAGAGTGGGCGCGCGATGCCGACCTCCGCCGCCGCTACCTCGGCGAGGCGGAAAAAGCGCTGCGGCAAGGGGGATTGCGCATTTATACGACGATCGACAAAGACATTTATGAACGGATGCAGGAGGTGGCCGCCCGCTATCCGTATTACGGGCGCGATCGTGTGTATCGCACGCAAGACAAGCAAACGGGGAAAACGGTCATCCATCGCCAGCCGGTTGAAGTCGGGGCGATGCTGATTGAAAACAAAACGGGCAAAATCATCAGCTTTGTCGGCGGCCGCGATTACGGGCGCGAACAGCTCAATCACGCCACCCAGGCGTACCGTTCAAACGGTTCAACGATGAAGCCGCTCTTAGTGTACGCACCGGCGATGGAGATGGGCATCGTTCAACCCGGATCGGTCATTCCCGACCTTCCGCTTTCGATCGGCTCGTATACGCCGCAAAACGCCGACGGAAAAATGCACGGCCTCGTCTCGGCGCGGCGCGCGCTCCAACAGTCGTACAACATCCCGGCCATTCGGACGTATATGAAAATCCAAAGCCGCCATCCGGTCGACTACTTGCATAAAATGGGGATCACAAGCGTCGCCAAGCAAGAAGAGGCGAATCCGTCCTTGGCGATCGGCGGAACGCATATCGGGGTCACTGTTGAAGAAAACGTCAACGCGTATGCGACATTTGCCAATTACGGTTCCTTTGTCGATGCGTATATGATCGAAAAAATTACCGACAGCGACGGAAAGATCGTTTACGAGCATACAAGCAAGCCGGTTCCGGTCTTTTCTCCGCAGACGTCGTACTTGATGATCGATATGATGCGCGACGTGCTGCATGGCGGCACGGCCTCGTCGGTGCCGGGGTACTTGACGTTTTCTTCGGACTGGGCAGGCAAAACCGGAACATCGCAGGACAATCGCGATTCGTGGTTTGTGGCCACGAACCCGAATGTCACGTTCGGCGTTTGGATCGGCTACGACCGGCCGGCGCCGCTTGAATCGCGCTACAAAGGGCTTTCGTACAGCCGGCGCACCCAACTGCTATGGGCGCAGTTTATGAATGCCGCCTACCGTGTAAAACCAAAGCTCATCGATCCGCCGGAACGGTTTTTAATGCCGGGCGGCATTGTTCGCCGCGCGTATTGCGCCGCGAGCGGATTCAGCCCGTCAGCGGCATGCGAAAAAGCCGGACTCGTCCGCTATGATTTGTATAATGCGAAGTTTACCCCAAAACAAGGAAGCGAGGACTATTTGACCGAAGGACAGTTTGTCGTCGTTGACGGAAAGCGGTATGCGGCGCTCGAGACGACGCCTAGAGAGTTTGTCACCCGCGGGGTCATCGTCAATCCTGCCTTGCTCAATCAGTGGGGGATCGATGGAACGGCGTGGGCTGGCGATGCGTTGGTTGTCGGCACGCTAAAAGAAAACGGACGCGTCCCCGCCCCGCCGGCCGCCCGTCTGAGCGGCAATCAGCTCGTCTGGCCCCGCCATGGAGAGCGCGATGTCATCGGCTACCGCGTCTATCAAGTGAGTGAAACCGGGAAGCGGCAAATCGTCGCCACCATTAAAGAGGGGGAATCGGCTTCCTTTTCCGCCCTCAAACCGGGAGCGGTTTATTATGTCACCGCTGTGGATATTGCCGGTCGGGAATCGGCGCCATCGGGCCAAATCACGTTGCCGGCGGCCCAACCGGCCAATCCGCCCGCCGGCGCGGACAACGCGGGAGGCCACACCGCTCCCCCGCCCTCTCCCCGCTAACTGATCGGGAGGCGTTCCAACCATTCGGTTGGAACGTTTTTTTATGGGGGAACCTTGATCAGGGGAGGGGAGGGAGCCTTTCGCCGCCGCTCTTTGCGGCCGTTTTCTCTATCCGCCCCCTAACGGCTCCGCTTCTTTTGCCGCTTTTTGGGAAAACGTGCGCCCCCCCCCGTTTTAGTTTCATGCCGGCGCCAATAAAAAAGCGTCCGGAGCGGCATTGCTCCGGGCGCCGGTTTCATGATTAATCTTCCAACGTCGACAAGTCGCCGGTCGGCAAGTTCAGCTCCCACGCTTTCAAGACGCGGCGCATGATTTTCCCGCTCCGCGTTTTCGGCAGTTTGTCGCGGAACTCGATTTCGCGCGGTGCGGCATGGGCGGCGAGCCCTTTCTTCACGAACTGGCGGATGTCTTCCTTCAATTCCTCAGACGGCTCGTAGCCTTCGCGGAGCGCAATGAACGCTTTGATGATTTCCCCGCGCACCGGATCCGGCTTGCCGATGACGCCGGCTTCGGCCACGGCCGGATGCTCGACGAGCTTGCTTTCGACTTCAAACGGCCCGACGCGCTCGCCCGATGTGTTGATGACATCGTCGACGCGCCCTTGGAACCAGAAATAGCCGTCTTCGTCCATATAGGCCGAGTCGCCTGATACGTACCAGTCGCCGATGAAGTACGATTCGTATTTTTGCGGGTTGTTCCAAATCGTCTTCATCATCGACGGCCAGCCTTTTTTAATCGCGAGGTTGCCCATCCGGTACGGCGGCAGGACGTTTCCGTGATCGTCGACGATCGCCGCCTCGACGCCCGGAATCGGTTTCCCCATCGATCCCGGCTTGATTTCCATGCACGGGTAGTTGCAGATGAGATGCGCCCCTGTTTCCGTCATCCACCACGTATCGTGAATGCGGCGTCCGAACACTTTCAGCCCCCAGCGGATGACTTCCGGGTTGAGCGGCTCGCCGACGCTCAAAATGTGACGGAGCGAGCTTAAGTCATATTTTTTCACCACTTCATCGCCGGCGCCCATCAGCATGCGGAACGCCGTCGGCGCGCTGTACCAGACGGTGACGCCGAACTCTTCGATCGTTTCATACCAGGCGTCCGGGCTGAAGCGGCCGCCGACGATAACGCTTGACGCCCCGCACAGCCATGGGCCGAAAATGCCGTACGATGTCCCGGTCACCCACCCCGGGTCGGCCGTGCACCAATAAACGTCGTCTTCTTTTAAATCCAACACCCATTTGGCCGTTTGATAGTGCTGGATCATGGCGTTATGAACGTGCAGGACGCCTTTCGGTTTTCCGGTCGAACCGGACGTATAGTGCAAAATCAAGCCGTCTTGGCGGTCGACCCATTCGATGTCAAAGTGCTTGCTCGCCTCGTTCATCCGCTTTTTCAAATCGATGTACGGCCCTTCCTCAACAATGCCGTCGCCGACCAAAAAGACGTATTGTAACTCCGGCAAGTCGTTGACCGGCACGCGCGGCAAGAGTTCCGGGGTCGTGACGATCGCTTTCGCCCCGCTGTCTTCAAGACGGTCGCGCACCGCGCCTTCCATGAACGCTTCAAACAGCGGCCCGACGATGGCGCCGGTTTTAATGATGCCGAGCACCGTGAAGTACAGTTCCGGCGAGCGCGGCATAAAGACGAACACGCGGTCGCCTTTTCCAATCTCGGCCACATTTTTCAAGACGTTGGCCACTTTGTTCGACATTTCTTTCATTTCTTTAAACGTATATTTCTCATTGCGCACCGCATCCCGATAGTAAAGCGCCACTTTATTTTTGCGGAACGACTCAGCATGGCGGTCGATCGCCTCGTACGCCATGTTGACCCGTCCCGTCTCATACCAAGAAAACGCTTTCTCTGTTTCCGACCATTGAAATTGCTTGTATGTTTCCTCGTAGTTTTTCAAGTTGTAGTCCCCTTGTACGACTGGCAACAGTTCCGTTTTCATTCTCCGATCCCCCTTATGTAAGTGGTTACATTTCTATTATAGTGGATAATAAACAGATTCTCAATTTTTAAAATATTCCTCGTCCCTATTTCTTTGAAATTTTTTTGAATTGCGCCAATGGAGGATGGATTTCCGGTATAATGGAGGAAGAACAATGAATCCAGGTGGTGGCCGAATGGAACATCCAAAAACGTATAACGCCAAGGAGCTGAAAACGCCGAACGGAACGCTTCTCATCGAAGGGCCGGTGACGGCGGAAGCGTTGGCCGGCTATGAGTTTCACCGCGACTTAACTGCCTTCCGCCCGCCCGCCAAACAGCATGAAGCGTTGATCGGGATCGCCAAACTGCCGGAAGGGCGGATCATCATCGCCCGCCGCGGCGATATGATCGTCGGTTATGTCACGTTTTTATATCCCGACCCGCTTGAGCGGTGGTCGGAAGGAAACATGGAAAATTTGCTTGAGCTAGGCGCCATTGAAGTCATTCCCGAGTTTCGCGGATGTGGCGTCGGGAAAAACTTGCTCATCGTGTCCATGATGGACGACGCCATGGAAGATTACATCATCATTACGACCGAATATTACTGGCATTGGGATTTAAAAGGCACGGGGCTGAACGTGTGGGAATACCGGAAAATGATGGAGAAAATGATGAACGCCGGCGGGCTCGTCTGGTATGCGACCGACGACCCGGAAATTTGTTCCCACCCGGCGAACTGCCTGATGGTCCGCATCGGCAAACGGGTCGATCCGGAATCGATTCAACGGTTTGACCGGCTTCGGTTTATGAACCGTTATATGTACTAAGCGTGCGATACGCAAAGGGGGGAGAGGAGAACTATGATTGTGGAACAAGTCATGAAAACAACGGTGGTCACGCTCCGCGCCACCAATACGATCGCCGAAGCGCTGCAGCTGCTCCGGCATCACCGCATCCGCCATCTTCCGGTCGTCGACGGGGAAGGGCGGTTAGTCGGTCTTGTGACCGACCGTGATTTGCGCGACGCCAGCCCATCCATTTTTCATCTTCACGAACAGCTGGATGACTTGCAAAAACCGGTCAGCACGATTATGAAAACGGACGTCATCGTCGGCCATCCGCTCGATTTTGTCGAAGAAGTGGCCGCGCTCTTTTACGAGCACCGGATCGGCTGCCTGCCGGTCGTCAACGGCGGAAAGCTCGTTGGCATCATCACCGAAACAGATTTATTGCATACGCTCATTCAGCTGACCGGCGCCCATCAGCCCGGATCGCAAATCGAAATCAAGGTGCCGAATGAAACCGGCATGCTTGGCAAGGCGGCGGCCATCATCGCCGAGCGCCACGTCAATATCGCCAGCGTCCTTCTTTACCCAGACAGTGATCCAAACTATAAGATTTTAGTGTTTCGCGTGCAAACGATGAACCCGATCAGTTTGATCCATGACTTGAAAAAGGCCGGCTATACGGTGCTATGGCCGAACTTGCCGGGGGTTACGTCATGAGCGAAACGTGCGTATTTGTGTATAGCGACGAATTTCTTCAATATAAATTTCATGACGATCATCCGTTCAACCAGCTGCGGGTCAAACTGACGTACGATTTACTGCGGTCGGCCGGCGCGCTCGATGACCGGCATATCGTCCCTCCGCGCATGGCGACAGACGAGGAGCTCGGCCTCATCCACGACCGGGCGTACATCGAGGCGGTCAAAGCCGCCGGGCGCGGCGAGCTGTCTGAGACAGCGGCGCTCAACTACGGTCTCGGCACCGAGGACACGCCGATTTTCCCGAACATGCACGAGGCGAGCGCGCTCCTTGTCGGCAGCACGCTGACGGCCGTGGACTGTGTCTTATCCGGCCGGGCAGAGCACGCGCTCAACCTTGGCGGCGGCTTGCATCACGGGTTCCGCGGCAAAGCGTCCGGCTTTTGCGTCTACAACGACAGCGCGGTCGCCATTCAATACATTCGCGAAAAATACGGGCTGCGCGTGTTGTATGTCGACACCGACGCCCACCATGGCGACGGGGTGCAATGGGCGTTTTACGACGATCCGAACGTATGCACCTTCTCGATCCATGAGACCGGACGGTACTTGTTTCCGGGGACGGGAAACGTCAACGAGCGCGGCCACGGCGCCGGATACGGCTATTCGTTCAACATTCCGGTCGATGCGTTTACGGAAGACGAATCATGGATCGCGGCCTACACGACGGCGCTAAGGGAAATCGCCGACTTTTTCCGCCCCGATGTCATCGTGACGCAAAACGGGGTCGACGCCCACTATTATGATCCGCTCACCCATTTGTCGGTGACGATGAAAACGTACCGCGCCATTCCGAAGCTCGCCCATCAAATCGCCCATGAATATTGCCGCGGGCGCTGGATCGCGGTCGGCGGCGGCGGATATGACATTTGGCGCGTCGTGCCGCGGGCGTGGGCGTTTCTTTGGCTGGAAATGACGGAACAATCCGATATTTCCGGCTCACTGCCGGTTGAGTGGCGCGAACGGTGGCGACCGCTTTCACCCGTCACACTGCCGTTTGAATGGGACGACCCGGACGGACTGTACCCGCCGATCCCACGCAAGGCGGAAATTAGCGAAAAAAACGCCCAGACGGTGGAAAAAGCGTTGTATTTTATCCGCAGCCAGCGGCGCGCGGGCACTTGACTTCCGTTGGCCGGCCCCCGGACGCACATGGATTCGCCTGTTCCATTGACAAAAGGGCGGGCCGCGGCTCTCTCCGCACGCTTTCCGTTTGGCTTGACGGAATGGGCGCGCAGCCGAATCAAGCCGTTTTCAAACTAGGAAGCTTTGCCCCCGTTCACCGAGCCGTCCTGGCCTTCGCTTGCGGCGCCGGCGGGCCGCGGCTTCTAGCATGTCGCTTTCAGGCATTCATCGAAAGCGGGCGAGAAGCCCCCGCTTCAAGTGTTAGCGAAGTGGGGAAGCAAACCGCCCGTCCATCCTTCAGTGAAAGACAAGAGTGGAGAAGGGGGAACCGGTTTAATGCTGATCGACCGCCATGAAAAAGGGTGTCTCGTTGCTTTTGAGACACCCCCTCTTTTCCCGCTGCCTACTTCGTCGACTCGCGCGTCTCGAGCCGGTGCGGCAAGACAACGATATGGTTGTCAACTTGTTCCTTGTTCATATACTTTGTCAATAACCGCATCGCCACCGCGCCGATGTCATACATCGGCTGCACAACGGTCGTCAGCCGCGGCCGCACCATCGTCGCCAGCCTTGTGTTGTCAAAGCCGACGACTTCCAACTCGTCCGGCACGCGCACGCCATGATCTTGGGCGCTGTGAATGATGCCGAGCGCCATTTCGTCCGTTCCGGCAAATACCGCCGTCGGCCGTTCGGCAAGCTCCATGATTTTCTCGTACGCTTCCAAACCGGAGTCGTATGAGTTGTCGCCTTCCACGACGAGTTCTTCTTCATACGGCACTCCTTGCTCCTCAAGCGCCCGACGGTAGCCGGCCAGTTTCCGCTGGTTAATCGGGTCGTCGGTCGGACCGGTTACGTAAGCCACGCGCCGGTTTCCTTTCTCAAGCAAATACGTCACCGCTTCAAACGCGGCCTGCTCGTAGTCGATGTTGACCGATGGGATCGTATGGTTGGGCTCCACTGTCGCCGCAAGCACGATCGGCACGGACGATTTTTGAAACTCAGCGACATGCTCTTCGGTGATCGTTCCGCCCATAAACAAAATGCCGTCCACTTGTTTTGCGAGCATCGTATTGAGCAAATGCAGCTCTTTTTCTTTGTTTTGGTCGGAATTGCTTAAAATAATGTTGTATTTATACATCGTCGCAATATCTTCAATGCCGCGCGCCAGCTCGGCAAAGAAGATGCTCGAAATATCCGGGATGATCACCCCGACCGTTGTCGTTTTTTTGCTGGCAAGACCCCGCGCCACCGCATTCGGACGGTAGCCAAGCCGCTCGATCGCTTCCAATACTTTTTTCCTTGTCGACGGCTTGACGTTCGGGTTGCCGTTTACGACGCGCGAGACCGTCGCCATCGAAACGTTCGCCTCCCGCGCCACGTCATAAATCGTTACGGTCATTCCGTTCACTCCTTTTTCCTCGATCCGGTAACCGGTGAGAGTTCCGATATATGTACAACTATCATACGATACATTATGGCCGACACGCAACGAAATGGCAATGATTTTGCTGGTTTGTTCACAAACCGTTCATCGATAGTTTGCCCAAAAAGCGTTGGAACAATGTCATGCAAAACGAGATGTTATCACGAACCGGAAAGAAACACGCACACGTTCGGCTGCCTTCCGTCCACCTCCGCTTTTCTCCGAAAATGTGCACACCAAAGGCGGCCATGTTTCCACTCCTCAAAGCCGCACTTATGGCCATGTTCTTCCGATACGGATCGGAACGAGAAAAATCCCCTCCGGCCGAAACCGAAGGGGAAGCGGTTTTACGCCTGAACGAACTGACGTTGGAAGGCGCGTACTTCTTCCATAAACTCGTTGAATTGGGCGATGTCCATTTGTTGGGCGGAATCGGACAAGGCGACAGCCGGATCCGGGTGGACTTCGGCCATGACGCCGTCAGCGCCGATCGCCAACGCCGCTTTGGCGCACGGAATGAGCAAATCGCGCCGCCCGGTCGAATGGGTGACATCGACGAACACCGGCAAGTGGGTTTCTTTCTTTAAGATCGGCACGGCGGAAATGTCGAGCGTATTGCGCGTCGCCCGCTCGTACGTGCGGATGCCGCGCTCGCACAAAATGATTTGCCCATTGCCTTGCGACATGATGTATTCAGCGGCGTTGATGAATTCTTCGATCGTCGCGGCCAGACCGCGTTTTAACAAAATTGGCTTGTTCACCTGACCGGCCGCTTTCAGCAATTCAAAGTTTTGCATGTTGCGCGCGCCGATTTGGATGACGTCGATATAATCCAAGGCGGTCTCAATATCGGCCGGCGTGACGATTTCGCTGATGACGGCCAAATCAAATTCATCGGCGATCCGTTTCAAAATTTTCAGCCCTTCAACGCCGAGCCCTTGGAAATCGTACGGCGAAGTGCGCGGTTTGTACGCGCCGCCGCGCAACAGCTTAATGCCTTGTTTTTTCACCGCATCGGCGACCGCGGCCACTTGCTCGTAGCTTTCTACGGCACACGGGCCCATGACGAAATATTGGTTGCCATCGCCGATCCGTTCGCCCTTCACCTCGACGATCGTGTTTTCCGGATGCTTTTTCCGCGAGACGAGCAGCGCTTTTCGATGGTCATCTTCTTGCAGCTCGAGCGCCGCTTTGAAAATTTCCTTGAAAATGTGCTGCAGCGTCGATGTTTCAAACGGACCGTCGTTATGCTCGGAAATGAGGTCGAGCATTTTCCGCTCGCGCACCGGATCATAGCGGTGCGTCCCTTGCGTTTCTTTGATTTTGCCGATTTCTTGGACGAGCCGTCCCCGTTCATTGATCAGTTCCAACAGTTGCAAGTTGATTTCGTCGACTCTCGCCCGCAGCTCATCTAATCTTTCGTTGCTCATGCTTCCCCCATCCTTTCGCCAAATGTCGTGCGATGTTTCGCGCTCCTAGTCGCCCGCAGGACGCCGGCAAGCCGCGCTTGCGGCACTTCTCCCCGTCCGGCAACATAACGGCTAGGTTTTGTAATTAGTCTTTATTATACTGGATGAAATCTTGGTTGTCACGAAAAAAATGCTTTTTTGATTAAACGCTTTTAAGTGGTAAAGCAAAACGAACGGCCAAAACCGCCTGCCCAGCAGGCGGTTATACGGCGGCGGTGTGCGTTGTTAACGCCTCATACGTAATATTCCAATGGGACGTATGCCAGACGACCCGGCCGTTTTCAAACAACAGCACTTGCGGCGACTCATGCTTAACGCCCGTCAGCTTCGCGATGTACGTGGAAAGCGGGCGCGCCTCTTGAACATACAAACAATAGACGGCGAGCTCCGGATGATCGGCGGCGAACGTCTCACACTCGCGGAATGCCGCCTGGCTGATCGGGCATGTCAGGCTATGTTTCACGAATAAAAAGCGGTTCGTTTCGTTGAGGAGACGGTCAAACTGTTCGGTCGTCTCCAGTTTCTCCATTCCCATCGCCCTCACTCCGTTTCTTTTCGGTATGGCATGTTTTGCTCAGCGTCATCGAGCGCCGCTTCCGCTTCTTCAAGCAGCTTTTGCAGCGTTTCGCGATCAGCCGGACCGGCGGATGGCGGAATCGGGATTGTCATTGCTTTGCCGCTTTCATCCGCGCTTTCCCCGCCTTTTAGCCCCGCGGCCGAAATGGGGATCGCCGCCTCTTGGACGCTTCCGTCAGCACGTTGTCCACCTTCTGCGTTTCCGGCTGTTTTCAGCGGGATGAAATCGGCGATCTCTTTCGTTTTCTCTTTCGCTGTTTCCATCCATTCGAGGGCTGTCGCTTTCACCGGCTCCCACGTGGCGGGCTGATTCAAACCGTCCAGCCACTTCCGGCCTTTGTCGCTCGTTAAAAACAGCGCAGCGGCCGCGCCGGCAATGCCGCCGACAAGCGCCCCAAGCAAAAATCCACCATTATTTTTTGCCATTTGGCATCCCCTCCTTTTTGCGCAGTTGTTCCCTTTCTCTCCATTTTTCCCATAGATCGAGCAAAACATTTGCCCAACGCAGCGCTTTCGCCCACTTTTCTTGCCCTTGGCCCGCTCTTGCGGACAGCGCGGCAGCTGTCTGCCGAAGCGCGCGGTTCAGCGACCGAACAGTGCCGCCGATTTCATTCACCGCCTCAACCGCGCTGTTTAACTTTTCCGTCTTGGTTTGCACATCGCCGGCGATGTTGTTGGCCGTATGGAGAAGCCGGGCCACCTCTTTCGCAACCGTTTGCACTTGTTCATCGGCATGGCTGACCGCCGCCGTCAGCCGGCGCAGCGTCTCCTGCAAGACGATGAGCGTTTTCGCTATGTACACTACCAGAAGCAAAAAAGCGGCAGCGATGAGTGCGGCGCTTGCGTACAAAAGCCATTCCACCTTGTCTCCCCCTTGCTTGTCGGACCGTTTTGTCCTCTTTGTACCTATTCCGTCCCGTTTTCAAACTTCGACATCGCCTCCTTCGTTTCCTGCCCGGCGCTCGATCTTTCCCGGCCAATCCGCAGCAAAAGCGCGGGCCCCCGCCTCCCGCCGGTGAAAATCAAAGCCGTCCGTTCCGCGTAGGCGCGGCGGCGCGCAGTTAAGTGAACCCCCCGCTTCCGATATCCTGGCGGATATTGAAGTGGCGGCTTCTCGCGCCATCCCGTCCATCGACGGGAAGTTGGCCGAGCGATCCCTCTCGTTTTGAGAGTGCATCCCCCGCCTGCTCACCAAGCGGCGCCCTTTACGCTCCTTGAGATGGAGGCTTCTTTCGGAAATCCGTTAAAAAGCGGGCCGTCTTCATCGCGGCCCGCTTCCCGTCGGCCGTCAGGCGGAAAGAACGGCCTGTTCGTATGCCTGTTGAAACTTTTGAATATCACCGGCGCCCATAAACACGAGCACCGCGTCGCGATGCTGCTTCAATACAGCTATGTTGTCCTCCTCAAGCAGCTGCGAGCGCGGAATTTGCGCCTGCAAATCGCGGATGGACAGCTTGCCTCCGTGCTCGCGCGCCGAGCCGAAAATGTCGCACAAATAGACGTGGTCAGCCTGCTTTAAACTTTCGGCAAACTCGCGCAAAAACGTCTGCGTCCGCGTATACGTGTGCGGCTGGAAGATGGCGACAACTTCCCGCCCCGGGTACTTTTGTCTCGCCGCCTCCAATGTCGCCATAATTTCGCGCGGATGGTGCGCGTAATCGTCAATTAACACTTGGCGCCCGACCGTTTTTTCACTGAAGCGGCGCTTCACCCCTTGGAACGTTTGCAGCCGGGCGGCGATGGTGGCGGCGTCCACCCCTTCGTAATGGCAAAGGGCGATGACCGCGAGCGCATTGAGCACGTTATGGGTGCCAAAGCGCGGAATGGTGAAAGAGGAGAAAAACGTGTTGCGCACAAATACGTCAAACGCTGTCCCTTCAGTCGTTTTGACAATGTTGCGCGCCTGAAAATCGTTTTCGTCGCCAAATCCGTAAAACAACATCGGCACTTTCGCCTGGATCTTTTGCAAGTACGGATCGTCACCATAAGCGACAATCGCTTTTTTCACTTGTTCCGCCATTTGCTGAAATGCAGAAAAGACGTCATCAATATTGGCAAAATAGTCGGGGTGGTCGAAGTCAATGTTTGTGATGATTGCATAATCTGGAAAATAGGAAAGAAAATGCCGGCGATATTCGCATGCTTCAAACACAAAGTATTGGCTCCCCGGCTCTCCTTTTCCCGTTCCATCTCCGATTAAATACGACGTTGGATGCGCCCCTTGCATCACATGGGCGAGCAGTCCCGTCGTCGTCGTCTTTCCGTGTGAGCCAGTCACCGCAATACTCGTAAACTTGCCTGCCAACTCCCCTAAAAAGCGATGGTATCGAATGACAGGAATGCCGAGCTGACGGGCCGCTTCGATTTCCTCATGTGCGTCTGGAAATGCATTGCCGGCAATGACCGTATAACCCGGGCGAATATTGTCTTTTGAAAAAGGCAAAACCGGGATGCCCCGCTCTTCAAGCGCCTTTTGTGTAAAAAACCATTTTCCGACGTCCGACCCTTGCACCGTATAGCCGAGATCGTGAAGCACTTGTGCGAGCGCGCTCATCCCCGTGCCTTTAATGCCAACAAAATGGTAAACTGTCATCGCTAAGCCCTCCAACCATCGTCTCTCTGTAAGACAGTATATGATATTCATCTAGTTTTGCCATTTATTTCATTCCACTGTACCGGCTGTCTCATTTCCCCATTATAGCACGCCGGGCGGCAAAACACTACCGACCGGAAGGGGAAAAAACGTCCCTCTGCTCGCGCCACCGCGTCCACTCTTCCTCGCTCATCAACACATCGCGCGGTTTGCTGCCGCGCGCTTCGGAAATCAGCCCCTGCTCCTCCATCATCTCGATGAGCCGGGCGGCGCGGTTGTAGCCGATGCGGAAATGGCGCTGCAAACTCGATGTCGATGCCCCGCCCTGGGCGATGACAAACCGGCACGCTTCCTCAAACAATTCATCGTCTTCCTCCCCGAACGCCGCCGTCTGCCGGAATTCGTCCGGACTGAACATGTACGAAGGGCCTTGCTGTGCTTTTACGTGCGCCGTCACCCGTTCAATTTCCTCATCGGAAATGAAACAGCCTTGCAGCCGCACCGGCTTGGCCGATCCGTTTTCCAAAAAAAGCATATCGCCGCGCCCAAGCAGCCGCTCGGCGCCGTTCACATCCAAAATGGTGCGCGAATCGACTTGGGACGAAACAGAAAAGGCGATGCGCGTCGGAATGTTCGCTTTGATCAAGCCGGTGATGACATCGACCGACGGCCGCTGTGTGGCGATCAACAAATGAATGCCGCATGCCCGCGCCTTTTGCGCCAGCCGGCAAATCGATTCCTCGACATCGGCCGGAGCGGCCATCATAAGATCGGCCAGCTCGTCGATCACAATGACGATATACGGCAAGGGCGGCTCGCTTCCGCCGCGTTCGCGAAGGTGCTCATTGTATTTTTCGATATCGCGCACACCGGCGTGGACAAACTGTTCATACCGCCGCTCCATTTCGCCAACCGCCCATTTGAGCGCCCCGGCGGCCGCTTTCGCTTCGGTAATGACCGGGCTGAGCAAATGGGGCAAGCCGTTGTACGGAGCGAGCTCCACCATTTTCGGGTCGATCAGCAGCCATTTCACCTCATGCGGAGCGGCTTTATATAACATACTGACCAGCATGGCGTTCATGCAGACACTTTTGCCTGACCCGGTCGCCCCGGCGATCAGTCCGTGCGGCATTTTCCCGATGTCAGTCACGACCGGCGCCCCGCTAATATCAAGCCCAAGAGCGACGGTGAGCGGGGAGCGGCGGCAGCGGAACGCGCGGTCGTCTAAAATTTCCCGGAGCCGCACCGGGCGGCTCGACGGGTTCGGCACTTCGATGCCGATCGTCCGTTTCCCCGGAATCGGCGCTTCAATCCGAATGTCTTTCGCCGCCAGGCTGAGCTTCATGTCGTCCGTCAAGCTCGTAATTTTGCTCACTTTCACGCCCAAATCAGGCTGCACTTCAAACTGTGTCACCGTCGGTCCTTGCGTCGCTCCGACGACGTGGGCCCCGATATGGAAGCTCGCAAACGTCTGATCGAGGCGGGCGCATTGTTCGTGAATCCATTGCTCGTCGCGGGCCGCTGCTTCCCCCGGCGGCTCAAGCAGGGCGAGCGGCGGCAGCGAATAGCCGTCCCGGCGGGAACGTTCCTCGAGCTTGCGCCGGTCTTGTTTTAGCATCATCACATTGTACGGGATGCGCGCTCGTTCCGGGCGGCTGCGGGCGGCCGGATGACCGTTTTCGCCAACCGGCAGCGGGGAACGAAGCGCCGCCTCGTCTTCTTGGGAAACAGAGTCCGCATTCCTCTCATCGGTCTCCGGCGCTTCCTTTTGTTCATCGCCGCGGTCATCGCGCTCGCCCGGCCGGGTTTCCTCCGTTTGCGCCGCCGGCGGCAGCGATTCCGGTCCGCCTCCGCCGGCATGAGAGCCGCCTTCCTGTTCAGCCGCAGATGCGGCTGACCGAAGCGGTGCAGGGGCTTGTTCCTCTTTCATGTCAGCAACCGCCGCTTCCTCTTTCCCGCTTTGGCCGGCTGCTTCAAGCGCCTCCTGCGGCGCAGCGGCATCGGCTAAACGAGAAGAGCGGGGCGGCGGAGCAGGTTCGCCTGGCCTAGCGGCTGCCTGGGAGACAGGGCCGCTGTCCGTTTTTTCCACCGCCCGCATAGCGGCAATGGTGCCTTGTTCTGTCACCCGTTGCCGCTGTTCACTATGATGTTTATAGTATCCAAAAACAGGAGACGGCACATCGGACGGGCGGAACGGCTTTTTTTCCGCCGCTTCCGCCGTCGTCTCAACAGACGGGCGTCGGGGAGCCTTCCGCCGGTTGTCCTCGGCGGCCATTCTCCTTGGCGTTTCCCGGACCTCCGCAGCTTGGTCATCCGGAATGAGCGGAAACCGGAAGCGGCCTTGCGGGTATTGGTACACGACTTTCGCCTCAACATGTTCCGTCATGTGGCTTGTTCGTTCCCCGTCAGCCGGTTGTTCGGGTTCTTCCTCATCCGTTAAAAAACGGAGCCATCGTTTCCAAAATTTCATCGCTCGTTCCACTCTTTCTATTCATTGTCGGAAAAAACGCCACTGGAGTCAGTTCCAGTGACGTTCCGGCCGGATGACATCCGGCGCGCGCGTATCGTCCCGTTACATCGTGAACGGCTGTCCGACTTTATATTCATCGGAAAGCACAAGAATCCCTTTTTCTTGCGGGGCGTTCGGCAGCCCAAGTTCGCGCGCCGAACAAATCATGCCGGATGACCGGACGCCGCGCAGTTCGCTTTCTTGAATGACCAGGCCGCTCGGCATGACGGCGCCGATTTTGGCGACGACGACTTTTTGCCCGGCGGCGACGTTCGGCGCCCCGCAGACGATTTGCAGCACTTCATCGCCGACATCGACTTGGCAGACGCTCAGCTTGTCGGCGTTCGGATGTTTCTCCTTTTCTTTTACGTATCCGACAACGAATTTCGGCGACAAATCGGCTTCAATCGGCTCGTTGAATCCGTTTTTCGCCAAAATGTCATTGATGACGCCAACGAGTTCTTCATTGACATCGAGCGGGCCGCTGCCGGAAAACGGATGGTAGGAAGAGGCGGAAAAAATGTTGTAGCCGACCGTCTCCCCGCTCCGTTCCGAAAAGATGCGGACGACGTCGCCTTGTTTTGCAAACGCCCGCTCCTCGGCCGCCACTGGCTTGAACGACACAAGCAACACATCGCCAATTCCTTCGCGGTTGTAAAACACGTTCATCGGTTGACTCCTCCTTGCGCCTCACGTTCTCCGGTTTTTTCCTAAAATGAAAATGGGTTCAAGCGTTCCGTTTTCGTACAAAAACGACAAAGCCGTAATCGGCACGCGGCCGCCGGCAAAAAAGCTCATCGTCATTTGCGCCAGAACGTCATAGCCGATCTCGTTGCGCAAATCCGCGATGATGAGCACATCTTGGTGCGGCACGGCCAACGCCATCGTCCCGTCGACGCGCGCCTTCATCTCCGCCAAAAACGCCTCGTTTAATATCCGGCTCGCATCGTAGCCATCGTTCGTGTTGACAAAATAAAACACATTGTCCGCCACGCGGTCTTCTTTTACCGGCGTCGGCAGCGACCGGACGTTGAAGCGGGCGATTTCCTTCACCCGCCCAGCGCTCCATCGCTCCGTTTTCAGCATCTGTTCATCGATCAGACGGTACGTTTTGCCTAAATCAAGCGCATAATAAATGCGCGTTTCCGCCGTATGGCTGTCATGCAAAAGCGGCACGCCTTCTTTCGTTTCCGTCGGAAACGATGTCGAGCGGATGACCGGATAAATGTTCCGCTCGTTGCCGGAAAGCGCGGCCGCCTCTTCCATCGTTTTCAGCGTCTCTTCGACGTAATAAATGATTTCGCGCACCGCTTCGTCTTTTTGTTCGTGCCACTTGGCGATCACGCCGGGAAGCGAAATCGTCACGCCTTTTTTCGTGCGTTCGTCCTCGATGCGCATCGCATCCTGCTTGGCGTCAAAGCGAAACGTCCAGTGCGGATGGCCGTCTAGACGCTTTTTGATCGTCTCGTACATTTGCCGGCTGTCCATTCGTCTGCCTCCTTAGTGTAATGGCGTCGTCAGCCGCTCCCTTTTATCATACCGTGAACGGTCCGTTTTGACAAAAAAATTCGTATTGACCGGCCAGCAGTCCGACGATGTGGGAAAACATCGCCGAGCGCTTGATGCGCCCGTTCGTCAACACACCGACCGCTCCTTCGTTCGTCCGGATGTTCCGCCGCCCGGTGTATTCCTCCATCACATCGCCGAGTTCTCTTCCTGCTTCAAGCCCGGCGCCGATCTCCGGCGGCAGGGCAAGGCGCGCGCCCGCGGCGGTAAGGACAAGGCCGCTTCGGTCGGCCAGCGCCCCCCAATTGCACAGCCACCATTGCCCGTCGATCCGCATCACGCCGCCTTCCAACCCGATGCCGATCTCCGCTCCCGCCGCGTCCAGCGCCCGTTTGGCGCGGTTCATCGCCCCGAGCCGCGTTTCTTCATCGGACAGCGGCTGGGCGGAGACACCGGATGGCACATCAAGCGGCACAAGGCGCCACGACGGCGCGGCGAACACCGCGCGGACGGCGGCGACTTTCGCTTCGTTTTTCGTTCCGACTGCAACAGTTTTCATCATTGCCTCCTTCGCTCTTTTTTGTCCCCGTCGCCCTTGACGACGCTTTCTCACCTTTGGCGGGTGTTGGTCAAGGGCGAATCCGGCTCCAAGGATGCCTCACGATGCCCCATGGGATGGCCTGTGTGGAGTTTACATCAAACGTTTGACGCTACCCATGGAAAAGGAGAAGCTGCCGCTTCTCCCCCTCCCTTTGTTCCGCTCTGCCGTTTGTTTCTCTTTGCCTAGCTGTTTTGGCGGATCGCCTCGACCGTCGTCCGGTCGCACCGTTTCACGAGCTCGACGATGAGCGCTTTCGCCGCCGCATAATCATCGACATGAATGATCGCCGCATGCGTATGAATGTAACGGGCGCAAAGGCCGATCACCGCCGACGGCACGCCGCGGTTGGCGACATGGACTCTTCCGGCGTCCGTCCCCCCGCCCGGGGAGATGAAAAATTGGTACGGCACATCAAGCGACTCGGCCGTATCGAGCACAAATTCGCGCATGCCGCGATGCGTGATCATCGTCCGGTCGTACAGACGGACGAGCGCTCCTTTCCCGATGTGGCCAAACGCCTGCTTGTCGCCGGTCATATCGTTCGCCGGGCTCGCCTCCAAAGCGAAAAAGATGTCCGGGTCGATCAGCGAAGCCGCCGTCTGCGCCCCGCGCAGCCCGACTTCTTCCTGCACGGTCGCGCCGGCGTACAGGACGTTTGGCAGCGCTGCGCCTTGGAGCTCTTTCAGCAGTTCAATCGCCAGCCCGCAGCCGAACCGGTTGTCCCACGCCTTTGCCATCACCGTTTTCCCGTTCGCGAGCGGCGTAAACGGGCTGACCGGCACGATCGGCTGGCCGGGGCGAATGCCGATGCGCTCCGCGTCGTCGCGGCTTTCCGCGCCAATGTCAATGAGCATGTTTTTCAGTTCCATCGGCTTATGGCGCTGCTCTTCATCAAGCAAGTGCGGCGGAATCGAGCCGATGACGCCGATGACCGGCCCGTTGTCCGTGATAATTTGCACGCGCTGGGCGAGCAGCACTTGGTTCCACCAGCCGCCGAGCGTTTGAAAGCGGATCATGCCGTTGTCGGCAATCGCCGTCACCATAAACCCGACCTCGTCCATATGGCCGGCGACCATCACCGTCGGGCCGGTTTCGTCGCCGCGCTTGACGCCGAAAATGCTGCCGAGCCGGTCTTGCACCACTTCATCGGCGTATTTCGCCAGCTCTTGGCGCATAAACTGCCGGACCGGGTGCTCATAACCCGGCGCGCCCGGCAGCTCGGTCAACGTCTGAAACAGTTGGAGCGTTTCTCGGTTCATCGCCTATCTTCCTTTCCGTTTTCGGTTCCTTTTCCGCCCTCCTTACCTATTTCGCCAAAATCGGCTATACTAAACCGTATCAAGGCAAAAGGAGGAACGACCGCATGGCTTGGAAAAAATGGATCGTTGGCGCCGCAGTGGGCGCCGCCGCCATCTGCGCCGTCCGCGCCGCCGCAAAGCCGGCGCTTCTCACGCCGGAACGAGCGCTCGCGATGGCGAAAGCCTCGCTTGGCGGACGGCGCGCCATTCGCGGCTCATGGATTCAGTCCGCTCCGGAGCAGTATGAGAAAAACGGATTGACGTACACCGTTTATCGCGGCGGCGTTTGCCGCGACGACGGGGATGCGGAGTTTTTCGTCAACGCCTACACCGGCGCGGTCATCGAGGCCAAACCGTTATAGCGGCGGCCGGTTCCGCTTCACCGCCGCGGCGATCGCCCCGTCCGCCTGCCATTTCACCGCCCGGTAATAGGCGTCATGGTAAAACGTAAACCAGGCGTTTCGTTCTATGCCGTACGGGAGCCATTGCTGTTTGGCAAAAATGGAGTCCATCGGGTAGTCGTCGTACGCCATCACCCAAAGGACGTTTTGATGGGCATGCGTGCCAAGCAAATCGCCGAGATGAATCGCCATCTCCCCGTCCGATTCGATCACCACGATCGCATGGCCGGCGCTATGCCCGCCGGTATGTATAAGGCGGATTCCCGGAACGACTTCAGTCTCGTTCGCAAACGGAACGACGCGGTCGGCAATCGGCTCCCAATTTTCTTTCCAATACGTGTTGCGCGAGCGGATGTTCGGAGCCCGCATCTCGTCCCACTCGACATCCGACACGATGACCGCCGCGCGCGGAAAAGCCGGCACGAGCCGTCCGTCTTCCCACACCGTCAAGCCGCACGCATGATCAAAATGAAGGTGCGTCATGATGACGATGTCAATGTCGCGGCGCGCCAAGCCGAGCTCGGCAAGCGACTCATCGAGCGACGATTCTTCGGTGACGCCGAAGTTGCGCTTTTGCTTGTCGGTCAGCTTGCCGTTGCCGATGCCGGATTCAATGAGCAGCCGCTTGCCGCCCGCTTCGACCAAAATCGGGTCGGTGCGCAGCTCAATTTGGTTGTTGTCGTTTGGCGGATACTTTTTCGACCAAAGCGGCTTCGGAACGACGCCAAACATCGCCCCGCCGTCCAAGTGGGTGACGCCTCCGTTCAGCCATGTCAATGTGATTTGCCCGATTTTCAGCTGTTCCATGTCCATCTCCCCCCTTCCTTAGTGTACCATTTTCTTCATAATCGAGAAAGAAAAAACCACACCGCCGTTTCATTTTAAACCGATGGGAAAGCGGCGGTGTTCCGTGGACGAACCGGTGCCATTCAACCTTTTTCCGTTTGAGCGCCGCCTTTCATCCCCTCCGGACAAGGCGGCCTGGCTGCCATTCGGCGTTTTTCCATATCCCCCGCCGGCTTTTCGTCAAACAAAAAAAAGCCCCGCCTGTTGGGGCTCTTTCGTGTGCCGCTACGCCCGCCGCGGGCGCACCGCCTCGCAGCGGTAAATGCGGTTTCCTTTGGCGGAAAACTTCTCTTCGTATTCGGTCATCACATTGCCTTCCACATCGCTCCGATGCAAATCGAGCTGAACCGCCGCGAGCACAAAGCCGTATTGCGACAAACTGACGAGCGAGTATTCAAAAAACGGCTGGTTGTCCGTTTTCAAATGAATGTCGCCGTCCTCCGTTAATATGCGCTCATAAAGCGCCAAAAAATCCCGGTATGTGAGCCGCCGCTTCTCGTGCCGCTTTTTCGGCCACGGATCGGAAAAGTTCAAATAAATGCGGGAGACTTCCCCGTCGGCAAAAAACAAGCCGAGATCTTTCGCGTTCGCATTGAGCAGCCGCACGTTCGGCAGCTCGCTCTCAATCAGCTTATCAAGCGCTGACACGAGCACGCTCGGATACAGCTCAATGCCGATGAAATTGACGTCACGATGCAGCTTGGCCATTCCGGTAATAAATTTTCCCTTTCCGGTGCCGATTTCAATATGAATCGGCCGATCGTTGCCGAACAGCTCATGCCACCGTCCGCGCTTTGCCTCCGGATCAGGGATGACGTAATGAGGGTAAGCGGCGATTTTTTCTTTCGCCCATGGTTTGTTGCGCAAACGCATATAGACACCTCTGTCTCGTTTCCGTTTATTGTTTTGACGCTGCTTTGGTAGTATACCCGTACGCAAGCTGCCCGCCACTTAGCGAACGCTTGCAGAGGGGGCTTCTCCGTTCCACGGCGAACGCAACCTTTCTGAACGTAGCTTCGGGTCGTTCCAACCGTAGGCGCCCGATGATTCGGGGTTCTTTCGCGCCTTGGCTCTTTTCCGCATGGAAAGCGTCGCTTCTTTGGATGGTTTCCATGCCCCCTCATCTCCGGTTCCTTTGGCGGGTGTTGGTCAAGGGCGAATCCGGCTCCAAGGATGCCTCACGATGCTCCATGGGATGGCCTGTGTGGAGTTTTCATCAAACGTTTGACGCTACCCCGGTTCCCAAAGAACATGATATCCGTGGATCGTATCATGCATTTTGGCTGACGCCAACCGCCGTTCCTCTCCCGCCCCCACCGGGTGATCCTTCACGTTCCTTGAGGCGGGAGGCTTCTTTAGAAAACGCCCAGGCATAAACGCCGCCAAACCCGGGCATATTACAACCGTACAGCTTTGCTAAAGGATGGTGACCGGCATGCCGCTCGACCATAACCACCAATTGACCGTGCTCCGCGATATTTTATCCGAACACCAGCTTGATTGTTGCGGAACGGTTTCCGAATGTGAACAAATCGAACGGCTTGTCAAATCGCTGCTCGCCAACAACGAGGTGAGCGCGGATGTCAAGCACATTCTTCCGAACATTTACGCCTACGGCCAAGGCGGAAAATACAGCCCCGATTTAAACGCCCATATTTCCGCACACCAAGACCAGCTCGCCGATTGGGTAAACGGGCTGTCGTAAACGCGCGGCCGCGCGCCGGCCAAAAAGAGACGCCGCGAAGCGTTGCCGGCGTTCCGTTTTCTTTTCCGGGACCGTTCCGGCAGCCTCTAACGGCTACTGTTCCGCTATGATGCATTGCAATAGCTGCAATGACTGTTCCTTTTCCTTTTGGCTGTCCTTCCCTTTCGGCCAAAAGAGCGAATACAACGTATGAGCGATCGCATACCACTTCAGGCGGAGGGCCAACCCCTCCGTCCATGCCAGTCCATACTGATGCAGCCACGCTTCCCATTGAGGGCGCGGAATGTATAAATGAAGCAGCATGCCGATGTCAATGGCCGGATCCCCGATGACTGCCCCGTCCCAATCGATCAAGTACAATGTGCCATCATCGGCAAGCAGCCAATTGTTATGGTTCATGTCACAATGGCACACGACGTGCTGATCATCGGGCAATGATGCCACGCGCTGTTCGAGCCAGGCGAGCGCTTCATGAACGGCCGCAGCAGCGCTCGGATGGCGTTGCTGCCGCTCGGCGAGCACAGCGAACATCGTCTCGGGGCGCAGCGGCGTTTTGCCGAGCCGTTTCAGCATCGTCACCAGCTCTTTGGAACTATGAATTTTCCGCAGCAGCGCCGCCACTTGTTCGCTTCCCATCTCATTCGGTTTCAGCTCGCGGCCGTTCAGCCATTGCTGGGCCGTAAACACATCGCCGTTTTCCAGCCGTTTCGTCCAGACGAGCTTCGGAACGATCCCCTCCGCCGACAATACGGCAAGAAACGGCGAAGAGTTCCGCTTCAAAAACAGCTTTTTCCCTTCATATTCGGCAAAATACGCATCCCCTGTTGCACCGCCAGCCGGAGTGATCTCCCACTCCTTACCTAGTAACTGTTCCAAAGCATGTTCACCTGCGACTTAAAAAATAGAAAACGTGTCCGTTTGCTTCTTCTTGCGCACAAATAAAAAGGACGGCCGTGCCGCGTCCTTCTTCCGTCCGTTTTACTTGTATTATACTGAAATACCGCCCCGGCATGCAAACATTTTTCTTGCCAGGCCAACTGCATAAAACTGCCAAAGTCTGCGCGGCAAAGCAAAAAGGGAAGAGGCGTTGCCGTTATGGTTCCGTCCCTGCGCCGCCCTCATTCCCCATCGCTTCTCGTCTGACCAGCACCCATGTGCCGATACCGTCAAGGTCAAGAGAATGGCGCACCCGCCGAAGCGGAATCGTCCCACTTTGCTCTCCGTCGCAGACGACGTCCCATTCCCCTTCACCCGGAAGCGCGATCGTTTCGCGTTTCTCTTCATGATGGTGAATGACGACGATTTCCGTCCATGGCCCGTAGACGGCGACATCGCGCAGCCGATACGCGATCACCGACGGCGGGGTCGGTTCAAAAAACATCAAATGGCGCAACACCTCCGCTTCCGTGGCGAGGCGAAACGCACCGTGCGCTTGGCGGAGCGCAATCAGCCCTTGGATGTAGCGGACATCGTCTTCATGGCGGCTTTTTTGCTCCCAATCGAGCCGGTTGACCGCATCGGGCGCCTGATAGCTGTTGCCGTCTCCGCCTTTTGTCCGGTAAAACTCTTGGCCGCTATGCAAAAACGGAATGCCTTGCGCCAACAGAACGATCGCCGTGGCAAGCTTTTGCCGTTTGCGCCTTACCGTTTCCGATTCATGGCCATTCGCGACCGCCATTTTATCCCAGAACGTATGATTGTCATGACATTCGACGTAGTTCACCGATTGAAGCGGATGACAAAACAGCCCGCCTAGCGCCCGCAAACTGCCGGCAATGGCCGTTTTCGCCTGTTCGCGCCCGCCCGGGTCGCCAAGGGCAAAGCCGCGTTCAGGCAAATGGAACGTGCTTCCTTTGATCGTATCGCGAAACCGGTCATTGAAATAAGCGAGGCGCGGCAGCTGCTTGGCGTTGGCCATCGTCGCCTTTTGCTCCGGTGCGAGCGGCGTTGGCAAGTCCCACCCTTCCCCATACACGAGAATCGACGGGTCGATCGCATCAAGGGCGTCACGCACCGCCTTCATCGTCTCAATGTCATGCACCCCCATCAAATCGAAACGAAATCCGTCCAAGCCGTACTCTTTCGCCCAAAACGTGACCGAATCGACGATCCAACGGCGCGCCATCCGCCGCTCTGAAGCGACGTCATTGCCGACGCCGGTGCCGTTCGCCGGCCGGCCGTACGCATCGTAGCGGAAATAATAGCCGGGAACGAGCTTCTCAAGCGATGACTGCTCCCGGTCGTAGACGTGGTTGTACACTGCGTCCATCACTACGCGCAAGCCGTTTTCGTGCAGCGTCCGGATCATCTGTTTTAATTCAAGAATGCGCGCGTAAGGATCAGCCGGATCGGTTGCATAACTTCCTTCCGGTGCATATAGATGAAGTGGATTGTATCCCCAGTTATACGCCGCTGACGGATCGCGTTCATCGATTCCGGCGAAGTCGGTAAACGGCATAAGCTGCACATGAGTGACACCCAGCTCTTTTAAATACGAAAGCCCGGTCGGCGTCCCATTCGGCCCGCTTGTGTTCTCCTCCGCCAACCCGAGATACTTCCCCTTATGGGTGACGCCGCTGTCGGGGTGGCTCGTAAAATCGCGGATGCTTAACTCGTAAATCACGGCGTCAACCGGCGACGAAAGCGGCGGCAGCGGACGGGAGGACGGCGCGAGTTTCGTCTTTTCCCAGTCGATGACAACGCCATACTCACCGTTGACGGAAACCGCAGTCGCATACGGATCGACCGCTTCGCGCCATACGCGGTTAATGCAGGCCACATACGCGTAATGCGCCCGTTCCCAGTCGCCGGGGACGGCGGCCGACCAGACGCCGCGCTCCCCGCGCTCAAGCGGCACATAGCGGGCAGCGCCGCCATCCGGGGGGATCAACTTGACGTTAACCGCGGTAGCCGTCGGCGCCCAGACGCGGAATATCGTTTGTTCCTTCGCATAGTCGGCCCCCAGCTTCCCTTCGTAAAAAAACTGATCATCAAACGCCGCCGTCCGCACGACAGCCCCGATTTGCACATCGGTCATCTCCCCTGAACAGGCGCGAACCCAATACGTCGCCCCAAATTCGAACGCGGATGCAAACCAGCATACGTATTTTACCGTCTCCCCCAAATCCTCGGTCCGCCGCACGGAAAGCGGAATCTCCTCTCCGCCTGGCGCCACCATCGTAAATGGCGCCATCCCGTCAACGCCGCGTGACTTCGGCACAAGCACTGTAAGTTGATCCATCTCGTCCAAATAGGCGACAAACGTTCGGCTAATGTGAAGCATGTTGGCTCACCCCCCTTTTTGGCCTCCCGTTATTACTATCATACGCAAAAGAAAAAGGGCGGTGCCAAAAAATCGGCCGGTTCGCCCCATCGATGCACAGATGCTTCTATTGTTGCCGTTCTTCGCCGCCGCTATTCCCATCAAGGCGGCGGCCGTAAAAACTGGCGCAATGGCCGAGCAGCGCCTGCGCCGCCTTCAGCTGCCCGTGCCGAAGCGGGAGGGCCGAGCGGCGCAGGCGGGAAAACCATTGTTCATAATTTCGTTTATCAATATAATGAACAAAAGGAAACAGGTGGCCGTGGTCAATGTAGCCGTAGCGGTTTAACAGCACGAGATGGATCGGCCAGTCGATCCCCTGTTTTTGGAAAACGTCAGAAAGGACTTGCTCTGTCCGCCGCAGCGACACGACCGGGTTCACCCGCTTTGTTTCTTCCGTTCCGGCCCGCTCCGTCCAAAATCGGCCCGCGGACGCGATCACCACATTGTTCCGCTTCCCCTCGACAAAGGCGATGCACCAGGCGGCCGTCGGCGTCAGTATGACCGTCTCGAGCTCGACGAGCGCCTTACCGGCTACCGCGACCGGTTGGTAAAAGCATAAATACGTATCCGGAAACCGCTGCAAAAAATATTTCAACGTCTCATCGCCATACAGCGCGTCATCGAGCAAAGAAGCGTACGTCACCGTCGAACTCGCCCATTTCAGCTGCAGCTGAAACAGTTCATCGAGAAACTGCCGTTTCAGCTCCTCGACCGTTGCCGCCCGGACGGTCGGCCCCGCCGCCGGCTCCTCCTCGTCCGCCGGCGCCGGACCGCGGCGCCACCGCTTTGTGAGCCGCTCCCACCATGACGGCTTGTCAAGCAAAAAATCCCATGTTTCTTCCGGTTCCCGCTGCGCGCCGGCGGCGTCCCGCTCCGCTTCCCAACGCGCTTTCGCCTGCTCCCACTGCCATTGTTTCAGCCGGATAAATTCCGGCACATAATGATACACGTCCGTTTCATAGCGGGAAATGTAATCCCGCAGCTTTAAAAGCTGCCCCATGCCTTCACCCGCTCTGGCCGGCTCGGGCGCCAAGCAGCGGGAACGAGGCGATCGCTTCGTATTTCGGTGTCTGCTCCATATTCGTCCGGTACAGCACAATTTCCGGCACCGAAAACACCGCCGAAGCGGCCGGGAGCGAGCGGAGCGCCTCCGGCTGCAACGGCGCGGCGCCCCGCCATTTGCGGGCGATCGTAATGTGCGGGGCAAACGGCCGCCGGTCAAGGGAAAAGCCGAGCCGCAGGCACGCCTCGTACACATCGCGGCGCAGCGCGTCGAGCGTTTTCTCGGCCTTCACCCCTTGCCAAAAAATGCGCGGCGCTGTGCGTTCCCCGAACGTCCCGAGCCCCGCAAGCGCAAGGGAAAACGGCGCATAGCGAGAAGCGGCCGCCGACACCGCTTCCCATAGCGGGCCCATTTTCTCCGGCGGCACATCCCCCAAAAACACAAGGGTAATATGGTAGTCTTGCTCATGCACCCATGTACGGAACGGAAGCGATGGCGCTGCATCCGCCGCAAAACGGGCAATGGCGTGTTTGGCCTCCGCTGTCAGCGGAACGGCAATAAAATAATGGTTTCGTTTCATCCTCTTTCACCTGCCGATTGATCGTCTCGGTCTAGTTTGGCAAGCCAAAGCAGCACGAATACGCCGGCGAGCGTGCAAGCGCCAAAAAACGAATAAACCGCGCCAATGTGCCAACGCTCAAGCAAATACCCGCCCAACAGTGTGCAAAACCAAGCGCCAAGGCCGTTGCCGACCGCCGAGTAAAGAGCGACCGCCGTCACCTCCACCCGCTCCGGCGCCAGGCGGCGCGCATACTGGAGCGCGGTCGGAATCGACAACCCGACGGAACATCCTTGCACAATCGTTGTCATATACACAAACCAAAGCGGCGGATCAACGGCATATGACAGCCAGCGGGCCGCCGACAGAAGCGCGGCCAGGATGAGCAGGCGCGCCATGCCGAAGCGGCGGATGAGCCGGTCCGCCGCTTTCATAAACGGCGCCTCGCTTCCGGCCGCAAGCAAAAACGCGAAGCCGATGCCGGTCAGCGTGCCGCCAAGTTCATGAATCAACAGTCCGAAATACGAGTTGTTGGCCAAAATCGGACCGAACAATAAAAACGTTGCCACAAGCAGCAGCCGGAACGGGCGGATCGAAAGCAGCCCGCCGATGTCACGCCGCGTCAGCCGCCCCGTCGGCGCCGCCATCCGGTAGCGCGGCAGGTGGGCGGTCAATGCGGCCGCGGCCAGCAGCGTCAGCGAAAACGCATAAAAAATCGCCGCAAACCCGGTCTGTTCGGACAGCCACCCGACAACAAACACCGCCACCGCAAAGCCGAGCGATCCCCACAGCCGAATCGCTCCGTAGTTTCCGCCTTGCTCGTACACATGGCGAAGGGCAAGGCTGTCCGAGAGTGGAACGATGGCGCTCTGAACCGTCGCAAGCAGCACCGTCAACACGACAAACGCTTCATAGCTGCCAACGAACGAATATACAAGCCCGAACAACGCCGCCAAGACGAGCGCGATCAGTAACATCCCAACCGGTTTGCGCGTATAGTCGGTCGCCATGCCCCAAAGCGGCTGGGCGGCCATCGTCACAATGGGGGGAATCGACATAATCCAGCCGATCGCCGCCCCCGGGAGGCGCGCCTCTTCCTGCAAATAGACGGACAAAAGCGGAAAAAGGGCGCCAAAAGCAAAAAAGATGAGAAAATAAAAGAGCGGAAACACCGTTTTTCGCGCCGCCCCCCGTTTTAACGCCGCTTCCATCCTGTTCTCCCCTTTCATCGAAAAAACGCCCGCCCTGCGGCCGTGTTCCGGCCGGCGGGCAGCCGTTTAGTTCGCCAGCTCATACATCGCCTGGGCGTAAATGGCGGTTGCCTTCACCAAATCATCGATTTCGATATATTCATCTTTTTGATGGGCGACATCCGGCCGGCCCGGAAACAACGCCCCAAACGCCACGCCGGCTGTCAGGGCGCGGGCGTACGTGCCGCCGCCGATCGCCAACAGCCGGGCCGGCTCGCCGGTTTGTTGTTCATACACGCGCTGGAGCGTGCGGATCAGCTCATGGCCGGGATCGACGTAATGCGGCTTCGTGTCGGCAAAACGGCCGAGGGAAAAGCCGTGCCGGGCGGCCGTCTCGGCGAGCGTCCGGCGGATCGCGCCGCCGTCGGCTGTCACCGGATAGCGGATGTTCAACCCGATCGTTCCGCCATGCCCGCGGTCGTACGACAATACGCCGACATTCACCGTCAACTCACCGCTTTGCGCATCCCGGTACGCCAGGCCGAGCTTCCGGCCGCAGGTGTCGCCGGAAAAGGCGGACGCCACAAACCGGACAAACGGCAAGCTTTGGCCATCGAGCGGCCAAGACGCCAAAAAGTCCGCCAAATACACGCCGGCGTTTTGGCCGCGCTCCGGTTCGGCGCCATGGGCGGACACTCCTTCGAGCGTAAGCGTCACCGCTTCGCCGCTATGGCGAATGTGCCCGCTTAATCCGTGTTCCCGACAAAACCGCTTATAACGGCTCGACCATTCCTCCGGCCCGGCCCCTTCGACGACGGCTTCGGCCGCATCAGGCACCATATTGTAGCGGCGGCCGGCTTGAAACGAGACAAGGGTGAGCGCCCCCGCCCCTTGTGGCCCAGCCGGACGGTACAGCAAATCGGTGTCGATGATTCCCTTTTCCGCATAAATAATCGGAAAATCGGCATCCGGGACAAATCCGACATCCGGCATTTCCTCATGTTGAAAATAATGGTCGACGCAGCGCCAATCGCTTTCTTCGTCGCCGCCGATGATGAGCCGCACCCGCTTGCTAAGCGGCAGCCCGAGTTCTTTCACGATCTTCATCGCATAAAACGCCGCGACGGTCGGTCCTTTGTCATCGATCGCCCCGCGCCCGTAAAGGCGGCCATCGCGCACCTCGGCGGCGAACGGCCCGACCGTCCACCCGTCCCCGGCCGGCACGACGTCAACATGGCCGAGCACACCGATGAGCTTCTCCCCTGCGCCCATTTCAATGTGCCCGGCAAACCCGTCAACATGTTTCACTTGAAACCCTTCTTCCCGGCCGCGACGCAGCATATACTCGAGCGCCTCCGCCACCTTCGGGCCAAACGGCACCCCCGGTTTCGCCCCGTCATCGTCGCGGACGCTCGGAATGCGGACAAGCGCTTGCACATCGCGGATCAACTCGTCTTTCCGTTTCCGCGCCTCCTCGAGCCAATTGATGTTCACATCATTCTTCCTTTCTGTTTGATCACTCTTTGTTGCCAACGTATCACATCAAACAAAAGAAGTCAAAATGTTTCGTTCGTCACAACTTTGTTTCGTTTTCGCTACAAAAAGTTTAAATTTTTCGCGAATAAGGGCAAACGGGTAGCATTTTCCCATTCGTTTCGTGTACAATGGTAGTAAACAGATAAAGACATCTCTCATCTGCAAGCTGTCGGTTGTGCCATGCGAATGATGCTAAGATAGGGAGTGGTCTTTTGAAACCTTCAACACACCGGATGCTTACCCGCATCAAATCCGTGTATATGTACATTAGTGAAAAAGGAACGGTTACGACCCAAGAACTTGTTGATGAGTTCGGCACCACCCCAAGAACGATCCAGCGTGACTTAAACGTGCTTCTCTACAATGATCTCGTTCGCAGCCCGAGCAAGGGCAAATGGACGACCACAAACAAAAAAGTGCGTATCTCTTCTTAACCGGTGCCAACAGGGCAAAACGGATGAGAGATGGATGCGAAACGGTTTTTCCTACCAAACGGATATCCATTTACATTTCCATAAAAAAGGAACCGCCTCAGGTTCCTTTTTTTTCGTCTTCGCCCGCCCGGTATTGCTTTAGCTTCTCCACCTCTTCATCCGTCAGTTCCCGATACTCACCGACCGCTAGGTCTGGATCAAGGGCAAGCGGCCCCATCTTCACCCGTTTCAAATACACGACCCGCTTGCCGACCGCCTGAAACATTCGCTTCACTTGATGGAATTTCCCTTCGGTGATCGTCAATTCAACGTCCGAGCGCGGCCCGGATTTCAAGATCACGAGCTCAGCCGGCTTCGTTTCATAGCCGTCATCGAGCATGACGCCGCGCCGGAACGACGCCGCATCCGCTTCCGTCACTTCCCCGTCAATGACCGCAAAATACGTTTTCGGCACATGTTTTTTGGGCGATAACAATTGATGGGCGAGCTGTCCGTCATTGGTCAGCAATAACAGTCCTTCCGTATCTTTGTCAAGCCGCCCGACCGGAAACGGGGCAAACAGCCGGTCTTCCTCCTCAAGCAAATCGACGACCGTCTCCTCCATGGCATCTTCGGTCGCCGAGATGACGCCTGGAGGCTTGTTCATCATGAGGTAAATAAACGGCCTGTACGCAACCGGCTCCCCCCAGACAGTTACTGCCTGCTCGTTGGGCCGCACTTTCGTTTTCGCGTCATGGACGGCAGCGCCGTCCACTTTGACCGCGCCGGATTTGAGCAATTTTTTCACTTCTTTTCTCGTCCCGTATCCCATATGGGCGAGCAGCTTGTCAATGCGCAGTTCCACGAAGCTCCCTCCTAAAATATTCCTCTATTTGGGCGTTTATCTAGTCCGCTTTTGCCTCCTCACCATACACTATGAGGGAAACATGCAGAAAGGGGATTGGCCGATGAACGAGTATTACTATTATGTCCCGACGTTTGACGATTACCGCCAACAGCCGCCGGGCGGCCAGTTTTGGCCCGGGTTCCCCGGCGGGCAGTTCGCCACCTGGGCGCGGCGCATCGAACGGCTCGAGCGGGCGGTGGAACGGCTTGACCGCCGGCTTGACCGGGTGGACAGCCGCCTCGACCGCATTGAGCGCCGGCTCGGCCTCGGGTGAGCGCCATGAACGAAAGAAGGCGGTGGCCAAACCGCCTTCTTTTTTTTGCCGCCGCTTGCGCCCGGACGGACGGCCATAAACCCCGGCAGCAGAACGGCCGCCACCGGGGACGCGGCCGTTTTTTTCGTCCCGCCCGGCCGCTACGACACCGCTTTGCTCTCTTTCCGGCGCCGCCAAAAGGCAAACCGGTCGCCGAATAGGGCCGCAAACAGGCCGGAGCGAATGCTGAGAAACAAGTACACCGCCGCGCCGGCCGCCACGCCCGTCGCGGCGACGAACACCGACTCCGCCGTGCCATCGCGGTAATCGATCCACCGCCCGACCAACGCCGCAACCGCCATCACAGCCGCCGACATGACGGCCGTCAATATGGCCATAAACGCCGTCCGGCGGATGACAAAGCGATAGCGGTAACGGGTGTGCCGTTGAATGATCCATAAGTTGAACGCCACCGAGACGAAATACCCGGCCATCGTCGCGACGATGGCGCCGATTGTGGCCCATTGCGTAATGAACAACGTGTTGAGCGACAGTTTGACAAGCAGGCCGGCCGCCAAGCTGATCACCGTAAACCGCTGCTGATTGATCCCTTGCATGATCGCGGCCGTCACGGAAAACAATGCGTACAAAATCGCCGCCGGGGCATACCAACGCAAAACTTGCTCGCCGAGCGGGTCATAGCTGTAAAACGAACTGTACATCGGACCGGCGAGCACCGCCATGCCGACCACCGCCGGGAGCGTTAAAAACATGAGCACTTGAAACGTCTGGTTCAAATATTGCCGCATCGCCTTCCGGTTTTGTTCAACGTGCGCTTTCGTGATCGTCGGGATGAGCGCCAAGCTGAACGAGGTCGCCAGCGTCACCGGAATGATGACGAGCTTTTGCGCCCACATATTGAACACCGAGTACGCATGTTCCGAGATGCTGCCGCGCCCGGCCGCGGCCATCGCGTGGTTGAACGTAAACTGGTCGATGAGCTGATACAGCGACATCGACAGGCCGACAAAGACGAACGGAATCGAAGACAAAAGCAGCTCCTTATACATCGCCGGGAGCGTTACGCTCACTTGGCCGCGGTCTTGTTCAAGAAGCGAACGCAAATGCCGGCGCCGTTTCCACCAATACACAAGCAGCACGACAAGCCCGCCCGCCGCGCCGACAAAGGCGGCAAACGTCGCCGCGCTCACCGCCGCGACGATCGAGCCGTCCCAAACGCGCAAAATGACATAGCAAGCCCCAAGCAAAAAGACGATGCGCACAATTTGCTCGATGACTTGCGACAACGCCGTCGGCCCCATCGATTCGTGCCCTTGGAAAAAGCCGCGGATCAAGCTCATCACCGGCACGACAATGAGCGCAAAACTGACGGCGCGGATGACGGTGACCACATCCTCGACCGAGTTGACGTTCGTTTCCTCATCGACGACGTGCGGCGCCAAAACGGGCGCCAGCCCGTACAAAATGAGCCATGAGAGGAGGCCGCTGGCGAGCATGAGCACAAGGCCGGAGCGAAACAGCTTGTAGCCGACGCGGTACTCCTCGAGCGCATTGTATTTCGATACGAATTTCGACACCGCCACCGGCAGCCCGGCGGTCGCCAAACTTAAAAAAATTTGGTACGGCACATAGCCGTATCCGTACAGCGCCCCGCCGCGCTCGCCGACAAGATGGTAAAACGGAATGACGTAAAACAGGCCGAGCAGGCGGGAAATCATCACGCCAGCGGTTAAAATAAATGTGCCGCGCAGCAGTTTCGATGTTGACATACGATCCCTTCCCTAACCGTGGACGTTGAAAATGGCAACATTCCTATTTTATCATAGTTGGCAACGGAACGAAAAACATTGTCTGCTTGCGGACAACGAAAGGATGGAATCGAGATGGAGTACGACGTCATCATCATCGGCGGCGGGCCGTCCGGATTGATGGCGGCGATCGCCGCCGGCGAACAAAAGGCGAACGTGCTGCTTTTAGAAAAAGGGACAAAGCTCGGCCGCAAGCTCGCCATCTCCGGCGGCGGGCGCTGCAACGTCACGAACCGGCTGCCGATTGACGAAATCGTCCGCCACATCCCCGGCAACGGCCGCTTTTTGTACAGCGCCTTTTCCGTTTTCAACAATGAAGACATCATCCGCTTTTTTGAGCGGCTCGGCGTGCCGCTCAAAGAAGAAGACCACGGCCGCATGTTCCCGAAAAGCGACAGCGCCCAATCGGTCGTGGCGGCGCTTGTCCGCGAACTGTCGCGGCTTGGCGTCGACGTCCGGCTTGAGGCGCCGGCCGCTGACGTGTTGTACGAAAACGGGCGGACGGCGGGCGTCGTGTTGAAAAACGGCGAAACGATCCGCGCCCGGGCGGTCGTCGTCGCCGCCGGCGGCAAATCGGTGCCGCAAACCGGCTCAACAGGCGACGGCTATCCGTGGGCGGAAAAAGCGGGCCACACGGTGACCGAACTGTTTCCGACCGAAGTGCCGATCGTCTCGCACGAGCCGTTCATCCAAAAGCGGGCGCTGCAAGGGTTGTCGCTCCGTGATGTCGCCTTGAGCGTCCTGAAGCCGAACGGCAAGCCGGTCATCACCCACCGGATGGACATGCTGTTTACCCACTTCGGCATTTCCGGGCCGGCCGCCCTCCGCTGCAGCCAGTTTGTCGTCAAAGCGCTGAAAAAAGCGGCGGATGGCGCGGTCAACATGAGCATTGACGCGCTGCCGGATGTGACGCAGGAAGAGCTGTTTCAACGGCTGGCCGCCCAGTGCAAAGAAGGGCCGAAAAAAGCGGTGAAAACGATCGCCAAAACGGTGCTGCCGGAACGGTACGCCTCCTTTTTGCTTGAGCAAGCCGGCATCAGCCCGCAGGCGGCGGCCGGCGCGGTGAGCCATGACGCTTTGCGGGCGTTCGTCCGTCTGTGCAAGCGGTTCACCTTCCATGTCCACGGCACGCTTCCGCTTGAGAAAGCATTCGTCACCGGCGGCGGGGTATCGGTGAAAGAAATCGAACCGAAAACGATGGCGTCCAAATGCATGCCCGGCCTTTACTTTTGCGGCGAAATTTTGGACATTCACGGCTACACCGGCGGCTACAACATCACCGCCGCCCTGGTGACCGGGCGCCTTGCCGGCATGAACGCCGCCCGTCATGCGCTCGCGGCCAAAAGCGGAGAAAGCGGACCGCCGGCGCGGGCCGCCGTGGATTGACAACCCGCGCTAAACCGGACGCGGCCGCTTTCCCATGCCCCCGGCCGCCCCTCGGCATGCCGACGCGCCCGTCTTCACGACAGGCAGCGGCCGCATCGGGCCAGGCGGGGAGGCAGACGCCCGAACAGTCCGGCCCCTTGCGCTGGGCAACCGGTCACGTCCGGTAAATGACCATGGCGGAAAAACAGTAAATTTGCTCGCCTTCCGACTCCATGGCGGCGACGCTGTATTTGACATCGATCAATTGCCCGTCTTTCAGGCGGGCTAAAAAATCGTTGACCGCCGCCTCCAAATCTTTTTCATGTTCCTTGTCGAACACTTTGACTTTATACATGGCGATCCCCCGTTTTCTTTTTCCTTTTCCACACGAAGAAGGAAAGTCCTGCCCGGCGCGGCAAAAAAGGGGCTGACCCGGCAAAGCGGCGCCCCTTGGACGGATGGCGGAATACACCCTCCCCTGCCGATGCCATGGGTCGCAAAAAGAGGAGGCGGATGTCAGCAGGTTTTTCAATTTGCGGACAACGTATTTCGCATTGATTTTCCGTTTAATCGCCAGACCTTTAGACCGAACGCAATCTACGGTTCTGACCGGTCATGGTTGCTGCGATGGACGGCAAGACGAGCCTTTTGGCCCGTTACGCAAAACTCCCAAAACTCTTCGAGACGCCTGCCTTATTGACCGGCCGAATCATGCTCAAGCAGCTTCCTTGACTTGCGATACTCAAGGGGATAGCCTGTGCGGGGGGTTCATAGAACGTTTGACGCTTCCCGCCTAAAGAATACCGCAGCTTTCAGCGGCGGGGCTGATGCAATCCCGCCGCATTGGAACGAATGCTGCGGTTCCGCTGCATTCAGTTTAGTAGACTCCTACGGCATTGAACGCCTGTTTCACCGCGTTCACTTCCTGACTTGTTGAGCCGTACAAATCAGCGGCGGCCTGGACGCAGGCGGCGCGCAGCTGGCTGAAGTTCGCGGTCGGCGTCAAGTAGTAGGCGAGCGCGCGATAGAAAATGTTCCCCATTTTGTCGCGGCCGATGCCGGTGACGCTCACCCCGTAGTGGGTGCCGCCTTGGCTGAGCAAATACGCCGCCTTGTTGACAATGCCGCTGTTCGTATGGACGCCGCCGTTTCGGGGAAGGGGCTTTCTGCGCCCATAAAAAAAAGGGCCCTTTAGGGCGCCTCTGTTCATGGTTTTGCTCTAGTTTCGCGGCCTGCCGCACGCCCCGTTACCGGGCGATCACGGTCGGCGGCGGATGTTCGTCTTTCGCCGCTTCTTTCACGCCGGTTCCGCCGGCGAAGGCGGAAGCAAGACCAAGGACGGCGAGCACGACAACGAGGACAATCCGCTTTTTCACTCGCTTCACCTCCTTTCAGGCGTCCGTCCGTTTCCGCAAAAGGCCGCAGCCGAGCCGATAGTAATGGGCCGCCTGTTTGTATTGGCGCTCACGGGCGTAGTAATCAGCCAAATATTCCGCATAGCGGGCGGCGTCTTCGTACTCTTTCCGCTTTTGGAAATACGGAATGGCTTCATGCTTGAGCAACCGTTCAAACGCCTCCCCCTCACCGGACAGAAGCAACCGGTAAACGGAAAAATGCAAATAGTATTCATAGTGACCCGTCACACCGCCGTCGCTTTGTCTGAGCTGCTGCCACCCTTCCTCGGCCGCGGCAAGCGCCTTGCGGTAATTTTGCGCGGCATAATGTTCGCGCACAAGCGCCAACAGCGTAATGAACCGGTCGGCAAGCGGGGCTTCCGCCTTATACATGAGGCTGTTTTCATAATGTTGCACCGCCTCGCGGTATTGGTGCTTCAATCCTTTCAAATGGCCGAGATTATGTTCAACAATTCCGATGAGCAGCCGGTCGTCAGCGAGCCGGGCCGCTTTTTGCGCCAGCAGGCAGCAATCGATGGCTTTCTCCATTTCGCCGCAGCGCCGGTAGCAAATCGCCAATAAAATATGGCATTCTGCACTGCGGCGCAAATCATATTCCGCCTGGCTGAGCGCCAAAGCCCGCTCGGCATAGCGAATGCATGGAAACACTTTCCACGTCCGGCTGTATGCAAGCGCTAACAAATAAGCCAAATCCGCCTCTTCCCAATTCGGCCGCCTTTCCGCCCCGATCAGCCCTTCCGCCTTTTGATAACATTGCAGCGCGTCGTCATATTTTTCTTGACAATAGTAAAAAAGCCCAAAAAACTTCCAATAATAGTAGCGCATCGTGTCATCGAGCGCCTCATACCACTCCTGCACGCTCCGCGCCGCCGCCTCAGCCCCTTTGACATCGCGAAGCAGCAGCAAATACCGAATGCGCATTAACTGAAAATAAACCGTCGCCTCGGCATCGCCGGATTCGCCGCATTGTTTTTTGACGGTTTCATACCTCTCCTTAGCGGTCGGCACGTCTTTGTCCGTCATCGCCTTATACCACGCCATCACGGATTCGTGCCATGAAGGGGTTGTCCCGTTTTCGCCGCGGTGAATGCCGAGCCGGTGAAACAACAACTCAAGCACTTCTTCCCCCGGTATGGCTTGATTATTTTCAATCTTCGATAAATAGGAGACAGAAATAATCCCTTCTGCCGTTTCTTCTTGAGTCATTCCTTTCATCAGCCGGGCAAACTTCAAACGGTCGCCTAATTTCAACTGTAATCGACCCCTTCAGTCCCATTTTACTGAAAATTATATCTTTTCCCCGCTGTCTCTTCCATCACACTTTAGCACTAAACGAAAAAATGCGGCATGGCCATTGCCCTCGACCATGCCGCTTGTTCTGTCCATGAAACATGCGTCTACCGGATACGTTCTGCACCGTCTGCCGGGCGATGGCGGGGCGGTTATGGCTTTGGCACCGTTTCCCCTTCCCACTCAAGCATGCCGCCTGTCATGTTGCAAACGCGATAGCCGTGCTCTTGCAAGTAGCGGCAGACGTTTTCGCTCCGCCGTCCGGAGCGGCAGATGAAAATGTATTCTTCGTTGCGGTCGAACTCGTCAAGGCGGTCCGGAATGTCGCCCATTTTGATATGCTTGGCGCCCGGAATCATGCCGAGCGCGACTTCTTCGTCTTCGCGCACATCGATCAAGTTCAGTTTTTCGCCGCGTTCGAGTTTTTCTTTCACCTCGGCCGGGGTGATTTCTTTAATCTCTTCCATGGTAGTCTCCTTTCGTTCCTCGTTTTGGCAAACGGTTCTTTCTTTTGACCGCTTCGGCCAACGGCGGCGGGAAAGCGCGGTTTCCCCGCCCGCTGCCTAAAAGCACACCGGCGATGGACGCCCGCTTCCGCGCCAGGCGGCGGGGCAAAGCCGGCCCGGACGGCCCGGGCGCGGTTGGCGGCTGCTTCGCCTGAAACGGCGCACGCCACCGCCTGTGCGGGCCGAACAGCCAGCGGTCAGTTGGCGACGATGTTGACGAGCTTGCCGGGGACGGCGATCACTTTGCGCACCGTTTTTCCTTCCAGCTGCTCTTTAATTTTTTCGTCGGCCAGCGCCCGCTCCTCGAGCGCTTCTTTTGCCAAGTCGGCCGGCACGTGCAGGCGCGACCGCACTTTGCCGTTGATTTGCACGACGATTTCGACGACGTCGTCGACGAGCTTCGTTTCATCATACGCCGGCCACGGTTCGTAGGCGATCGTGTCCGTATGGCCGAGCTTTTGCCACAGCTCTTCGCCGATGTGCGGGCAAACCGGCGACAACAGTTTGACGAACCCTTCCATGTATTCTTTTTTCATTTGCTCGGCTTTATACGCTTCGTTGATGAACACCATGAGCTGCGAAATGGCGGTGTTAAAGCGCAATGCTTCATAGTCTTCCGTCACTTTTTTCACCGTCTGATGGTAGACGCGCTCAAGCGTGTCGGCAGCCGGCTCCTCGACGATGTTCGGGTTCAGGCCGCCTTCTTCCGTCACAAACAAACGCCAGACGCGGTCAAGGAAACGGCGCGCGCCGTCGAGCCCTTTCGTCGACCAGGCGATCGACGCTTCAAGCGGCCCCATGAACATTTCGTACAGCCGCAGCGTGTCGGCGCCATGGCTGTCGACGATGTCGTCCGGGTTGACGACGTTGCCTTTTGATTTGCTCATTTTTTCGTTGTTTTCGCCTAAAATCATCCCTTGGTTGAACAGCTTTTGGAACGGCTCTTTCGTCGGCACGACGCCGAGGTCGTAGAGAAACTTATGCCAGAAGCGGGCGTACAGCAAATGCAAGACCGCGTGCTCGGCCCCGCCGATGTAGACGTCGACCGGCAGCCATTTTTTCAATTTCTCCGGGTCGGCGAGCTGCTTGTCGTTGTGCGGGTCGATGTAGCGCAAGTAATACCAGCAGCTGCCCGCCCATTGCGGCATCGTGTTCGTTTCGCGCCGCCCTTTTTTGCCGGTGT
Source organism: Geobacillus genomosp. 3 (assembly GCF_000445995.2). Lineage (GTDB taxonomy): Bacteria > Bacillota > Bacilli > Bacillales > Anoxybacillaceae > Geobacillus. Next base: position 2,749,915 of record NC_022080.4, read on the forward strand.
TCGGGTCGACGACGTTGACCCATTCTTCGATGTTGGCGAGCGGCGATTCGCCCGTTCCCGACGGTTTGATTTCGTCCGTTTTCGGCAAGACAAGCGGCAGCTCGTCTTCCGGCACCGGCGTCATCGTTCCGTCTTCCCAATGGATGATCGGGATCGGTTCGCCCCAGTAGCGCTGGCGGCTGAACAGCCAGTCGCGCAGCCGATAGGACACTTTCTTTTGCCCTTTGCCGTGTTCTTCGAGCCACGCGATCATCTTTTCGATCGCTTCTTGCTTGTTCAAGCCGTTTAAAAACTCGGAGTTGATATGCTCGCCGTCGCCGGTGTACGGTTCGCGCTCGACATTCCCGCCGGCGACGACTTCTTTGATCGGCAAGTGGAACGTTTTCGCGAATTCATAGTCGCGCTCATCGTGCGCCGGCACGGCCATGATCGCCCCGGTGCCGTAGCCCATCAAGACGTAGTCGGCGATCCAAATCGGAAGCCGCTCGCCCGTGACCGGATGGATGGCGTATGCACCCGTAAACACGCCGGTTTTTTCTTTCGCCAAGTCGGTGCGCTCAAGGTCGCTTTTCCGCTCGACTTCGTGCAAATACGCCTCCACGGCCGGTTTTTGCTCCGGCGTTGTGATGTTTTCCACGAGCGGATGCTCCGGCGCCAGCACCGCATACGTCGCGCCAAACAGCGTATCGGGCCGCGTCGTAAAGACGGTGAACGTTTCGTCATGGCCGTCGACGGCAAACTGGATTTCCGCCCCTTCCGAGCGGCCGATCCAGTTGCGCTGCATCTCCTTAATGCTTTCCGGCCAGTCGAGCTCCTCTAAGTCTTCGAGCAGCCGGTCGGCGTAGGCGGTGATTTTCAATATCCATTGCCGCATCGGCTTGCGGATGACCGGATGCCCGCCGCGCTCGCTCCGGCCGTTGATGACCTCCTCGTTCGCCAACACGGTGCCGAGCGCCGGGCACCAGTTGACCGGCACTTCATCCATGTAGGCGAGCCCTTTTTCATACAGTTTCAAGAAAATCCATTGCGTCCATTTGTAATAGTTCGGGTCGGTCGTGTTGATTTCCCGGTCCCAATCGTACGAGAACCCGAGCGATTTGATTTGCCGGCGGAAGTTGTCGATGTTTTTTTGCGTAAACTCAGCCGGGTCGTTGCCGGTGTCCAGCGCGTATTGTTCGGCCGGCAAGCCGAACGCGTCCCAGCCCATCGGGTGGAGGACGTTGTACCCTTGCATCCGCTTCATGCGCGCCAAAATGTCGGTCGCCGTATACCCTTCCGGATGGCCGACGTGCAAGCCGGCGCCGGACGGATACGGGAACATGTCGAGCACGTAAAACTTCGGCTTGTCATCGTCATCAGGCGTGCGGAACGTTTTGTTCTGCTCCCAATAGTGCTGCCATTTTTTTTCGATGTCGCGATGGTTGAAGCTCATCGTCGCATTCCTCCTATCCAGTTTTACTTGCATCATAGACGAAAATATGTACAAAAAAACCCCTCATCCCGATCAAAAGGGACGAGAGGAGCGCTTCCCGCGGTACCACCCTTTTTGGCGCGCCGACGCGCACCCGCTTTTTTCCTTAACGCAGACTCACGGCCGGCGTTATCGGCCGCAGCCGTTCGCGCCGGCAACTCCGAGGCGAGTTCGCGGATTGACTTCGGTTGACTCGCACCGGCCGTCAACTCTCTGCCGTCCGTCAAGTCCGCTACTATTCCTCTTCACCGTTGTTCACATTTCTAGTTTTGAAACGACAAATTTATTACTATTGTAAAAAATTTGTCGATCGATTGCAAGCGGAAAACTAGACGGTCGCGGCCGTTTTTTCTCCCGCCTTTTCCGCCCGCTTCGGCAGCCCCCGGTCATACACGAGCGCCGCGCCGGCGGCCAGCAGGGCGAAGGCGACAAGCAGCCCGATGAGCGGCTTCATCCCGAACGCATCGGCGACCCAACCGCCGAGGACCGGCCCGATCATCCGTCCGGCCGTGGCCGTGCCGTTGACGATCCCTTGGTAAAATCCCGTTCTCCCCGGCGGCGCCAGCTCGTTCACGACCGCCGGAATCGCCGGCCAGACGATCATTTCGGCGATCGTAAGCACGATCATCGACGCCGCAAATTGCAAAAGTGAGCTAGCGCCAAACAGCATCGCAAACGAGACGGTGAAAACGGCGAACCCGATGACGATTTGCCGCTTCATCCCCGGCATAAAGCGGCGGACCAATGGCACTAACAGCGGCTGGCCGAGCACGATCAAGGCGCCGTTGATCGTCCAAAGCAGGCTGTAGTGATGAACCGGGATATGGAGCTCGCGCGTATAGGCGGCGATCGTCGTCGACCATTGGACGTAGCTCATCCAGCACAATCCGTAGCCGGCGCAAAGAAGGACGAGGGCGCGGATGTGGGGCCGGGGCGCCCCGTCCCCCGTCCGGCGCTTCCGTTCTTTTTTTGGCAGCGGCGGCAGCGGCACGCGCCGCAGCCCGATGACGACTGTCGCCAAAAAAGCGGCATACAGCCACACGTTCGCCCAAAACACGAGCGCGAACGAATACGAAGCGACAACGCCGCCGAGCGCCGAGCCGGCGGCGACGCCGATGTTTTGCGCCACATACAAGGCGTTGAACGCCCGCCGCCCCCCTTCCGGCCAAATCGCTCCGGCATACGCCGACGCCGCCGGAAAGACGACGCCGCTGCCGATGCCGACAAGCGCCAGCCAGACGGCATAATGCGGCCAGCCGTGCCAGACGCTCAAGCCGGCAAGCGCCGCCATCGTCAAACACGCCCCGGCCACGAGCGTGCGAAACCCGCCGATCCGGTCAAACAGCACGCCGCCGAGCAGGCTGCCGACGACGCTGCCGCCGGAGTTGAGCATCAGCACCGCTCCCGCCACGGCGAGCGGCTGGCCGAGCTGCTCATGCAAATAAATGGTGTTTAACGGCCATAAAAACGACGCCCCTGTGACGTTGAGCGCCATGCCGACAAGCAGCCACCAAAGAGCGCGGGGCATCGGTCATCATCCTTTTCATCTTTTATTTCGATTCCCAAACTAATTGTATGAGGGAAAGCGAAAAAAAGCAATCAAAAAATGAGGGCGGCATGGCGCCCTCACGGACAGCGGCGCCTCACCCGTTCCGCTGCTTGGAGCGGGCCGGCTGGCCGCCTGTTTGTTCGTACTGTTTTTTCGCCAGTTTCACCGGATCGAAGTCTTGGCCGAGTTCCAAATCGTTGTTGTTTCGGCCGTTGCGCGTTTTTTGCTCCGGATTCGTTTGTTTCAGACGTCGCTTCATGTCTTGTTCCTCCTTGTGTTCGCCATCAAGCAGACAGCCGCCATGCGGCCGCTTTCCGTTTTACCGGTTCCGCAAAAGCCGCTTGTTGCGCACCAGAACCTTCGATAGCGGCCATCGTGCAAAGCCTTTGTGTCATCGGTCCGGCAAAAGCCGCTTGTTGTGCGGCAGAACCTTTAATATTGGCCGCCGCGCAAACTCCTTGTTTCATCGGTCCAGCAAAATCATCTCGTTTTGCAGCTGCTCAAGCTGAAGCCGCATCCGGTGCAGCTGTTCGCGCTGCTGGGCGTTGCAGCTTTGCGCCAAGTGCGCCAAATCGTTGACCGTCTGCTCAAGCATTTGCTGGGCGTTTGTGTATTCCGTGATGTTGTAGTGTTCTTGCTTTTGCGCCTCCGTATATTGTTCTTTCGCAAAGCGGATGACGTCTTCGCACCGCTGCAAAAACTCTTCCACCGATTGTCTTGTCGCCATGCGCTCACCTCTTTTCATGATGTTCCCTCATCTTTACTATGCGCCGCCGCTTTCATCTGTATCACGTCAATGATTGGCAGCGGTCGCTTTTTGCCGCCATCCGTGGTACAATGCAAGGATGATGCCATTTCAACATAAGGAGAGAACGGCCGTGACAAACGAAAACCCGTTTCCGTATGCAACCGACCGAAAGCGATATCACACATGGAACTACCATTTGCGGCAAACGTTCGGCCAAAAAGTGTTCAAAGTCGCCCTTGACGGGGGCTTTGACTGCCCGAACCGCGACGGGACGGTGGCGTATGGCGGCTGCACGTTTTGCAGCGCCGCCGGGTCGGGCGATTTTGCCGGCAACCGCGCCGACGACTTGGTGACCCAATTTCACACGATTCGGCAAAACATGCACCGAAAATGGAAAGACGGCCAATATTTGGCGTACTTTCAAGCGTTCACGAACACGCACGCGCCGGTTGAAGTGCTGCGGGAAAAATACGAAACGGTGCTTGGCCTTGACGGGGTCGTCGGACTGTCGATCGCCACGCGCCCCGACTGTCTGCCCGATGACGTCGTCGACTATTTGGCAGAACTCAACGAGCGGACGTATTTATGGGTCGAGCTCGGGCTGCAGACGATTCACGAGCGGACCGCCCAGCTCATCAACCGGGCGCACGATTTCCACTGTTTTGTCGAGGGGGTCCAAAAACTGCGCCGCCACGGCATCCGAGTGTGCGTCCATATCATCAACGGCTTGCCGCTCGAGACGTACGACATGATGATGGAAACGGCGAAAACGGTCGCCGCCATGGATGTGCAAGGCATTAAAATCCATTTGCTTCATTTATTAAAAGGAACGCCGATGGTGAAACAATACGAAAAAGGGCTCGTTCGGTTTTTGTCGTTTGACGAATACGTCCGCCTCGTGTGCGACCAGCTTGAAGTGCTGCCGCCTGAGATGATCGTGCACCGCATCACCGGCGACGGGCCGATCGACTTGCTCATCGGCCCGATGTGGAGCGCCAACAAATGGGAAGTGTTAAACGCCATTGACGCCGAACTCAAGCGGCGGGACAGCTTTCAAGGGAAGCGGTACAAACAGGGGGTGGCAAGCGCATGGCCATCATGAATATTTTGCCGTTTGCCCGTTTTTTGCTGGACGGCGCGCTCAAAGAAGGCGGCATCGCCGTCGATGCGACGGTCGGCAACGGCCATGACACCGTCTTTTTAGCCGAGCGCGTCGGGGAGCGCGGGCATGTGTTTGGTTTTGACATTCAAGCCGAAGCGATAGCGGCAGCCAGAGCCCGCCTCGCCGAACACGGGCTGGACGGGCGGGTGACGCTGTTTCAAACGAGCCACAGCCTGCTGCTGGAAACGCTCCCCCGCCACGTTCACGGGCGCGTCGCCGCCGCCGTGTTCAACCTCGGCTATTTGCCGGGCGGCAATAAACAAATTGTGACGAAGCCGGAATCGACGATCGAAGCGGTCCGCCAGCTTCTTTCCATCTTAAAGCCGGGCGGCGTCATCGCCCTTGTCGTCTACCACGGCCATCCGGAAGGAAAAATCGAGCGCGACGCCTTGCTCGACTACGTCCGCACGCTCGATCAGCGGCGCGCCCACGTCTTGCAATATCAATTCCTCAACCGGCGCAACGACCCGCCGTTTTTGCTCGCCATCGAGAAGCGAACGAACGGGGCTGGCTGAGATCAGGCCGCCTTTCGGAAGCAAACGGCTGCCCTTATGACAAGGACAGCCGTTTTTGTTGCTCCTGCCAAAAGCGATACGCTTTTCCGTTCCAATAAAAAAACATCGACGCCGCCCCGCCGGCGCGGACGAGCCGGCGCGCCAACCGGCGCAGCCGCTCCTGTTTTTTCACTTTGTCATCCGACAAATACAGCCCAAGCAAGCCGCGGTGGATCAAGCGGTGAAACTCGCCGTGCGGCAGCGCGCCGACATGGCGGTCCGCCTCCTCGATAAAATGGCAAAGCCGCTTAAGCAGCACCGTTTCGTCCGGATAGTAAAAGCAAAAATTCAAATCGCCGCCTTCCCGGTCTTCCTCCTGGTCGATCAAATAGTCAAGCAAAATGTGCAGCCCTTGAATGTACGGGAAATAGCCGTCGCGCACTTGTTTGGCCATCTCCGGCGGCAGCGACTCGCCGAACGCATACGCCACAAGGCAGAAAATGCCGAGCGTCGAACCGGAGCAGGCGGAAAACTCGTACCATTCCATCGGCGGCAAGGCGTCTTTGTATTGGGCAAACCATCTCTCGAGCCGCGGCACGCGCTCTTTCGTGTCGACATGTTTATGTACTTGCAAGTCGCAATAATAGCCGGCCAGCTCATGCAAAAACGGAACGATCGTCTCATAATGACGCAATGTGCCGAGCACTTCCTGGCACGTGCGCACCAAATCCGGCAAATAGCCGCCGTCTTCCTGCTCGCGGCGGTGGCGGTAATAGTTCGACGGCTCGGCGCCGATCGTCAAGGCGTCCGGCATCGAATCGTGCAAAGCCCGGAAATCGAGCGGATCAAGCGATGTGCTCCGGTCGCACAAGTTATCCAAATAATCGCTGATCGTCTGATAGGCGACGATAAAGCGGACGCACGCCTCAAGCTTGTCGCCCGAAAGCAGCGCCAAAATCGCGCCGCCTTCGCAATGGAACGTTTTCGACGCGATGCTTGCAAGCGCCTGGCGCCGAAGCTCCGGGTCGGGAATGCGCTCGGCCCGCCGCCGCCAATAGGCAAGCTCGCGGTGGACGAGAGGAAACACGTCGCGATAAACCATTTTCATTAACGCAATCGGGTGTGTCGGGATTTTCAATTTGCTCACCTCGGGACGCAAAAACGATGCTTTCATCTTCTAGTATCGCCATCCCCACACGCGGGGCAAACCATAGGGCGCTCCCGTTTCATTTACGAACCGGAAACAACCTTGTAAAATAAACATGAATCCATGATTTTGCCATGAAAGGAACGAACGCCATGATCTATCCGTACAAAGGAAAAACACCGCAAATCGCCGCCTCCGCCTTCATCGCCGATTATGTGACGATCACCGGCGATGTCGTGATCGGCGAAGAGACGAGCATTTGGTTCGGCACCGTCATCCGCGGCGACGTGGCGCCGACGGTGATCGGCAACCGGGTCAATATCCAAGATAACTCAATTTTGCATCAAAGTCCAAACAATCCGCTCATCATCGAAGACGGGGTGACCGTCGGCCATCAAGTCATTTTGCACAGCGCCATCGTCCGGAAACACGCGCTCATCGGCATGGGCTCGATCATTTTAGACGGCGCGGAAATCGGCGAAGGCGCGTTTATCGGCGCCGGCAGTTTGGTGCCGCCGGAAAAAAAAATCCCGCCGAACACGCTCGCCCTCGGCCGGCCGGCCAAAGTCGTCCGCGAGTTGACCGAAGACGACTTCCGCGAAATGGAGCGCATCCGCCGCGAATATGTGGAAAAAGGGCGCTATTACAAAGCGCTGCAACAAGCCGCGCGCCCTCACGAAAAAGAGCTGCCGTGATCCGGCAGCTCTTGTGCTGGTGGTTGTTGGCCGACGCCCGAAACGACCCGCGCATCCGCGCCGTCCGGCCTTACTTGTTCGCCAACGCCAACGCTTGTTCTTTCAACACTGGCGCTTTATCGGTGCGCTCCCACGGCAGGTCGATGTCCGTGCGCCCGAAATGGCCGTAAGCGGCCGTTTGTTTGTAAATCGGGCGGCGCAGGTCGAGCATTTTGATGATGCCGGCCGGGCGCAGGTCGAAGTTGTTGCGGACGACTTCAATTAAAATGTCTTCCGACACTTTCCCAGTGCCGAACGTATCAATGGAAATCGATACCGGACGGGCGACGCCGATCGCGTAGGCGAGCTGCACTTCGCACTTGTCGGCGAGTCCGGCTGCAACGATGTTTTTCGCCACATAACGGGCCGCATACGCCGCCGAACGGTCGACTTTCGTCGGGTCTTTGCCCGAGAACGCGCCGCCGCCATGGCGGGCGTAGCCGCCGTACGTGTCGACGATGATTTTCCGCCCCGTCAGCCCGGCATCGCCTTGCGGACCGCCGATGACGAACCGGCCGGTCGGGTTGATGAAATAGTTCGTGTTCTCATCGAGCAATTCTGCCGGCACGACCGGTTTGATGACATGCTCTTTCATGTCGCGCTCGATTTGCTCTTGCGTAATTTCCGGGTGATGCTGCGTCGAAATGACGATCGTATCAACGCGCACCGGTTTGCCGTTTTCATCATATTCGATCGTCACTTGCGTTTTCCCGTCCGGGCGCAAGTATGGCAATACATCCGTTTTGCGCACTTCCGCCAAACGGCGCGCCAGGCGGTGGGCGAGCGCAATCGGCAGCGGCATTAATTCTTCCGTTTCATTGCAGGCGAACCCAAACATAAGCCCTTGGTCGCCGGCCCCGATCGCTTCAATTTCCTCGTCGGTCATCTGACCTTCACGCGCTTCAAGCGCCCGGTCCACCCCCATGGCGATATCCGGCGACTGCTCATCGATCGCGGTCAACACTGCGCACGTATCGGCGTCAAATCCGTATTTGGCGCGCGTATAGCCAATCTCGCGGACCGTATCGCGGACGAGGCGCGGAATATCGACGTACGTTGACGTCGTAATTTCCCCGCTCACGAGCACCAACCCGGTCGTGACGCTCGTTTCGCACGCAACGCGGGCGTTCGGGTCTTTTTCCAAAATGGCGTCCAAAATGGCATCGGAAATTTGGTCGCAAATTTTATCCGGATGTCCTTCCGTCACAGATTCTGACGTAAACAAGCGGCGTTTGGCTGACATTCGGTTTGTTTCCTCCTCTTGGCGTAATGTGGCGATACGGAACTCATTCCCTGCAATATAAAAAACCTTTCCCTGTCACGGTGAGGAAAGGTCATGGCAATCGTATTGCTTCCTTTCACTCTTATCGTTCAAGGACTGCGCCTTGCCACAGGTTAGCACCATTTCACACATGTACAGTTGTGACGGTTGCTGGGTTTCATCGGGCCTGTCCCTCCACCGGCTCGGGATAAGAGTATCCGTTCAATGACTTATCTTATCGCAATTGGAGGAACAAAGTCAACCGCAGAAGTGAATTTTTTATCATCCCGGACCAAGAAGCCCTGCTTCCACACGCGAGCCCAGACGGAGAAAACATCGGCGCCTTTCCCCGCCGCTCTTTCCCTTGCCTCAACAAGATCAAAAGGAAGCCAAACAGAGCCCCTTTCCTTTGTATAGGAAGTGATGTCCATCTAAACGTGGCGCTTGCGGCTGCATCCTTGAACAAGGCGGAGCGGATCCGGCAAACGTATTGCCGGTTTGCTAAGGCCGACTGGCTGCGGGACGCACACGGGCGGCTTCCACGGGGCGGGTCTTTCGAATCTTCTACTCTTTTAACGCCGGGATAGGCCAAGAGCGTTCAAAATCTGAAAAATAGGCAAAATAAGTTCAAAAAAACCTACACAATTAGTATGGACTATTAATAAAAATGTGTTATACTATTTTCAAGAGTGATTACAAAAAGAAGGCAGGTTGTGAACATGGGGATTGCCAAGATGACGAATAAACTGGCGTTGCTGCTGCAAAAACCGTACGTGCACCATCAGCTGTCCGTCGCCGAGCTCGTCGAGAAAGTATTGCAACGGAACGAAGGGCGGCTGACCCATACCGGCGCGGTCGCCGTCACGACCGGCAAGTACACCGGACGGTCGCCGAAAGACAAATACATCGTCGAAGAGCCGTCGACCAAACAAACGATCGACTGGGGCCCGGTCAACCAACCGATGGCGCCGGAGACGTTTGACAAACTGTATGACAAAGTGCTCGATTATTTAATGAAACAAGACGAACTGTTCGTCTTTAAAGGCTTTGCCGGCGCCGATCCGAAATCGCGGCTGCCGATTCAAGTCGTGAACGAGTTCGCCTGGCACAACTTGTTCGTCCATCAGCTGTTCATCCGCCCGAGCGCCGAGGAGCTCGCCGCGCACGAGCCGCAATTTACCGTCATTTGCGCGCCGAACTTTAAAGCCGACCCCGCCGTTGACGGCACGCGCTCGGAAACGTTCATCATCATTTCGTTTGAACGGCGCACGGTCTTAATCGGCGGCACCGAATACGCCGGGGAAATGAAAAAATCGATTTTCTCGGTCATGAACTATTTGCTGCCGGAACAAGGCATCTTGCCGATGCACTGCTCGGCCAACGTCGGCCAGGAAGGCGACGTCGCCCTCTTTTTCGGCTTGTCGGGAACGGGAAAAACGACGCTGTCCGCCGACCCGAAGCGCCGCTTGATCGGCGATGACGAACACGGCTGGTCGAGCCGCGGCGTTTTCAACATCGAAGGCGGCTGCTATGCGAAATGCATCAACCTATCGCGCGAAAAAGAGCCGCAAATTTTCGACGCCATCGGCTTCGGCGCGGTGCTCGAAAACGTCGTCCTCGACGACGCGACGCGCGTGCCGAACTATGACGACGGCACGCTGACGGAAAACACGCGCGCCGCCTACCCGATCCAAGCGATCGACAACATCATCGACCCGAGCGTCGCCGGCCATCCGTCCACGATCGTGTTTTTGACAGCCGATGCGTTCGGCGTCCTGCCGCCCATCAGCAAGCTGACGCGCGAACAGGCGATGTACCACTTCCTAAGCGGCTACACAAGCAAACTCGCCGGCACCGAACGCGGCGTCACCGAACCGGAAGCGACGTTCTCGACGTGCTTCGGCGCCCCGTTTTTGCCGCGCCCGGCCGTTGAATACGCGGAAATGCTCGGGCAAAAAATCGCCGAACACAACGTCCGCGTCTTTTTGGTCAACACCGGCTGGACAGGAGGGCCGTACGGCGTCGGCAGCCGCATGAAGCTCGCCTACACCCGGGCGATGGTGCAAGCGGCCGTCGAAGGAGAGCTCGACAACATCGAAACCGTGCAAGACCCGATTTTCGGCCTCGCCATCCCGGCGCACGTCCCGGGCGTGCCCGATGACGTCCTGCAGCCGCAAAACACGTGGGCCGACAAACAAGCGTACGAACAAAAAGCGAAAGAACTGGCGCAAAAGTTCCGCACGAACTTCCAAAAATTCACCCATATCGATCCGTCCATCGAAAAACTCGGCGGACCGCTCGTGTAACGAAACACCCCGGCCAGCCAGGGAACAGCCCCTGCACGGCCGGGGTTTCTCGCTTTTCTTCTGTTTGGCCGCGGGCTCAACGATGCTATCAGTCCGGATGGACGGTAACGCGGTCATCATGGAATGGCGGCTTCAAGAGGCTAAACACCGGCCCCGTCATGCAGGGAGAAAGGCGGCTGATGAAAGCCCCCAAGCGATCGGCGCGCAGGGCAAACCGGCGGTTTGTTGCCCGTGGAACAATACGAGCGGCTGACCAAACCGAAAACCCGCCTGACCGGCTTCTTCAGGCAATCCCCATTGTGCGATGCGGCACTTGACTTGGAAAGAAACAACGAGCAAGCGCGGGAGGTTGAATGATGGGAAGATCTTTTGGACACGGACATCATTTCGGAACTCATCAAAAAAATCCCCATCCGGGGGAGGTGCGTTGGATTGGCGAGCAAGATGGAAGCTCCTTGTTTGGTTTCAATTTCTTGTAGGTGCGATAAAAACAAGCCGCCATGACGGGCGGCTGATGTTCGTTCACATATTTCTTTCAATCCCTCATAGGTACGATAAAAACCCCAAAAAGGCTTGTTCCATCAAGCTTTTCGGTTTGGAGCTGTTTTCAGCATACCACGTTTCAAAAATTCTGTCAATGACTTTTAACCTTGATGGCTGTAGGTTTGAGGCGCTAAAAACCATTGTCGTCGATCCCCCGGGGTTTTGGCATGATTGGAGGTCGACGACAATGCGAAGGCGGGTTTACTTCTTCAGCTGTTCGATCTTTTCCGCCGGCAGCCCGGTCAGTTCGTGGATCGTGCCGACATCGTACCCTTTCGCCAGCATTTTCTTCGCGATGTCGATTTTCCCTTCCTCGATCCCTTTTTGGCGTCCTTGTTCAATCCCTTGCTTGATTCCTTGTTTGACTCCTTGTTGAATGCCTTTCTCGATTCCCCGCTGTTCGTATGAGATGATGAGCTCCATCACTTGTTTCGCTTCCTTCGTCTCCATTTGGCTCACCTCGTCCCCGAATTTTTTTATCCGTTTCGCTGTTACGGCCGGAATCGGGGCAAGCCGCCTAGTTTTCCCCTGCTTCCAAAACGGGGAGCGCAAACCGTTTTTCCGTTTGCGCTCCCATTCCCCGCTTAGCCGGCCGCCCACTCGGTGCGGCCCTGCGGTCTTCCGCGTTCAATTCGTCGAATACAGGCTGACGAGCTCGTACGTCACCGTCGTCCGGTTGTCTTCCCATTCGAGCTTTCTCACGACCGCGACGCCGCTCGCTTCGCTTTGCACGGTGCGGCGCACTTCAAGCGGCACGTCGAGCGGGTATAAGCGGTAGCCTTCTTTTTCGAGCCGAAACAAATTGTCTTGGATGCGCTGTTCTCGCCCTTTTGTCACAATGATCGTCTGCAATTCCATCGGCATGCCCATATGATTCCACCCTCCTTGGCTGCCCATTGATTCGTTGGCGGCCGCGCCGCCTTTCTACTCGTATCGTATCACACTGTCGGCTGTTGTTTCATCCATCGGGTAAGCCTTTTCACCGTCTCGCGGTTCGCCGGCGGCGGGAAATAGTGGGTGAACTCGGGGAAGTACCATGCGGTCACCGGTTTGCCGAGCTGCTTGAGCCGCCGCTCAAGCCGATAGGCGTGCTCAATGGAGACGTTTTCATCCCGCTCGCCGTGGATGATGAGCACCGGGGCTTGGAGCCGCTCGAGATGATAAAGCGGCGTGCGGCAGCGGTAGCGCTCCGGATATTTGTTCGGCGCCCCGCCGATGACGCGCTTCATCATCCGCCGCAAATCGGGCCGCTCTTGATACGTGAGCGCCATATCGGCCACCCCGCCCCAGACCGCGACCGAACAGACCGCATCGGCCATCACGGCGGCATGAAGCGCCATCGCCCCGCCGCGCGAGAAGCCGAACAGATGGACGCGCCCAGGGTGGACGAGCGGGTGGCGCCGAAGGAGGTGAAGCCCGGCGATGGCGTCATAGCGGTCGTCGCCGGCGAAATCTTCGTTTCCTTCCCCGCCCCCGTTGCCGCGGTAAAGCGGAGCGAAGACGACAAAGCCGTGCGACGCGAATTCGACAAGGCGCGGCACCCGCACTTGTCCGACACGCTTGATCCCGCCGCGCAAATACAACAGCCCGTCATACACGTCTTTTGACTTCGGCGCCGCCAACATTCCTTTCACTTTCAGCCCTTGCGCCATATAAGTGACGACAAACACGTCGATTCCCGGATGCGGCGACGGAAATCGATAGCAGTCGAGGATGTCCCCGTCCATCAGCTCATCTCCTTTTTTCTAGAAAGTGGGGAACACCAACCCGTTCGCTCGATTGGTGCGAAATCACGGCGGAATGATGGTCTTGCAAGATTTTTTAATTTGCGAAACGCTGCGGGAGAGCGGCATTTCCCTTTCCATCAAAAGCCTTCTAGGCATTCACACATTTTTCGCCCGTGCATACGATAAGGTGAAACGACTATGGATGGCCCGCAAGCCAAAGGGGGTTTGAAACGATGAAAAAATGGGCGATCTGGCTTTGTTCGCTTCTTTTGCTTTTGCCGCTTTCCGCCTGCGGCGCCAACAGCGGCGGCGGGGGCAAGCCGCTTGAAAACGTGCGGCTCGCCGAGGTGACGCGCTCGATTTTTTACGCGCCTCAATACGTCGCCTTGGCGAAAGGGTTCTTCAAGGAAGAAGGGCTCGATGTCGAGCTGACGACGACATGGGGCGGCGACAAAACGATGACGACGCTCCTTTCCGGCGGCGCCGACATCGCGCTGGTCGGGTCGGAAACGTCCATTTATGTGTATGCGCAAGGGACGGACGATCCGGTCATCAATTTCGCGCAGTTGACGCAAACTGACGGCACGTTCCTCGTCTCGCGCCACAAAATTGACCATTTCTCTTGGGAAATGTTGAAAGGAAGCACGTTCCTCGGCCAACGGAAAGGCGGCATGCCGCAAATGGTCGGCGAATTTGTGTTGAAACAACACGGCATTGATCCGCACACCGATTTGAACCTCATTCAAAACGTCGACTTTGCCAACATTCCGAACGCGTTTGCGAGCGGCACCGGCGATTTCGTCCAGCTGTTTGAGCCGACCGCAAGCCTTTTCGAACAAGAAGGAAAAGGGTATATCGTCGCCTCATTCGGCACGGAATCCGGACGCGTCCCGTACACTTCGTATATGGCGCGGCAAAGCTATATGAACGAACATAAAGACATCATCGAAAAATTTACGCGCGCCCTTTACAAAGCGCAACAATGGGTCGACTCGCACAGCGCCGCGGAGATTGCCGAAGTCATTCAGCCGTATTTTCAAGACACCGATTTGGCTTTGATCGAAAAAGTCGTCGACCGGTACAAAAGCCAAGGCACGTACGCGACCGATCCGATTTTGGATGAAGAAGAATGGAACAACTTGCAAAACATTATGGCCGAAGCCGGCGAGCTGCCGAAGCGCATCGACCTGAACACGCTTGTCGATTCGTCGTTTGCCAAAAACGCGATGAACACGCAATGAAAGCGGGTGAACGGAATGTTTCTTTCTGTCGACCGCCTCTCGCACACGTATTTTACGAAAACGACCGCCGTCACCGCGCTCGCTGATGTGTCGCTGTCCGTCGAGAAAGGGGAGTTCGTCTCCTTTCTCGGCCCAAGCGGCTGCGGCAAAACGACGCTGCTGTCGATCATCGCCGGATTGATCGAACCGACGGAAGGGACGGTGCTCATTGAAGGCGAACCGCTCTGGCCGGGCGGAGCAGACGCCCGGGCGGCGCGGCGCGCGGTCGGCTACATGCTTCAGCAAGACTACTTGTTCCCGTGGAAAACGATCGAAGAAAACGTCCTCCTCGGCTTGAAGCTGACCGGCACGCTCACCGCCGCGACGAGAGAGCGGGCGCTGGCGCTGCTCGCTGACATCGGGCTTGGCGGCGTGGAATCGTATCACCCGGGCCAGCTGTCCGGCGGCATGCGCCAACGGGCGGCGCTTGTGCGCACGTTGGCGACCGATCCGAAACTGCTGTTGCTCGATGAGCCGTTTTCCGCCCTTGACCAGCAGACGAAGCTGAAATTGGAAGAGCTCGTCTGGACGACGCTGCGGCAATACGGAAAAACAGCCGTCTTGGTCACCCATGACATCGAAGAAGCCATCGCCATGAGCGACCGCATTTTCTTGCTTTCGCCGCGTCCGGGCCGCCTCGTGCGGACGTTTGCCATTCCCGATGAACTGCGGCGCTGCCCGCCGCTTGCCGCCCGCCGGCATCCGGCGTTTTCGCCATTGTTCCAATCCATTTGGAAGGAGATGGAGGCTCTTGAATCAAGCTCCTGACCGCATCCAGTCGCTGCACCGTGAACATCTCGCCGCACTGCGCAAAGAGCGGCGGGTGATCCGCTTTTGGCAGGCGGTGCTGCTTGTCGCCTTTTTCGCCGTCTGGGAAGCCGCCAGCCGCTTCCACTGGGTCGATCCGCTCTTGTTCAGCTCACCGTCGGCCATCGTCAAGCTGTTTGTCGAAAAACTCGGCGATCATTCGCTGTTTGTCCACACGTGGGCGACGCTGTTTGAAACGTTGCTCGGCTTTCTGATCGGCACCGTCGGCGGGGCGCTCATCGGCGCGGTCCTTTGGTGGTTTCCGCGCCTGGCGAAAACGCTCGATCCATATTTGGTCGTCTTTAACGCCATGCCGAAAGTAGCGCTCGGGCCGATTTTGATCGTCGCCCTCGGGCCGGGATTTACGTCGATTATCGCCATGGGCGTCGTCATTTCGATCATCATCACAACGATTGTCGTCTATTCGTCGTTTCAAGAAGTCGACCCGAACTATTTGAAAGTGCTGCGGACGTTCGGCGCCACCCGCTACCAATGCTTTAAAGAGGCGGTGCTGCCGGCGTCGTTTCCGGCGATCATTTCGACGTTGAAAGTCAACGTCGGCCTCGCCTGGGTCGGCGTCATCACCGGCGAATTTCTCGTCTCCAAGCAAGGGCTCGGCTATTTAATCATTTACGGCTTCCAAGTGTTCAACTTTACGCTCGTATTAATGAGCCTGCTCATTGTCGCCTTGTTGTCGACCGTCATGTACCAGCTTGTCGCCATCATCGAGAAAAAGTGGAACAGCCGCCGTTAAGGGACGTCCCAAACCGAAAGATGGGCGTCTCTTTTTATGTGCAGCCATCTTCGCGGCATGTCCCCGTCGCCCGCGTTTCAGCCGATCCAGCCGCGCCGCCGGAGCTCCACGAGCGAAAGCGCCAGCACATCGTCTTTCATCAAATAGCTGAAGCGCGAATCGGCGCGGATGTCAGCCGGAAGCGCCTCAAGCAGCACCGGGCCGTTCGTTTCCCAATACGACGACCGCTCCGTGAGCCGGGCAATGTCCGCGAAATAAATGGTTTTGACGATATCGGGCTCGACGTGATATTGGCCGAGATAATGAAGCGACCCGACCACGCCCCCCGTCTCCTCCATCACCTCGCGGACGGCGGCTTCTTCCGCCCGCTCCCCTTGTTCGACTTTGCCGCCGGGAAACTCCCAGCCGCGGTATGGATGATCGGTCAACAGCCATCGGCCGCCATAGCGGCAAATGACCCACACATGCCCGGGAGAGGCGGAAAACGGATCGGCCGTAAACGCCAGCCGGACGCGATGCCCGTAGTAATCGCGAAATTCATGCATCGGACTCGCTCCTTTCCTCTCCCCATTATACCGAAAAAAAGCCGCTTTCTTTGCGGCTTTTTTATGCATCGTGTTCGTCCGGGAGAATGCCCATCGAGCGGATGTGCGCTTTCGCTTCGTCGTTGCCGAGTTCATAAATCATTTTGTAAAGGTCGACCATCGTCCGGTCGTACGCATCGTTTTCCCGGTCGTAATGGTATTGAATATACGGCACGTGGGCGCGCCAAAACGCCTGCCAGTCGGTCGAGTAGTTTTGGTCGAAATACTCGCGCAGGCGGGCGATTTCCTCGTCGGTCGCCTCGATTTGAAAGTCCCACGGCGACGCGGTTTTCAACTGGGAAATTTCCCCGGTTGCCATCGACACGTAATACGTTTTTTTCCGTTCGTCTGCCACCTTCGTCCACTCCTTCTGCTCTTTTTGCTTAGTGTGGGGCAATCCGGGAAAAATATGCTTATTTCATCTCATCTTTCAACAGCTGAATGGCTTTGCGCAGCACCGACGGGATCGGCACGCCGGCCCGGCCGGCGTTTTCGACGATGGAGATGAACTCATTGGCGATATAGAAGAACACGATCGCATCGCGAATCAAATGCATGTTCCATCCGATCGCCACATCGACCAAATGCGCCACCGCCACCAACACGAAAATCAACAGTTTCCGGACGATGCCGCGGAAGCCGACTTGGCTTGACAACGCCCCTTCCATCGCGCTGGCGACAATGCCGGTGATATAATCGACAATGACCAGCGCCAATAAAATTACGACAAATGAGTCCACGCTGCCGACAAAAAGCGACACGAGCGAGCCAAACAATGAAACGCCGAGCATCGGGATTGGCTTGTTCACGTTCCCTCCTCCTTGGACATAGGATGCGTGTAGCCATTCTATGCCCGCAGGAACCAACAAGCCACGGCACGTTTCCTAAAACAGCGCCCTTTTTCGACAAAACAACGGCCGCCCGTTTCTTCCGGGCAGCCGTTCCGCTTATCGTCCCAAAAACGATTTCAACATCCAAATATGTTTTTCCAAACTGCGGTGAATGCCAAGCAGCATATCGCCTGTCGTTTCGTCGCCGGTTTCCTCCGCCACTTGCATGCCTTCTTTCAGCTCGCCGGTCATCGTTTCAAAGTCGCCGGCAATGGCGGCGACCATCTGCTCGGCCGTCTCCGTTCCGGTCGCTTCTTTGACGGACGCCTGCTCAAGGCAGTCTTTCATCGTCGCCACCGGCTTGCCGCCCAACGCCAGCAGCCGCTCGGCGAGCGCGTCAATATGGCCGGCCGCTTCGTTGTACAGCTGCTCAAACTTTTCATGAAGCGTGAAAAACTGCGGACCGGTGACGTACCAATGGTAGTTGTGCAATTTCACGTACAAAACGGTCCAGTTGGCGATTTGTTTGTTGACAATGTCCGTTAACGGTTTGGTCATGTTCATTCCTCCCTATCGTTCACTTACCCAGTTTGTCCGCTCGTGAAACAACCGAACGGTACCGATGAATAGGTTGCCCGATTGCAACAGGAATATGAGCGGCCGGCCTTTTTGTATGCTATAATGGAAAGAAAAAAGGAAGGCATTATTCATGTACTGGACGTTGGCCATTTCTCTCATCATTGTGGCCGTCATTTTGGCGGCGGCGGTCGTCACCACCTCGAAAGCGTACGGGTACAAACATACGGTGGACCCGCTCCCTGAGGAACAAGACGACAAACAACAAGCCGGCCCGAAGCAGCCGCACTAGCGGCTTAGGGCCGGCTTGTTTGTCAGCCAAACACCTTTTTCAGCTCATTTTTGTCTTGCGCCAGCCAAAAGCGCATCAAGCTTTTCGCCGCCTCTAAGTCGTGAAGCTTCGCCTGGCCGCATTGTTGCTCCGTCGCCGCCGGCACCTCGGTCGCGTTCAAGGCGTCTTTCATCGCCCCTTCAAGCAAATCGATGATCTCTTCGACAGTCGGAGAGCCGCTCACAACGAGGTAAAACCCGGTTTGGCAGCCCATCGGCGAGATGTCGATGATGTCAAAGTGGTCGTATTTTGCCGCCTGCTTGCGGAGCGTGTATGCCAATAAATGTTCGAGCGTATGAATCGCGGCCGGATCCATCGCCTCTTTGTTCGGTTGGCAAAAACGGATGTCAAACTTATTGACGACGCCGTCGCTGCCGACTTTATGAACGCCGCAATGCCGCACGTACGGCGCTTTGACGGCGCAATGGTCCAATTCAAAGCTTTCCACCGGTGAAGGCATGCCCCCATCACTCCTCGTCAGTTGTTCTCCTTTTTATCATAACCAAAACCGCGTCTGTCCCGCACCTTTTTTGCCTGCCGCCCGTTTCGTTCGCGGCGGCTGCCGCAAAAAGCGGCGCCAAGCCGGCCGCTCCCAAGCGGGAAACGTTTTCCGCGAAAATGCATGCGCCTTGATGAGCCGTTTTCATGCCTAGATGGAGGGAAAACCGCTGCCCATAGGACTTTTCCGCGAAAACGTCCGTTTCATGCCCGGGCGGAGGGAAAACCGCTGCCCATAGGACTTTCCTGGCCAACTTGGATCCCGTTGGCGGCCGAACCGTGCTTCACCGTCCTGCTTTGCTTCCGCGCGGCGCGAAGCATCCCTTTTTCTTGAACGGCGGCATGATTTGTCCTATGCTAAAGATAGTCAAGCTAGAAAGGGATGGTTTCGGTTGGCCAAGCTGTTCATTATGCTCATCCGCTTTTACCAACGGTTTCTCTCTCCGCTCAAGCCGCCGACATGCCGCTTTTCCCCGACCTGCTCAAGCTACGCAATCGAAGCGATCCGACACTTTGGCGCCCTGAAAGGCGGCTGGCTGACGATCAAGCGCATTTTGAAATGCCACCCGTTCCATCCGGGTGGTTTCGACCCTGTCCCTGAACCGACCCGACATCCGAAACGAAAAACATAACGAAAGCCTCTTGCCTTCGGCTTTCTTTTTTTGTATGATGAATGATGTTAAATCGTAATGATTACTATTTTCAAAAATGGAAGGAGAAAACGAGATGGAGAAAATTCCTGTCACAGTGCTAAGCGGCTATTTAGGATCTGGAAAAACAACATTGCTCCACCATATTTTGCACAATCGAGAAGGAAAAAACATCGCCGTCATTGTCAACGATATGAGCGAGATCAATATTGACGCCGAACTCGTCCGGCAAAACAACGTTTTCCGCACCGAAGAAAAGCTCATCCAAATCCAAAATGGCTGTATTTGCTGCACCTTGCGGGAAGACTTGATCAAAGCGGTCGCTCAACTCGCCGACAACGGGGAAATCGATTATATCGTCATTGAATCGTCTGGTATCAGCGAACCGATTCCGGTCGCGCAAACCTTCACCTACTTAGATGAAACACTAGGCATTGATCTTTCGAACAAATGCCGCTTGGACACGATGGTGACGGTCGTCGACGCCAACCGTTTTTGGACGGACTTCTCCTCGGGCGAAACGCTGCTTGACCGCCAGCAGGCTGTCGATGAAACGGACAGTCGGGAAATAGCGGATTTGCTTATCGAACAAATCGAATTCGCCAATGTCATAATCGTCAATAAAATCGATCTTGTATCAGCGGAAGAAGCGCAAAAATTGCAGACTGTGCTGCGGAAACTGAATCCGGAAGCCGTCATCATCCCGGCGACCTTCGGCCAAGTGCCGCTTGATTCCATTTTAACATCTTTCCGAAAGAAGTCTCCCACTTCTAAACGAAGTGAAAGTGGGTGGTGAATTTCGGTTAGGTGTAGCCTAAGGTTGTCTCTTTTTTTTGTGGGTTATGATATAATCAGTTTTAGAAAAATGAAAGGCTGTTGTATCAATGAAATTAGACAATAATAACCATTCAGTGTTCCTGTTGTATGATCATCTTGTTCTCGTTGTAAAATATCGCAGACAAGTGATGGATGATACCATATCTGACTATGCAAAAGATATGTTTGTGAGATTGGGTAAAAATTACAATATCTCCTTGGTCGAATGGAATCACGATATGGACCATGTGCATATTTTGTTCAAAGCACACCCAAATAGGGAATGATCAACGTTCATCAATGCCTATAAAAGTGCAAGTTCTCGACTGATCAAAAAGCATTTTCCGCAAGTGAAAAGAAAACGAGCGTAAATTGTCTCGTAAAAAGAAAGGCTCGAATCGTTGGCATAAACAGCGTCTGAAAGTAGCGAAGTTGCATGAGAAAATGGCCAACCAGCGCAAGGACTTTCTGCATAAGGAGTCGCACAAATTAGCGAAACTTTATGATTGCGTGGTCATCGAAGACCTCAACATGAAGGGAATGTCCCAAGCCCTCCATTTCGGTCAAAGCGTTCATGACAATGGCTGGGGCATGTTCACCTCTTTCCTTCAGTACAAGTTGGCCGAACAGGGGAAGAAGCTGATCAAAATCGACAAATGGTTTCCATCATCGAAAACTTGTTCGTGCTGCGGCAAAGTGAGGAAGTCTCTATCGCTTTCTGAGCGTATATTCCGCTGTGAATGTGGATTCGAGAGCGACAGGGACGTCAATGCGGCCATCAATATCAAACATGAGGGCATGAAACGATTAGCGATAGTCTAACTTGTCCTCGAACCGTGGGGCACACGGGGATCGCTCGGTCAACTTCCCATCATGAGATGGGATTACCCGAGAAGCCCCCACCTCTAAGCGAAGCGTAGGTGGTGGGAGTATGTCACACACGCATTTATTCGATTTTGAAAAAGCAAGCCAATCAGCCGGCTGGATCAAAGAACTAAATGAAGAGCATACGCCTGAAACGGAACAATACGGCATCGCTTCCTTCGTCTACCGCCGAAAGCGGCCGTTTCATCCCGAACGGCTGATGAACTGGCTGGAAAACTGGCCGGTTGAAGTGGTGCGCGCGAAAGGCTTTGTTTGGCTTGCCCCTTGGAACGACTGGGGCATTCTCCTATCCCAGGCAGGGACATCGATCTCCATCCAAGCAGCAGGACGATGGATGGCTTCCTATCCGGAAGAGGACATTCAACAGCTGTTGCAAGAAGAGGAAACATGGGGAGAAAAGTGGGATGACACCTATGGCGACCGCTTGACCGAACTTGTGTTGATCGGCATCGATATGAACGCCGATGACATCGAGCGCTCGCTCGACGAATGTTTGCTGACGGATGAAGAGATGAAGGAAGATTGGACGCGGTTCCCGAATCCGTTCCCTTCTCTTCTTCCTTCATCCTAAAAAGTTGTTATTCATCGTTTTCAAATCGTAATGATTACGATATAATAAAAGCGCCCATCTTCATTCCAGAAAGGAGTCGACCATGAGAGCTGCGTCCATCTTTCTATCCTTGCTTTTAGCGGCCAGCGCCTTGCTATATGGTTGTCAATCGAAACCGGAGGCAAACAAAACCGGGACATCAAATGATCGCCTGACGATTTACACGACCGTCTATCCGTTGGAAGACTTCACGAAAAAGATCGGCGGCGATCTCGTTGACGTGAAAAGCATTTATCCGCCCGGCGCGGAAGCCCATACGTTTGAACCGACGACGAAAACGATCGAGCAAATCGCCGGGGCGGATGCGTTCCTTTACATCGGCCACGGGATGGAGCCGTTCGCCGAAAAGCTGAAGGAAACATTAAAAAATGAGCATGTCCAATTTCTTGCGGCCACAAACGGCATCGAATTGCTTGAATCAAACCACGAAGAGGGGCATGAGGAAGAGCACCAAGACGAACACGGGGAAGAACATGGGCATGACCATGGAGACAAAGACCCGCACGTCTGGCTCGACCCGATCCGCTCGATTGCAGTCGCCGAGAACATCCGCGACTTGCTCGTTGAACTGAACCCTGAAAAAAAGGAACGGTTCAATCAAAACTTTGCGGCGTTAAAGGCCAAACTCGAGCGCCTTGACGGGCAGTTCCGTTCCGTCATCGAAAAAGCGCCCAAAAAAGAGATGCTCGTCGCCCACGCCGCCTACGGCTATTGGGAAGACCGCTACGGCCTCCATCAGCTGAGCGTCTCCGGGCTGTCGCCGACGAACGAGCCGTCGCAAAAAGAGCTGGCCGCGCTCATCGATTTGGCGAAACGCCACGACATCCGCTACGTTCTCTTTGAACGCAACACACCGGCGAAAATCGCCGAAACGGTTCAGCGCGAAATCGGCGCCAAAGCGCTGTATTTGCACAATCTTGAAACGCTGACCGATGACGACAAAAAACAGGGCCGCGATTACTTCAATTTGATGGAAGAAAATCTAAAGACGATCCAACAGGCGCTCCGTTAGCCTCCCTTGTCCCCGCTGCCAAGGCGGGGCTTTTTTTTGTCGCATTTTTTGCCAACACTTTATTTTTTTCTGTTGGTGCTCCAAAAGACGGAGGGCGAATATAATGTACCATTGTTTTAAAAATTTCTAAAAAACGGGGTGGAATATGTGCGCAAACGAGCGATGATCACGCTCCCGATCACCATTATTTTGGCCGTATGCATCGCCGCTTCCTTCTTTTTGCTGAACACCAAACCGGACACGTCCCATATCTCAAGAGCACAAAAGCTGGCCGAGTACACGAAGCCGGCCGTCGTCCGCATCGTCGATTATGCGATTGTCGAGTGGGAATTTGCCAACTATGATCCGGATGTCGAGGCATACCTAGAGCAGCTTGATTACCAGACGGTGATTGGCGCATCCGGCTCAGGGGCGATCATTAGTTCCAACGGCTACATTGTCACGAACGCCCATGTCGTCGAGTATTCAAAAGCTGAAGAAATCGATATTGCCAACGCCGCTTTCGAGCAACTGGTGGCCGGGGTGGCCGAATACTTTGGCGTCGATTTTGACCTTGCCTACGATTACATGATCGAGTATACGTTTTACACAAAAGTGACGCGCGGCCTGAAAGTCATGTTGCCTGGCGGGGATGTGCTCGACGGGGAAATCAAAAGCTACGGAGCCCCGGTCAACCAAGGGAAGGACGTAGCGGTGTTGAAAGTTGAGGGCAAAAACTTGCCGACGCTGCCGCTTGGCAATTCGGACAACGTCCAAAACCAAGACGACATTTGGGTCATCGGCTATCCCGCAGCTGCGGAATCCGATTACCTTTCTCCCGATTCCTCTTTAGTCTCTTCGATGAACGCCGGCCACGTCTCGGCGACCTCGAAAAAGACCGAACAAGGAAGCCCAGTCATCCAACTTGACGCCGCCGCCACCCATGGAAACAGCGGGGGACCGGTCATCAACGAACGCGGGGAAATCATCGGTTTGCTCACCTTCCGCGGCGACACCGTCAACGGCCAAGAAGTGCAAGGGTTCAACTTTGCCGTTCCGGTCAATACGGTCAAAGAATTTGTCAAGCAAGCCGGCGCCGACCAAGGGCAAGGGGCGACGGACACCTTCTTCCGGGAAGGATTGACGCTCTATTGGGGCGGCTATTATAAAGATGCCCTGGCCAAATTTGAAGCGGTCGAACGCCTCTATCCGGGCCATTCGGAAATTAAACGGTTCATTACCGACAGCCAACAAAAAAGCGGGCAAAGCAAAATTCTTTGGTCGAATTATCAAACCGCCTTCTTCATTTTCGATGGCGTCGCTCTGTTGCTTATCATCGGACTGCTTCTGTTTACCTTTGTGCTTAAACCAAAACAGCCAAACAACGCTGCTGCTCCGGCCAACGGGCCGCCTATGGCGTCGGCCGATTTGAACCGCGACAACAAAGCCGGCCGTCAGGATGTGCCATTGGCCTCGCAGCAGCCCCCCGACAGCGGGAAAAAAGACAGCCCATAACCTTCCTTGCTTATAAATATAATATTAAAAAATGGGACATTTATGACGATAAAACCGCAAAGAGTCGATAAAAAGATGTCCGCCCGGCATCAGGCGGACATCTTTTTTTCTTTCCCCCGGCCGCTGCTACTCGAGAGACCGCACGTAGGCGGCGATCGCGGCGATTTCCCCCGGCGTCAACGTTTGCACTTCCTTCGTCTCGTGCCGCCGAATCGCCTCTTCGATCGTGTGCGCGCTGCCGTCATGCAAATACGGCGCCGTCGCCCACACGCCGCGCAAGGTGGGCGTATCCCATTGCTTCGGCGTCCGCGGGTTGGCAAAATGGGCGCGGGCGTCGCCTTTGGAAGCGCGGTCTTTCGGGTTGGCCGTGCCGATGTCATGCAAATAGGCGGTGTTGGCGGTCGTCAAGTTTCCGTCCGGCCCGATGGCTTTGACGCTGTCGGTGAAATATTCGCCCCCGTGGCAGCCTAAACAATTGCTTTTGCCAGCAAACACGTTCCCCGCTCATCAACATAACGATTTTCCGCCGCCCTCCTCCCGCATCCGTTCAAGCAGAAATCCATTCAATGCGGCGGCCGCCCGTCCATAAAAAACAGCATTCCAGTTCATGTGGGCAAAATCCGACCGCCTCCCGGCATAAAGGCGGCACGTCTTCCTTGCAGCGCCGGATTTCTTCCTCTTCTTCCCGCCAGAGCAGGACGCGGACGCGGTCGCGGTAGACGATATACAACCGCGCATCTTCCCGTTCTTTTCCGTCAGCCAACAGCAGCGGGGTGTCCTCCCGTTCCTCCGGCCCAAAAAACTCGAGCAAATGGTCGGTCACCTTCGCCAACACAAGGCCGTAATGAAGCGGGGATGGGAACGCGGCCCGAAGCAGAAGCGGGCGGTGCCGCTCAATCGCCTTCAACAGCGAAAAAGCGGAGCGAAGCGGCGGGGCGGTTTCGCAATACGCCTCGACCACGCGGCGAAGAAACAGACCGACCGCACACGGCCAGGCGGGCAAGGCAGGATGACAGGCGACACTCATATTGGCCCCCCTTTTATGCATGTTTTTCCAACTGTTCAAGTACAGCATAAATGGAACTCCACGACCGCTTGACAAAATAAATGGGCTTGTCTTTGCTTTTCGCTTTCTCTTTCACCTTTTTCGCCAAGTTATGGTTAATGTAATCGATCATCACCAAGACGGCGGCCACATGTTCCGGAATGTCACGCTTCACCATATTCACCTTCCGCCCGTTCAGATGAATGATCTCACGAAACCCGGAATTCGCCAATTTATCGGTTATGTTGCCTAAATGATCCGCACCTACAACAAGCAGCGATGCCATACCGCCATCCTCCTTCATCATTTCTCTCTGCCTTTATTTTAATTGAGAATGATTCTCTATGTCAATGATAATGATATATATTTTCATTTAACAGATTTCTGAAAGAAGCCTTGCTTCTGACTGAACGGGAACGAGGCGGCGGCCGTTCACCTGTCTTTCGCACGTCCGCTTATAAATTTCGTCCTAACCGGCAAACTATTGGTGCAGGGGATTTCATCATGATAAGGGGGATGACCAATGGCAAAAGACGTTCTTTGCGAAGTGCGCAACTGCCATTATTGGGCGGATGGGAATCGCTGCAACGCTGATGCGATTTACGTCGTCAGCCATGCCGGGAACATGGCGTCCGATTCGTCAGAAACGGACTGCAAAACGTTTGTTCCTGCTGATGAAGCATAACGGTTCAGCGAATCAAGCGCTGCCCGGCTGACCGGGCGGCGCTTACATCGTTAGAGGGGGATGACGATGGACAAGCGCGCCAGCCTCATTAAGGCGTTCAAAGAGGAAATCAAGCGGGCCCGTCCGGCGTCCTACCCGGTCTGCATTGATTCCTTCACGAATTTATGGCAGTACGAGTTTGGTTCATTCGAGCAGTTGCCGCCCGATATTGAGCGGCTTGTCGCCTACCGGGCGGCTGAACTCGGATTGATGGACGATGATGGTTAAGGCAGGCATCAAGATGAAGCGAGCGCCCCGCTTAAAGGCGGGACGCTCGCTTTTCCGCTTCCGGGATCAACGTTTTCAGCTCGCGGCGCAACAGTTTTTGCGCCGCATTGCGCGGCAGTGCGTCGATGAAATAAATGCGCGCCGGCACTTTGTATTTGGCGAGCCGCTGGCGGCAAAATTGCTTTAGTTCGTCCTCATCGGCCGCCGCTCCTTGCTTTCGTTTTACAAACGCATACGGCACTTGCCCCCACGTTTCATCTTCCACACCGGTCACCCCGGCTTCTTCGACATCGGGATGTGACAACAGCACCGCTTCAATTTCAGCAGGGTAGACGTTCTCCCCGCCGGAAATGATGAGATCGGAGCGGCGGTCGAGCACGTACAAAAACCCCTCCTCATCGACATACCCAATGTCGCCGGTGTAAAACCAACCGTCGCGGAGCGCCCGCTCCGTCGCCTCGGGGCGGTGCAAGTATCCTTTCGTCACGTTCGGCCCTTTGACGACAATTTCCCCGGCTTCATACGGCGCGGCTTGTTTTCCGTCTTGCATGATGCATAGCTCGGCCGGAAAAAGCGGCTTGCCGGCGGAGCCGAGTTTCGTCAGGCTGTATTCAGGCGCCAACGTCACGATTTGCGACGACGTTTCCGTCATCCCGTACGTCTGGTATACCGGAATGCCTTTTTCCTTGCACGCCTCAAGCAGCGGCTGCGGCGCCGGCCCGCCGCCAAGCAGCATGCAGCGGAACGTATCCGGATAGCGCGCTTCCCCGAGCTCGGCCACCATCCGTTGCAGCATGGCGGCCACGACCGACATGATCGTCACCTGTCCGCCCATAATCAAGCCGTTCGCTTCCTTCGGGTCAAATGACGGCTGAATGTACATCGGCATGCCGTAAATGACGCTGCGCATGGCGATCGACAAGCCGCTGATGTGAAACAGCGGCACGGCCGCAAGCCAGCAGTCGCCTTCGTGCAACCCGAGATTGAGCGCCGAGCCGACCGCGCTCCACCAATGGTTGCCGTACGTTTGCAGCACGCCTTTCGGGGTGCCGGTCGTTCCCGATGTGTACATGATCGTCGCCGTCTCGTCCAACTCGACCGTTTCCTTGAGCGGAACGTCCGCTTCCAAAAGCGCCGCAAGCGCGCCTATCGTCACCACCCGTCCGTCGCCGCCGAAGCGGTCAGCCAAGCCATCATCAGCGATCACCAAACACGCGCCGCTGTCATCGAGCTGCCAGCCAAGCTCATAGGGCGTGAGGCGCACGTTTTGCAGCAAGGCGCGGGCGCCGAGCAAAAACAAGGCATGGACGATCTCGATCATCTCGATGCGGTTTTTCATCAAAACGGCCACGATGTCGCCTTCCCGAACGCCCGCTGCGGCGAGGCGGCGCGCCCATGACGCTGACGCTTCGTACAGTTCGGCAAACGTTTTCGCCCGCTCCCCGTCACGAACGGCCGTCCGCTCCGGGGTTAAAAACGCCCGCTGCTTCAGCCAGTTTGGCATTGTAGTCATGCGTTCTCCTCCTTTCGGCCGTTTGGCGTGCCGGCCCATCACGCGCGGCGCCGCCGTCCCCAACGGGCGGCACGGCGTTCCTTAGGTCGGTCGCCGTTCCCGGCAAAAAACGCCATCCGCCACGGAAACGCCCCCGTTCCGGCGGTGCAAACACGGCGCGGAGGTTCGCCCCGCCGGCGGCGAGATGCGAAAAAGCAGCTTGATGCGGCATCAAGCTGCTTTTCCGTTCTCACGGAAAACGCGGGAACTGGCCGAAATCCGGCTTCCGTTTTTCCTTAAACGCCCGCATTCCTTCTTTCGCTTCTTCCGTCGTATAGAAAAGAAGCGTCGCATCGCCGGCGAGCTGCTGAATGCCGGCCAAGCCGTCGGAATCGGCGTTGAACGCCGCTTTTAAGAAGCGAATGGCGGTCGGGCTTTTCTCCAAAATTTCCTGCGCCCATTTGACCGTTTCTTCCTCGAGCTGTTCAAGCGGCACGACTTTGTTCACAAGCCCCATCTCGAGCGCTTCTTGGGCGTTGTACTGGCGGCACAAATACCAAATTTCCCGCGCCTTTTTATGGCCGACGATGCGCGCCAAATAGCCGGCGCCGTAACCGCCGTCAAAGCTGCCGACTTTCGGCCCCGTTTGGCCGAAGATGGCGTTGTCGGCCGCAATCGTCAAGTCGCAGACGACATGGAGCACATGGCCGCCGCCGATGGCGTAGCCGGCGACCATCGCGATGACCGGCTTCGGGATGATGCGGATGAGCCGCTGCAAATCGAGCACGTTGAGGCGCGGAATTTCGTCTTCGCCGACATAACCGCCATGGCCGCGCACTTTTTGATCCCCGCCCGAGCAAAACGCCTTGCCGCCTGCACCGGTCAAAATGATGACGCCGATGTTCGAATCGTCGCGCGCCCGCGCGAACGCATCAATCATTTCCGTTACCGTTTTCGGACGAAACGCATTATGTACTTCCGGGCGGTTGATCGTAATTTTGGCGATGCCGTTGTACGTTTCGTAAATAATATCCTCATAATCGTACTCTTTCACCCATTCAAACGGCATTTACACTTCCCCCTTTTTAATGAATTCACTTACTATTTTAGCAAAAATGCCGGGTTGTTCCACATGAATTGCATGTCCGGCGTCTTCGACACAGACAAGCTCGCTGTTTGCCAGCCGTGCATGCATATCGGCAGCGATGCGGCAAAATTTATCATCATGCTTCCCGCACAAAAGAAGCACAGGCATGGCCAGTTCGCCAAGCCGCTCCCACCATGACGGCTGCATGCCGGTCCCCATCCCGCGCAAGCTGTTGGCCAGTCCTTGTTCCGTATGGCGAAGCCGCTCGCGGCGAATGGCCTCCCGCACCGGCTTCGGGAGCCGCTTTTGCGTCGCAAAAAGTGGAAGCTGCTCCCAATCATCGACAAAGGCGCGGACGCCATCCCGCTCGATCCGCTGCGCAAGCGCCTCATCCGCTTCCCGCCGGGCGCGCCGCTCCGCTTCCGTCTTCAGCCCCGGCGAACTGCTCTCAAGCACTAAGCGGCGGACGCGGTGCGGATGCCATATAGCAAAGCTCAAGGCGAGCCGCCCGCCCATCGAATAGCCGAGCACGTTCGCCTTTTCGATGCCCACGTTATCAAGAAGCGCCGCCAAGTCGGCCGCCGCCTGCTCCATCCGATACCGATCCGCACTCTTTGGCGCTTCTGTCCGCCCGTGCCCAGGCAAATCAACCGCGATCAGACGGAACTCCGGCCAAGACGGAACGAGCGGCGCCCATGTGTCCGCGCTGCCGGTAAACCCGTGCAGCAATAAGAGCGGCTCCCCTTCCCCATATTGTTTCACATGGTAACGAATCCCATTCACTTCCATCGTTCTTCCGTTCCTTTTTGTTCGAGAACTGCTGCGATTTCCTGGGAAACACGTTCCCACAAAAAACGATGCATTTGGACATTTTCCGCGCGCGACGTGCGCACTTCGATGACATTCAGTCCGCCTTTGTCGAGCGATTCGACGACACAGCGGCGAAATTCATCCCATGTGCGCGGTGCCGCATAACGGCCGCCGTACATCTCGACCGCATGGGAAAACGACAAATCGGTCGGCGTGCCAAACAGCGTCTCAAACGGCCCTTCATGGCGCGCCTGCGGCAAAAAGGAGAAAATGCCGCCGCCGTTATTGTTCAGCAATACGATCGTCGCCTGCAGCCCGTGCATCTTGGCCGCCAACAAGCCGTTTAAGTCATGGTAAAACGACAAATCACCGATGACAAGCACGAGCGGACGGGCCGCAGTGCTAGCGCCCAACGCGCTTGAGACGACGCCGTCAATGCCGTTGGCGCCGCGGTTGGCGAGAACGCGAAGCGGCTTGTCCGTCGACCAGAAAAACGTATCCGCATCGCGGATCGGCATGCTGTTGCCAACAAACAACGATGCACCCGGCGGCAGCAATTCCGCCAGTTCGACGAACACGGTTCCTTCAAACCATTCGTCTTTTGGCAAGTGCTGCCGCAGCAACGTGCGGGCGATGTCGTTGATCTCGCGCCATGTCATCGACCAGGCGCTCTCCTTTCGCTTCGGCTCGGCGGTGTCAAGCAGTTGCCGGCACAGCGCCGTTTCATCGCTTTGAACAATGGAAGCAGCCGACAGCGTCGGGTCGCGCCAGCCGCCGTCATCGACGACGATTTGGCGGATCGAGCGATGCCGCTTCAGCCATAACAGGAGCGGCTTGGACACCGGCATGGCGCCAAACCGGAGCACGACATCGGGCACGAGCTTGGACGCGATCGCTTCGTCTTTTAAAATGGCGTCATAGCTGTCGATCACATATGTTTTGTCATGCGAACCGGCGCGCAGCTGTGACAGCGGATCAGCCAAAATTGGAAAATCAAGCGCCCGCGCAAGCGCGGTGACCGCTTCGGCAAAGCCGGGCTGGTCAAGCGGTCCGCACACAATCAGCCCCCGTTTGGCTGCGGCCAGCTCTTCATAAAGGGCGGCCGCGCTTTCATCGGAAACCGTCGGCCGGCCGTTCACAACGCGCGGCGCCCGTCTAAGCGCCCGCACGTGTTCCCAGACGTCATCGTTGATTTCCGGGACAAGCGGCTCGCGAAACGGCAAGTTGACATGCACCGGCCCGGCCGGCGCGGCGGCAGCCACCCCGGCCGCTCTTGCCGCCATCGCCTGCGCATAGCCAAGCATCTGATCCGTCTCTTCCGGGAGCGCTAAATCGACAAACCATTTTGCGTAGCGGCCGTATAAGTGCAATTGGTCAATCGCCTGCGGCGCGCCCATATCGCGCAGTTCGTGCGGCCGGTCGGCCGTCAGCACGACAAGCGGCACACGCGAATAGTGCGCCTCGACAACCGCCGGCAAATAATTGGCCGCCGCCGTGCCTGACGTGCACACTAACGCGACCGGCCGCTGTTTCGCTTTCGCCATGCCAAGGGCAAAAAACGCGGCCGACCGCTCATCGATGTGGACGGAAAAACGGAGGCCGCGATGCTTTGCCATGGCCATCGCGAGCGGCGTTGAACGCGAGCCAGGGCTGATGACGGCTTCTGTCACCCCCGCTTGCACAAGCCCGTCGACAAAAGCGGCCACATAACATGACAGCGCGTCAGTCATCGTTCATCACTCCTAAGGCTGATAACATCGGGGCCATTTTCACGTTCGTCTCCTCGTACTCGCTTTCCGGACTCGAGTGCGCGACAATGCCGCAGCCGGCAAAAAGCGTCGCCTTGTCCCCGTCAAGCAGGCCGGAACGGATCGCGACCGCCCATTCCCCGTTGCCGTCGCCGTCCACCCAGCCGATCGGGGCGGCGTACCACCCGCGGTCAAGCGGCTCAAGAGCGCGGATCGCTTCCATCGCCCGTTCGCGCGGCGTCCCGCCAAGCGCCGGCGTCGGGTGCATCATTTCCACGAGGTGCAGCACCGATGGCTCCCGGCAGCCGCGGCCGACAACCGGCGTGCACAAATGTTGGATATGCGGCAGCTTGAGAAGCTGCGGCCCGTCCGGCATCTCCACCGTCTCACAAACGGACGAAAACAAGCGGCGGATCATGTGCACGACGAATTGATGCTCCTCGCGGTTTTTCGAATCGGCTTGCAGCCAGGCGCCAAGCTGCTCATCTTCCCCGGCGGTTCTCCCGCGGCGCGCGGAACCGGCCAGGCAAACCGAGCGGCACGCTTCCCCTTCTTTTTGAACAAGCTGCTCCGGCGAAGCGCCAATAAAACAGCGGCCATCTTGTTCAAACGCAAAAAGGTACGCAAACGGCTGCTGCTCGCGAAGCCGCGTCAGCACAAAAGCGGCGTCCATTTTTCCGCTGAACCTCAACCGCCGGGCGCGGGCGAGGACTACTTTATCCAGCGCGCCGGCGCGAATCGAGGTGATCGCTTCTCGCACCGCGGCGAGCCACCGCTCTTTTTCTTCCTCTTCATCCGCGACGAGCGCCGGAAGCGCCGCCGAAAACGGCGCCGGCTCCCCGACCCGTCCAAGCAGCCGCCCGATCCGCTCTATTTCCCGTTCTCCGCTGCCGGCTGGCAGCGTGACCGTCAGCTGCGCCCGCCCGTTTCTGACCGAGAGAAGCACGACCGGCGCGATCAATTTTCCGGCCGGAAAGCCGCGCCATACGGATGTGCGCGGCCGATGCGGGTCAAAAGAAAACCCGCCAAACAGCAGCGGCGGCATATCGGCTTCACCGTGCCGTTCGACTTGTCCGGCCCATCGTTGGCGCTCTTGCTCGACATAATGAAACCGCCCGCCTTTTTCCTCTGTTTCCACTGCATAGGCCGAGCCAAGGCCGACCAGGATGGTGCCGCCGCTCCGGTCAGACCAAAAAAACCGCTCCCGAAATCCGCAAGCCGGCCCTTGCATAAAAAAAGAAACCGGATCGATGTCTTCCAACGGTTCCGTCCAGCTGACAAACGGCCGCGCGGCACTCGCCGCCAGCCTTTGCAGTTGTTGTTGGATTTTATGTTGAAATACAATCGCCACGACCCTCACGCTTTCTTTCGTAAGATTCCTTCTCCCTCCCCTACTTTTCATTATATATAATAGGAAATCATTTATCTATCGGAAAGGGTTGACACACTTTAAACGTTTTCCTACACTTATTTTGAACGTAAATGAACTATATTTTCATGAAATTAAGGGGAAATAGACATGCAACCATCTACACATATCGACCATCGGCCGCCGGCCCGCCGCGACTGGCGCGTCTTTTGGCGGCTGACACGGCCGCATACGCTGACGGCGGCGTTTGTGCCGGTATGCGTCGGCACAGTGTTGGCGCTTGGCGAAACGGCGGTCCGCTTCTCGCTCTTTGCGGCGATGCTGGTCGCTTCGCTGCTCATTCAGGCTGCGACGAACATGTTTAACGAATATTACGACTACAAGCGCGGCCTCGATTCGCCGGAATCGGTCGGCATCGGCGGCGCCATCGTCCGCGATGGCCTCGAACCGAGAACCGTGTTGGCGCTGGCGTTCAGCTGTTTTGGGGCGGCGATGCTGATCGGCGTTTACATTTGCATGCAAAGCAGTTGGTGGCTTGCGGTCATCGGGATCGTTTGTATGGCGGCCGGCTACTTTTACACCGGCGGGCCCGTTCCGATCGCCTACACGCCGTTCGGCGAGCTTGCCGCCGGGTTTTTCATGGGATTTATGATCATCCTGATTTCATTTTTCGTCCAAACGGGCCATGTGAGCGCGAAAGCGGCATTGGTGGCGGTTCCGGTCGCCATTTTAGTCGGCGCCATTTTGCTCGCCAATAATATCCGCGATCTCGACGGCGACCGTGAAAAAGGAAGAAAAACGCTCGCCATTTTAGTCGGGCGCGGCTGGGCGATTCGCGTGCTCGCCATGATGTTTGCCGTCTCGTTTCTTTGGATTGTGGCGCTCGTTTTGTTTGGCACCGTGCCGTTTTGGACGCTGCTTGCCCTGCTGAGCGCGCCAAAAGCGGTGGCAGCGGCGCGCGGATTTATCGGCAAAACGAAACCGGCCGAGATGATGCCGGCGATGAAAGCAACCGCCCAAACGAATACACAGTTTGGCTTTTTGCTCGCCATCGGCTTGCTTGTCGGCCAATGGCTGTAAACACGGTCGAAACGGCCGTGTTTTTTTTTGATTTTCGCCCATACTACACCATATAGACTCCTGCGGCGAACCATTCGCCGCCGACGGAAGGGGGAAACGATCCCTCTGTTTGAAAGGCTCCAAACATTTTCAAGTTCGAATACATGCAAGACAGACGCTGCAAGGAAGGGGTTGCAACCGATGTTGACGAACGAACAACTCGCCGCCTTCCGCTCCACATTGCTCGAGATGAAGCGGGACATTGAAGAACGGCTGACACAAAACGACCATTTCGGCATGACGCGCAGCCACGCCCATGATGGGGTCGGCGAACTGGCCAGTTACGACAACCACCCCGCCGATGAGGCGACCGAACTGTATGAGCGGGAAAAAGATTTGGCGTTGGATGACCATACGGAGCGCGAATTTCACGAGATTGAACGGGCGCTTAAAGCCATTGACGAAGGCACGTACGGGATTTGCCGCACATGCGGCCAGCCGATTCCGTACGAGCGGCTCGAGGCGCTGCCGACGACGCTTTATTGCCGGGAACACAGCCCGGACCAAACCGTTTCGCAAAAACGTCCACTCGAAGAAGGGGTGCTCATGCCGCCGTTTGGCAAATTCGATTTTGACGACCGCGACGAATCGGTCGCCTATGACGCCGAGGACGCCTGGCAGGAAGTCGCCCGCTACGGCTCATCGGACACACCTTCCGATCTTGGCAAAAATGTTGACTATTACGGGGAAGTGTACGCTGAATCGGAAGAGAACGTCGGCTATGTTGAAGACTTGGAAAATTTCGCGGCGGTCGACTTGTATGGGAACGATGTGCACGTCTACCCGACGCGGAAGCACGAATGGCTCGAAAACATCTTAGATGATGAGGGCATCATGTCCAACATCGGTGACTTGCCGGCGTATGAAAAAGACCCGTATACGGTAAAAGGAAGCCACCGCCGCTACGATGAACGCCCGACCCAACAAAGCTTCGGAGAACGCAATCCGTAAACAAGGCCATCCGTGTGATGGCCTTTTTGAAACGGGGAAGAGGCGTTTCCGAAAAAGGCGCCCATGAAAGACGGGGGAAAGCAAACACGCATGCGGTCCAAGGGCGGATGGACAACAGGGGCGCCGCCGGTTCCAAGGGCGGCTCGAAAACCGGCAAAGGGAAGCAGGACGGCTTTTGAACGAACGAGCGTTTGAACTGGCAAGGACGCGTGTTCCGATGCCGCTTCCAACACAATGAACGCATCGTTTTCCAATGTTTTTTGAACGAACGCATCGTTTTCCATGATTTTTGAAACGGCACAAGGACGTGTTCCGTAGTACATAACGGAATGTTGTGAAATCTTGGACGGAGGCGAAACGATGAACGCACACGAAATTGATTACCAGCTGTACGGCGATGACATGCAGTTTGTCGAGATTGAACTCGACCCGCGCGAAAGCGTCATTGCGGAAGCAGGCGGCATGATGATGAATGGATGACGGCATTACCATGGAGACGGTGTTCGGCGACGGCTCCTCGGCTGGAAGAGGGCTGCTCGGCCGCCTCGTCGGCGCCGGGAAACGGCTGCTCACCGGGGAAAGTTTGTTTATGACCGTGTTCACAAACCAAGGAAGCGACAAGCGCCGCGTCGCCTTTGCCGCCCCGTATCCGGGAAAAATTATCCCGGTCGATTTGAGCCAACTGGGCGGGAAGCTCATCTGCCAAAAGGACTCGTTTTTATGCGCCGCCAAAGGGGTTTCCGTCGGCATCGAATTTCAACGCAAGCTCGGCGCCGGCTTTTTCGGCGGCGAAGGGTTTATTATGCAAAAGTTGGAAGGCGACGGGCTCGCCTTTTTGCACGCCGGCGGGACGATCCACCGCCGCGAACTGCAGCCGGGGGAAAAGCTGCGCATTGACACCGGCTGTCTTGTCGCCATGACGAAAGACGTCGACTACGACATCGAATACGTCGGCAACATCAAAACCGCCTTCTTCGGCGGCGAAGGGCTGTTTTTGGCGACCGTCACCGGCCCCGGGGCGGTGTGGGTGCAGTCGCTCCCGTTCAGCCGGCTCGCTGACCGCGTGCTCGCCGCCGCTCCGGGCGGCGGCGGACGATCGGTCGGCGAAGGCAGCATCCTTGGCGGCATCGGCGATTGGCTAGATGGCGACGGCTGAAACGAAATCAGGCGTTCGGGTAGAATGCCGGCTGTTCCGCCAACGCGAAACGGAGCGTTCGGGCAGAATGCCGGCCGGTTCCGCCAACGCGAAACGGGCCGCTCGGGCAGAATGCCGGCTGTTCCGTCAACGCGAAACGGGGCGTTCGGGCAGAATGCCGGCCGATCTCGCCAACGCAAAACGGGGCGTTCGGGCAGAATGCCGGCCGGTTCCGCCAACGCGAAACGGGGCGTTCGGGCAGAATGCCGGCCGGTTCCGCCAACGCAAAACGGGGCGTTCCAACAGGACGCCCCGTTTTGTTCATGCCGTTTCCGCTGCGGCCCGGCGACGGTCATACATCCGACCTCTTCCCTTGCAAGCCGCCGCTCCTTGGCCGCCGTTTTGCCTCCGCACAAGAAACCGTCCTAAGCCCGCGTTTGGCGACGATGGAATCGATCGTTCCAACCGGTCCGGCCGGGAACGATTCATCATGCCAAAGCCGAATTCGTGATGACGGGCGGCCGGTCGTTTCCGCCGCCGGGATGATTCGAAGCGGCCGCACTCGTCTTTAGGGCCGCCTGTTCGTCGCCGGTCTTTACATCGACGGTGAAATGCCCCAAATGTCCACCGCATACTCGGCGATCGTCCGGTCGCTGGCAAAGTAGCCGGAGTGGGCGATGTTGACGGCGCTCATCCGCCACCAGCGCGCCGGATCGCGATAGGCGTCTTCCACCCGTTCGTGCGCTTCGGCGTAGGCGGCAAAGTCGCGCAGCACAAAATATTCATCGTTTTGCGTCAAAAGCGAATCGTAAATCGGTTCAAAGTAATCGCCGGCATCCGGGAAAAAGCCGTTGACAAGCTGGTCGACGACTTGCTTGATCCGCTTGTCGTGATGGTAATATTCATGCGCCCGGTAGCCGCCGTGCTCATAGTAGTTGAGCACTTCCTCGGCCGTCAGCCCGAACAAAAACATGTTTTCGTTCCCGACCGCCTCGGCGATTTCAACGTTCGCCCCATCAAGGGTGCCGAGCGTAAGGGCCCCGTTCATCATAAACTTCATATTGCCGGTGCCGGATGCTTCTTTGCTGGCGGTGGAAATTTGCTCGCTCACATCGGCGGCCGGGATGATCTCTTCGGCGAGCGACACGCGGTAGTTTTCCAAAAAAATGACTTTCAGCTGGTCATGGACTCGTTTATCGTTGTTCACCTTCTCGGCGACCGCATGGATGAGCTTAATGATCCGCTTGGCGTAATAGTAGCCCGGCGACGCTTTCGCCCCGAAGATAAACGTGTGCGGGTAAATCGAGAAGTGCGAATCCTCTTTCAGCCGATTGTACAAATGCATGATGTGCAGCACGTTCAACAGCTGCCGTTTGTAGGCGTGCAGCCGCTTCACTTGCACGTCGAAAATCGATGATTCATCTACAAGAATGCCCGTCTTTTCGTAAATGCGGGCGGCGAGCTTCGCTTTGCGCTGCCGCTTCACGGCGGCGAGCGCCCCTTGAAACGCCGGATCGGAAGCATGCGGCGCCAGCTCCATCAGCATTTCCGGCTCATGAATCCAGCGCGGGCCGATCGTGTCCGTAATCAACGCCGACAGCTCGGGGTTGGCTTTTAACAGCCAACGCCGGTGCGTCACGCCGTTCGTTTTATTGTTAAATTTATGCGGCGCCCATTCGTAAAACAGGCGCATTTCCCGCTGTTTCAAAATGTCGGTATGCAGCTTTGCCACCCCGTTGACGCTATGGCTGCCGGCGATGGCGAGATGCGCCATTTTCACCATCCCGTGGGCGATGATGGCCATTTGTTCAATCCGCCCCCAATCGCCGGGGTAGCGTTCCCACAGCTCGCGGCAAAACCGTTCGTTGATCTCCTCGACGATCATATAAATGCGCGGCAAGAGCGGCCGGAACAAGTGGATCGGCCATTTCTCGAGCGCTTCTGACAACGTCGTATGGTTCGTATACGCGACCGTATGGGTTGTAATGTGCCACGCCTCTTCCCAGCTCATCCCTTCTTCATCGAGCAAAATGCGCATCAATTCCGGGATGGCGAGCACCGGGTGCGTGTCATTGACATGAATGGCGACATACTCATGAAGCCGGCGCAAATCCCCGTGTTGGCGGCGATGGGCTTGGACGATGCTGCCGAGGCTGGCGGCGACGAGAAAATATTGCTGCTTGAGCCGCAAAATTTTTCCCTCGTCATGTGTATCGTCCGGGTATAAAAATTCGGAAATGGCTTCCGTTTCCCGTTTGTATTGCATGACATCTTTATGAAGCGGGAACGTCTTCGCCGGTTCGGCGCTCCAAAGCCGGAGCGTATTGACCGTGTCCGTTCCGTAGCCGACAACCGGCATATCGTACGGCACCGCCATCACGTTTTCGCTGTCAACATGGCGGAACAGAAGGCGGCCGTTTTGCTCCGACACCTCGACCCGTCCCCAAAACCGGACTTCGACCGCCAGCTCTTCTTTGCGGACTTCCCACACGTTTCCGTGGCGCAGCCATTGCTCCGGCAGTTCAACTTGATAGCCGTCGACAATCTTTTGGTCAAACAGCCCGTGTTTGTAGCGGATGCCTTGTCCGTGCCCCGGCAAATTCAATGTCGCAAGCGAATCCAAAAAACAGGCGGCAAGCCGCCCAAGCCCGCCATTGCCAAGCCCGGCGTCCGCCTCGCATTCCTCGACGTCTTCAAGCCGGATGCCGAGCTCGCGCAGCCCTTCCTCGACGACCGGACGGACACCGAGGTTTAACAAGTTGCTGCCGAGCAGGCGGCCCAATAAAAACTCAATCGACAAATAATACACTTGCTTCCGCCTTTGCGCCCGATTGCGCTCATTTGTCGCGATCCAATGACGGCTGATATGCTCACGCACCATATGGCCGAGCACATAGTAATGGTCACGCGTCGTCGACTCCTCGAACTGTTTGCCGCACAACGTTTCGAGCTTTGTCACAAACGCGCGTTTAAACGTTTCTTTATCCGCAAACAAACGTTTGTTCCTCCTTTTTGATCAGCTGTGCATAGGCCTGTTTGTATTCTCTTGCCGACCGGCGCCAGCTGTAATCGCCGCGCATCGCCCGCTCTACGAGCCGTCCCCAAACGGATGGCCGGCGGTAAAACGACAGTGCCCGACGGATCGTATACAGCATGTCATGGGCGTTAAAATTAGTAAAACTGAACCCATTCCCTTCTCCTGTTATCTCATTGTATGACTGCACCGTATCGTTTAATCCCCCGGTCTCCCGGACGATCGGGATCGTGCCATACCTTAGGGCGATCATTTGGCTTAGTCCGCACGGCTCAAACAGCGACGGCATTAAAAACAGATCGGCCCCGGCGTAGATTTGGTGGGCGAGCGGTTCATGAAAACCGATATACACTCCGACCTTGTCGGGATACGCCGCCGCCATTTGCGAGAAAAACTGTTCAAACCGCCAATCCCCGGTGCCGAGCGCGACGAGCTGCATGTTTTCCTGCATGAGGTCATGAAAGACGCACGTCACCAAATCGAGCCCCTTTTGCGCCGTCATTCTTGTCACCATCGCCACGACCGGCACATCGTCCCGCTCCGGGAGGCCAAACTGCCGCTGCAAGGCGCGCTTGTTGCGCTGTTTTCGCTCCCGCGTATGTACGTCATACGTCGCCGCCAAAAACGGATCGGTTTCCGGATTGTAAAACTCGTCGTCAATGCCGTTTAAAATGCCGCGCAAATCGTCGCGCCGCGCCCGCAGCAAGCCGTCCAACCGCTCGCCGTAATAGGCGGTTTGAATCTCCTCTTTGTACGTCGGGCTCACCGTTGTGATCAAATCGGACGCGACAAGCGCCCCTTTCATAAAGCTGACGCTGCCGTAAAACTCAAGATGGTCGACGGTGAAATAGCGGTCATCCAAATTCAATAAATCTTCTAAAATGCCGCGCGGAAACAGCCCTTGAAACTGCAAGTTGTGAATCGTAAAGACGGTGCGCATATCGGCGTAAAACGGATCATGCCGGTATTGTTCCCGCAGCAAAAACGGCACCATGCCCGTGTGCCAGTCATGGCAGTGGAGGACATCGGGCTGAAATGGGATTTCCGGCAGCGCCTCGAGCACCGCCTGGCAAAAATAGGAAAACCGCTCGCCATCGTCATAATGGCCGTACAGCTGCGGCCGTTTGAAGTAATATTCATTGTCGATGAAGTAATAGATGACCCCGTCGTGCTCGAGCTCTTCCACGCCGACATATTGGCGGCGCCACCCGACCGGCACGATGAACTCCGCCACTTTGTTCATCTTCTCTTTCCATTCAGGGGCGATCGTTTCATATTTCGGCAACATCACGCGGGCATCAACGCCGAGCCGGCGCAGCTCTTTCGGCAGCGCGCCGGCGACATCGGCCAGTCCACCCGATTTGGCGAACGGAGCGCATTCGGAAACGGCAAAGAGCACGTTCATCGGCTGATCACCTCACCTTGCACCGTTCCTTTGCGGACGATAAACGGCTGTTCCGCTGTTCCTTTTAAAACAACGCCCGGTTCGACCTTGGCGTCTTTATCGATAATGACGCCATCAAGGACACAGCCGTCGCCGATTTGGCATTTTTGCATAATAATGCTGTTTTTCACGACCGCTCCTTTGCCGATTTTGACGGAGCGAAACAAGACGCTGTTTTCGACCGTCCCTTCGATCACGCAGCCGTTGGCAATCATCGAGCGCTTCACGTTCCCTTCCCGCCCGTATTTCGTCGGCGGCTCGTCTTTCACTTTCGTATAGATCGGCCGCTCCGGGGGGAAGAGCTGTTCCCAGACGTTCCGGTTCAACAGTTCCATGCTCGAACGGAAATATTGTTCGACCGAATCGATGACCGCCGCATATCCCGTATATTCATAATCGCAAATCGACAGCGAATGGTGGTAATCGCGGACGACATCGACAATGCTATAGTAACCGCGGTGTTTGTAATCGGCGATCAAGTCAAGCAGCAGCGACGTTTCCAACAAATACATCTCAAGCGGCCGTCCGCGGTGACGAATTTCCGTCACGTCGCAGCCGCGCTCGATATGACGCTCGAGCACCGCCGCAAAGTCGATGTTGCATACCGTATAGCCGTTCGCGATGACCGTATATTTTTGCCGGCTTCGCAAAAAATAGTCGATGTGCTGCTCAAAGTGGGCGAACGCCCCGACCCGGCGCTCGCCGGAAAACAATAAATCCGGCGACGGGAAGAAAAACAGCCCGTCCCGCTTCCGGTTTAAATCCCAATTTTTCCCTGATCCCAAATGGTCCATGAGCGACCGGTATTGATATTTCGGGAAAATCGCGACACTTTCGATGCCGGAGTTGACCATGCTCGAGAGCACAAAGTCAATGAGCCGATACCGGCCGGCAAACGGCACGGCGGCGATCGACCGCTGCTCAATAAGCGGGGAGAGCGCCTCCATATACATCGTGGCATCAATGACGCCTAACATCGTCTTGTTGTTCATCACGCTTCATCCTTCCTCGCGGTTTCCTCATGATTCCATTGTGCAAGCCATTCGGCGGTCACGAGCACCACCTCGCCGTCCTCGTCCGGGCCAATCGAGGCATGCGGCGGGATGACGCAATCCGGCGTGACGATCGCCCGTTCGACATATGCTCCTGCGCTGACTTCCGCCCCCGGCATAATGACCGCTTCTTTCACGACCGCTCCTTTGCCGATGCGGACACCTTGAAACAGCACCGAGCGCTCGACCGTCCCTTCGACAACGCATCCTTCATTCACAAGCGAATCGGCCACTTCCGCCTCCGACGCGATGTATTGCGGCGGCTGGTTCGGGTTGACAGAATAAATGCGCCATGAGCGGTCGAACAA
Source organism: Geobacillus genomosp. 3 (assembly GCF_000445995.2). Classification (GTDB taxonomy): domain Bacteria; phylum Bacillota; class Bacilli; order Bacillales; family Anoxybacillaceae; genus Geobacillus. The sequence goes on from NC_022080.4 coordinate 2,791,730, forward strand.
GTCGAGCTCATTGTCTTCATCCAGCAAGTCCATGTTCGCTTCCCACAAACTTTTTACCGTGCCGACATCTTTCCAATAGCCTTGAAACGGATAGGCAAACAGCCGCTTGTTCTCACGGAGCAGAAGCGGAATGATGTCTTTGCCGAAATCGTGCGACGAATGCGGGTCGGCGTTGTCGATTTTCAAGTATTGTTTCAACAGCGGCCAATTGAAAATATAAATGCCCATCGACGCCAAATTGCTCTTCGGCTCCGCCGGTTTTTCGGCAAACTCGACAATTTTCATCTCCTCATCCGTATTCATAATGCCAAACCGGCTCGCTTCATCCCATGGCACTTCAATGACGGAAATCGTCACATCGGCCCGCTTGGCGATATGATAGTCAAGCATGTGCTGGTAGTCCATTTTGTAAATATGGTCGCCGGACAGCACGAGCACGTAGTCCGGGTCGTACTGTTCGATATAATTCATATTTTGATAAATCGCGTTCGCGGTCCCTTCATACCATTTCACGCCGGACGAGACGGAATACGGCGGCAGGACGGTGACCCCGCCGTTTCGCCGGTCCAAATCCCACGCGCTTCCGATGCCGATGTACGAGTGAAGAAGGAGCGGCTGGTATTGCGTCAGCACCCCGACCGTATCGATGCCGGAATTCGTGCAGTTGCTCAACGTAAAATCAATGATCCGATACTTCCCGCCGAACGGCACGGCCGGTTTCGCGATGTTTTTCGTCAGCGAGCGAAGCCGGCTTCCTTGCCCGCCGGCCAATAACATGGCGATGCACGTCTTCTTCATTTTGCTTTCTCTCCCCTCGTTTTTGCACTGGCCGTAACACTGAAATGCCAAATGGCGGAATCGTCATGCGCACATGGTACGGCTTTCCGTGAAACGGTTCATTGAACGCCGGAAGCCGCTTCGAATTGACATGCCCTAATCCGCCAAAGTCCACCGCATCGCTGTTCAGCACTTCCCGATACGGCGTGAAAAGCGGCACGCCGACTTTGTAGTCATCATACGCCTGATTTGTGAAATTGCAAACAATGATCAACACGTCATCGTCTTTTTTCCCGCGGCGGATGAACGAGAAAATGCTTTGTTCGGCATTATGGACGTCAATCCATTCAAATCCTTGCGGGTCATGGTCGAGTTCGTAAAACGGCTTATACCGCTTATAGCAGGCGATGAGCTGTTTCATATACTCGTTCATCTTCCGGTGCAAGTCAAAGTCGAACAACACCCAATCGAGCTCTTCTTCAAACTTCCATTCGTCAAATTGGGCAAATTCGTTGCCCATAAACAACAGCTTTTTCCCGGGATGGGCCATCATGTAGCCGTACAGCAGCCGCAGCTGGGCGAACTTCTCGTCATACGCCCCCGGCATTTTGTTGAGCAGCGACTTTTTGCCGTGCACGACTTCATCGTGGGAAAACGGCAAAATGAAATTTTCTGAATACGTATAAAGGAGGGAAAACGTCACCTGGTTGTGCACATGCTTCCGCTCATGCGGCGGCGTTTCCATGTACTTCAACATGTCGTTCATCCAGCCCATGTTCCACTTATAGTTAAAGCCAAGCCCCCCTTCATACGTCGGCGCCGTCACCCGCGGCCAGTCGGTCGAGTCTTCGGCAATCATGAGCACGTTCGGGTCGTGGGCAAACACCGTCTCGTTTAACTTGCGCAAAAACTCGACCGCATACGGATTTTCATACAACCGGTCGTTGTTCGGCCAATACAGCATGTTCGCGACCGCATCGACGCGGAATCCATCGACGTGGTAATACTCAAGCCAAAACAACGCATTGGAGATGAGAAAGCTGCGCACTTCCGGCTTGCCCAAGTCAAAATTGGCCGTCCCCCAGACGTAATTTTCGCGGTCTTTTTCGTTCGCATATTCATACGTCGGGGCGCCGTCAAACATGTACAGCCCGTGGGCGTCCTTGCAAAAATGCCCCGGCACCCAATCGACGATGACCCCAAGTCCCGCTTGATGGCAGCGGTCGATGAAATGCATGAGATCGTGCGGGGTGCCATAACGGCTCGTCGCCGCGTAATACCCGGTCCCTTGATAGCCCCACGAACGGTCGAGCGGGTGCTCAACAAGCGGAAGCAGCTCGATATGCGTAAACCCATGCTCGAGCACATACGGAATGAGTTCATCGGCCATCTCGCGGTACGTATAAACATGACCATCCTTTTTCTTCCACGAACCGAAATGGAGCTCATAAATGACCATCGGTTGCTCATAAATCCGCTTCCGCCGCTTCTTCCGCTGCCAAGACTGATCGTTCCACTGGTATCCTTGCAGATCGTAGACAATCGAGGCGGTATGAGGACGCAATTCGGAGTAAAAGGCGTACGGGTCTGCTTTCAACAACACACGTCCATCCGGCGTGACGATCTCATACTTGTATAAATGCCCTTCCAAGTTTTCCGGGACAACGATCGTCCATACTCCTTCATCGTTCACTTTGGTGAGGCGGAATTTCGTCCCGTCCCAGCCGTTGAAGCTGCCGACCAGGCGCACATCGCGCGCGTGCGGCGCCCAGACGCAAAAGCGAGTGGCGGCTCTTCCGCCCTCATCGATCACATGGGCGCCAAACAGTTCGTAGCTTTTATACAAGCTGCCTTCATGAAACAAATACACTTCCAAATCCGTCGGATTCGCCGCAATCAAACCGTATCGCATCCTTTCCGAAGCAAGATGATGGCCACACAATATTCCTTATTCGTCAACGAAACACTTCATTCCTCGAAAAAGTTTTCTATATTTTTTGACAAACTTCATCATGAATGACCGTTCATGTCGAGAAATTCATTGCACACCGGTCGGTTCTTATATTATAATATATATAAATTAATAATAATTATAAAAAGAGGTGTGCTATGTCTCCTGTATCGTACGATTTCCATCATCTTCCACACGTGAAGGCGCAACGCCAATCGAAAAAAGCGCTTTGGATTACATTGGCGCTGACTGTTTTTTTCACTGTTGTCGAAATCATCGGCGGGGTGGTCTCGAACTCGCTCGCCTTATTGTCCGATTCGGCCCATATGGCGTCTGACGTGCTGGCGCTCAGCCTGAGCATGGTCGCCCTCTATATGGCGACACGCCCGCCGAACCGCCGCTTTACGTTCGGCTTTTTGCGGTTTGAAATCATTACATCGTTTTTGAACGGCCTCACCTTGGCGGTGATTGCAGTCTGGATCTTATGGGAAGGGATCGAGCGGTTTCTTCATCCCGAACCGATCCAATTCCGCCTTATGCTCGGAATCGCGGCGATCGGCCTTGTCGTCAACCTCGTCTTGACCATCGTTTTAAGCCGGAGCACAAAAGAAGAAGACAACTTAAACGTTCAAAGCGCCCTTTGGCATTTCATCGGCGACTTGATCAGCTCGATCGGCGTCATCGTATCCGCCCTGCTCATTTACTTCACCGGCTGGACGATCTTTGACCCGCTCATCAGTTTAGTGATCGCCGCCATCATTTTCACAGGCGGGGCGAAAATTATGCGCGAGTCGTACTTGATCTTAATGGAGGCCGTCCCGGAACAGTTCGACCTCGAACAAATCCGCGCCGACATCCGGAACATCGAAGGGGTCGAGGACGTGCATGACATGCATTTATGGGCCATCTCGACCGATCATTACTCGCTGTCCGCCCACGTGTTCATTGCCGAACACATCCAGCCGCTTTGCGTCATCTTGGCGGTCAATGAAATGCTGAAGGAAAAATACGGCATTGAGCATGCCACGATCCAAGTCGAACACGCCATGCTTCACGACCACGGAACCTATGGGAAGGCGTTTTTGGAGAAAAAAAAGCAGCCGCAATGACAAAGACCGCCCGTGCCGGATTGGCAAGGCGGTCTTTCGTCATTTTGCCGTCTATTGCGCTCGGCCGCTATGAAAAAACCAGCGCAGAACGCGGTTTGGCGCCACGCCCTGTGTTTCTTTCCATCATTGCAGCTGATACGTTTCTTCCCGCATCGTTCCAAGTTGTTCATACCGGATATGCCAAGACAACGCTTGTTCCAATACGTGCGGCGTATGGCCGCCGCGCTTGAGCGCTTCAGCGAAGTAATCGCGCAGCTGCGGACGGTAATCCGGATGGGCGCAATGTTCGATGATGAGCGGGGCGCGCTCGACAGGGGCGAGCCCGCGCAAATCGGCATATCCGTGTTCGGTGATGATGACATCGACATCATGCTCCGTATGGTCGACATGGGAGACGAACGGCACGATGCTCGAAATCGCCCCATGTTTGGCGCTCGATTTCGTCACAAAAATCGTCAGGCGCGCATGGCGGGCAAAGTCGCCCGAGCCGCCGATGCCGTTCATCATCTGGGTGCCGCGGACATGCGTCGAGTTCACATTTCCGTAAATATCGGCCTCAAGCGCCGTATTAATGGAAATCAAACCGAGGCGGCGGATCAGTTCAGGATGATTGGAAATCTCCTGCGGCCGCAGCACGAGTTTGCCCCGGTACGCTTCCAAGCTGTGGTACACTTGTTTCATCTTGTTTTCCGACAAGGTGATCGAACATCCCGAGGCGAACCGCACTTTCCCTGCATCAAGCAAATCGAACATCGCATCTTGCAGCACTTCCGAATACACTTCCAAGTCGCAAAATTCAGAATCCAACAAGCCGTAAAGAACCGCATTCGCGACAGAGCCGATCCCGGCCTGAATCGGCGCCAGCCGTTCGGACAGCCGCCCCGCTGCTACTTCGCGGCGAAGAAACTCGATCAAATGCTTGGCAATCGCCGCTGTTTCCGCATCCGGAGGCACAATCGTCGACGGTGAATCCGTTTGATTCGTCACGACAATTCCAGCGATTTTCTCCAGGTCAACGGGAATGCCGATCGTTCCGATCCGGTCGTCCACTTTCGTCAACGGAATCGGGGTGCGCTCCCCTTGCTTCCCGACTTCATAAATGTCATGAAACCCGTAAAGCGCTTTCGGTTGGGCGACGTTCAATTCGACAATGACCCGTCTTGCTTTTTCTACAAAAATCGACGAATTGCCGACAGACGTCGTCGGGATGATCATGCCGTCCTCCGTAATCGAAACCGCTTCCACAATAGCGTAATCAATCGGTTTCAGCACGCCGGAACGGACGAGTTCCGCCGTATGCGACAAATGCTGGTCGACAAACAGCAGCTCCCTTTCGTTAATTTTCCGGCGCATCGCGGCGTCAGCTTGAAACGGCAGCCGTTTCCGGACAATGCCTGCTTCCGCCATCATCTTGTCAATATCCGATCCGAGCGAAGCCCCTGTATAGACGTCGACTTTCAGCGGCTGCCGCTTGGCCCGTTCAATAAGCGCCGTCGGCACCGCTTTTGCGTCCCCCGCGCGGGTAAAACCGCTCAATCCGAGGGTCATGCCATCTTCAATCCATGAGGCGGCCGTTTCCGCCGTCACAATCCGCTCCCGCAACGCCTGATGGCCGATCCGTTCGAAAACAAATGGTTCCAAAGCGATTTCCCCCTTTTGTTTTTCCCTCATTATAGCGGCTCGCAAGGGGAAAATCATTCGAATTGGAGCAAAAGGGCTTTCTTTTGCGTCGAAGCAGCATTTTCCCTGCATCACGCAGAAAAACTTGCCGCTTCACAAAAATAACCGCCTGTATCGGCGGTGTCATCAAAAGCCGAGCCGTCTCCGGAAATGGCTGGCGTACGTTTGGCTGACCGGCACTTTGGAGCCGTCCTTCATCACAAGCAAAAACGTCGAGTGGGAATCCGGCTGAATTTCGGCGATGTACTCAACATTGACAATATACGACCGATGGCAGCGGATAAACCGGTCAGCCGGCAAAGAAAATTCCAATTCGGTCAAATTGTATTTATGATGGCCTCCGACGTGCATCGATTTGACGAACGTTTTCCGGTTTTGCGCTTCCAAATAAACAACCGCGTCAAACGGCACCGGAACCCAGCGGTCCATCGTCCGTATCGTCAAATACGACGTCGCCAAAAGCGGCTTTTTCGGCCAGACAGCTGTCACGCATCCTTTTGGCACCCCGTCTTCCAAAATCGGAACCGACACGCCGAAATACGGAACGCCAAACACCCGGCTGTCTTTTTGCTCTTCAATTTTCCGGCGGATCACCAACGCCTTGTAGGTGACCGAATCCGGTTTGATTTCATCACCCGGACGGATTTTCAAATCAATTTGCCGGCTCGGCTGGTAGTAAATGTACCGCCGGTCGTCGGAAATCACAAGCGATGCTTCAACGGGAAACCATTCATTCACAACTTGGCGAATGGCCGAAACAAGCAGCGAATCCATATCCCCCACCTCTTGCAAACCGTTCCATACTTTTATTTTCAGCCGCACCGCCGCGTTTGTCAAATGGCAAATCGTTTCGTTTCGCTGCCGTGGACAGCCGGTGAAAAACGAGTTTGGCGCCCCGTCTGGCCATGTCGGACCAGAAAGCCCCCCATCTGACAGCATTTCTCCAAAAGAACTGATCCGCCGGTTTTCGCTTTGATCGCCGCCGTTCGAGAAGGAATCGCCCGCTCTTTCGCGAATCCATATACATAACCGCCTTTCACGGCCGCCCCGCCAAACTGATCAAAAAGGAGGGTTCCGATGGAGATCGAGGTCATCTTGTCGTTTTTCGTCGTCGCCATATTGCTTACATTGGCGCCGGGTCCGGACATTTTATTCGTCATCGCCCAAAGCGTGTCGCAAGGCAAATGGGCGGGCATCGCCACCGCGCTCGGGCTTTGCACAGGGCTGCTTGTCCATATCAGCGCCGCCACGCTGGGCGTCTCGGCCGTCATGTACCAATCCGCCTTGGTGTTTGCCATCGTCAAGTACGCGGGCGCCGCGTATTTGCTGTACCTAGCCTGGCAGGCGTTCCGTGAACAAGACGAAGGCCTCGCCTTTGGGCGGCAGACGCCGATGGCATACGCCTCGCTGTACAAAAAAGGCATTGTCATGAACGTGCTCAACCCGAAAGTGTCGCTCTTCTTCTTGGCGCTCTTGCCGCAGTTTGTCGACGAAACAGCCGGCCATGTGCCGGGGCAGATGCTTCTATTAGGCGCCATCTTTCTCGTGCAGGCGCTCGTTGTCTTCACCTTGGTGAGCATCGGCGCGGAAAAGCTGCGCCAATGGCTCTCGGCCCACACCGCCATCACCAAGCGAATCCATTGGCTCAAAGGCGCCATCTTCGCGCTGATCGGCATTCAAATCGCCGTCAGCGAACGGTCGTAGCGGCAAGAAAAAAGAGGGCGGCTGCCCTCTTTTCTGCTCATCTCCACAACAGCGCCGCGCCTCCCAATATGAGAAGCAGGGAGAGGAACAGCACCCACGTTGACCAGAGATCGATCATTTCAAAAAACAAGGCTATTCTCCACTCACGCTCCTCCCCCTTCTTGTATGCTTCCCACTGCTGCTTAATGATCACGATCCCAAACGGAAACATCCCGATTCCCGCCACAAGGAGAATCACCGCTATTCCTTTGTCATCCGCCCCCATTTCTCCAACCAACCTCCTCACGAATCACCGCCCGCGCTTTCATTCGGATGAGAATCGTGCTTTCCGGCGCCGCCCGCCCTCGCTCACGACGCTTTCGTTTGCAGCAGCTTCACGCCAAGCCCGATAAACACGATCCCTGTCAGCCGATTCATCCAAAGCGCCGCTTTCGCATGTTGGCGCACCCGTTTCGTCGCCAGCGCGGCGACATAGACGACGCCAAGCCCCCACAGCGTGCTCGTCACCACGAACGAAACGCCGAGCAGCAGAAACGGAAGCGGACCGTACGGCTGAGCCGTTTCGATGAACTGCGGCAAAAACGAAAGGAAAAACAGCGCCACTTTCGGATTCATCACATTCGTTGTCACGCCTTGCCAATAAATCTTGTTCAGCTTCATCGGCGCCAACTCCCCCGACTCCGACGCGGGCGGCGCCGGCTGCCGCATCATTTTCACCCCAAGGTACACCAAATACGCCGCCCCGGCGATTTTAATCGCCGTAAACAATACAACCGACCGCTGCAAAACTATCGCCAAACCAAACGCCGCCAGCAGCGTATGAACGAGCACCCCCGTCGAGATGCCCAACACCGAATAAACGCCTGCTTTCCTCCCTTGCGCCACACTGCGGCCCATAATATACATCGTGTCCACGCCCGGAGTAGCATGCATCAAAATCGACGCAAGCAAATACATTCCGTAGCTGGTAATGCCTAACATCCTTCTCCCCCCTCGTTGCGATGAGCGATCTGTTCCGAAAAGACCATGTATACCTTACATTATCGTCTCCACTCGCACGGTTTTCAATATGTATATTGGCCATTTTCCTAGTTTTTGAGGACAGAACCCGCCTGACAGCCTCAAAGGTTTGCAGTCTGCCGGAAACGGAAGTTCCTCCCTATCTTTTTGAAAATGGTGTCAGACCACCTTTTCCATCCAGCCCGACACCTTCGAAACAGATTACCCGCCCGCTGAAAGACCGGCGAAAACCTATGGATTCCCCGGATTGGCGGGAAATCGCAAGAAGAGGAAAGGACGGCGCCGCAAGGGTTTTCCGTTTGCGAAACAGCGCGAAAAGCCGCATCTCCCTAACATCTCCCATCCTTCCCAACACGCAAAAATCTCTTGTCCCTCCTCAAATGATTTGTGCTAAAATGGAATTGGACGTCCCCACACGGCTGCACATATCCCCACTGATCGTTGAACCCTTTGACCAAGCCCTGCATCGACGAGATCCAGACGCGCTGGCAACGTAGAAAGAGCCTTGGAGAGTGAGCCCGAATCACCGCCAGTTAACAAAGGGAAAGGAGATCCATATGGAAGCGCTCTTGAACCAAATTTTGAGCCACCTCGATCAATTGCACACAAACGTCGGTGCCTTGACATCCGACGTCAATGACATCAAAGCGAACATGGCCACGAAAGACGAACTCGCTGCACTCCGCTCCAAAGTAAACGACATCGAAACGAAGATGGCCACGAAAGACGAACTCGCTGCACTCCAGTCCAAAGTAAACGACATCGAAACGAACATGGCCACCAAAGACGAACTCGCCGAACTCCGATCCAAAGTGGACGACATCGAGGCGAACATGGCCACCAAAGACGAGCTCGCCGAGCTCCGATCCAAAGTAAACGAAATCGAGGCGAACATGGCCACGAAAGATGAACTCGCTGCACTCCGCTCCAAAGTAAACGACATCGAAACGAACATGGCCACGAAAGATGAGCTCGCTGCACTCCGCTCCACTGTGGACGAGCTCCAGTCCAAAGTAAGCGATATCGAAATGAACATGGCCACCAAAGACGAACTCGCCGAGCTCCGATCCAAAGTGGACGACATCGAGGCGAACATGGCCACGAAAGATGAGCTCGCCGAACTTCGCTCCACTGTGGACGAGCTCCAGTCCAAAGTAAACGACATCGAAGCGAACATGGCGACCAAAGAGGAACTGGCTGCACTCCAGTCCAACGTAAACGACATCCAAGCCAACATGGCAACCAAAGACGATCTTGTTCCTATCCGACAAGCGGTCATGGAAATCAATCACATTGTCAAAAGGATCGAAGTCAACCAAGAGCGCCATGAGCACATTTTGGCCATCCTCTCCAAACGCTCAATCGAACATGAGGCATCCATCGCCAGCCTGCGGCACGCGCAATAATGGGACAAGGGGCGAGCTGTGCAGCCCCGCAAGAAAAACCATTCCTTTCAGACAAAGACCGCGGGGACGATCCCTCACTCAGCAGCGTTTGGGCCTTGCGCAACGTTGGAGCCTTGGCTGCGATGTCCATGAAAGCACGAAACCCCATCCGGGAGGGGACAAGCGTCTTCCCGGATGGGGCTCATGGAAACTGGCGATCGGTCTGTTGAAATAAGCCAAATTCATCCTCGCTTAGTTTAAAAGGAACGCATATTTTTTACCATACCCTTGACGAAAAAGCGGTTCATCCATTTTCGACTGTCGGAGGCAAGCCACAAACTTGTCTCCGTCACGCCTTGACGTGACGAAAGACCGAACAACCGCCTGCTTCACGGATCTATATATGGGTCTGAAAGCGGCGTTGTTCGGTCGCCCGACAGTCAATCAAATGCTTGGTAAAAGCTGCAAATGTTAAAGCTTCAAATTGCATCTATATGGCGCCACGGGTACATTCCTTTAGTGAAACAAGATTCCGACATAATGTGCGGATAGACGGCAAGTCAGCGGCCGTTCCCCCCGCTTTCGCTCAGCGTCCGAGCGTTGTTGGTGTTTTCGAATGGCCGGTTTTCGCTTCTTTCCGGGGCAGCAGCGCCAATTCATATTGAGCGAACCCGCTCGGCAACGTCGTCACATAGCGGATGCTGCCGTCTTGCGGCAAGTATTTTTGCGCTTCCGGCGACGATTCAAAGGAAACCGTCACCGGCGTTTTTCCTTTCACCGGCGCAAACCGCCAGTTGCCGTCCGCCGATGGGTTAATCGTTCCGTTTTCCCGAATGTAATCGATGATCACTTGCCGGTTCTCATCCGGGGCAGCCAAAATCGTGTTTTTCCCGTCCGGATTGATGAGCCGGTTCGTCGTCGCCCGATAGTTGTTCGTTGCGACAACAAACTCCATGTTCGGCGTCACTGGCTTGCCTTCGAATCTCAAGTTTTTAATCCGATTCGCTTTCGGGTTGATCACATTTTGGTTTTTGTCGTATTTCGCCGGCTCGGTGACATCGATCTCGTACGTCACCCCATCAATAATGTCGAAGTTGTATGTCGGGAAATCGTTGTTGACGAGCGGCTGAACGCCTGTCTTGTCCGGATCGATCTGGTTGAATTGCCCCGCCGACCACTCAAGCCATTCTTTCAACTCGGCTCCCGTAATTTTCAACGCATACACCGTGTTCGGATACAAGTACAAATCGGCGACGTTTTTAATGGCGATTTCCCCGGCCGGGATGTCGGTATAATAGCTCGCCCCTCCGCGTCCGCCGGCTTTGAACGGAGCGCCGGCCGACAGCACCGGAAGCCCTTCATATTTCGTCCCTTTCAACATTCTTTCGACATACCATTTTTGCGCATTTGTGACGATTTGCACCGACGGATCGTCTTTTACAAGCGCAAAATAGCTGTTGATCGGGCTCGTCGTTTTCCCAACCGGGCTGCGGACGTACTGAATCGTCGCTTCATGTTCCGCTTGGATCGCCTGTTCAACAGCCGGGTCGCTGTCAACGAGCGGCGTTTTCGTCGCCTTGTCATACACTGGACGGAGCTGGGCTTTCGCTTGCGTCACCTTCCATGTTCCGTCCACTTGCTCGACCGTCAAGTCGATCACCCCGAGCGTGTCGCCCCACGACCCCGGCATCGTCACTGGAACACCGTTCATCGTGCCCGTTTCATTGTTGATTCCGTTCCCGTCCGGAAAATCCGGCGCCGTTCCCGGAAGCGCCGGGAATTTTTTATGCTGGTGACCCGTCAACACGGCGTCGACTCCTGGAATTTGCGTCAAATAATATGATGCATTTTCCATATTCAGGCTGTTTCCGCCGGTCTCAACGCCCGAGTGCGACAGCACGACGATCAAATCGGCCCCTTCCGCTTTCATTCTCGGAATATACTTTTGCGCCGATTGCACGATGTCTTTCGCCACCACTTTCCCTTGCAAATTCGCTTTGTCCCAATCCATAATTTGCGGCGGCACAAAGCCGATGACGCCGATCTTCAGCGTATGTTTCTCCCCGTCCTCGTCAACGACTTCTTTCTCTAAAATTTGATAAGGCGTAAAATAGTTGACATCGTTATCCGGATTTTGGTCGTGGTCATCATGATATACGTTCGCATTCACGATCGGCAGCTTGGCGTCGTCATACACTTCATTGAGGAAATCCAAGCCATAGTTGAATTCATGGTTTCCGACCGTCGCCGCATCATACTTCAACAAATGCAACAGCTTCACCGCCGGATGCACTTCGCCGTCTTGCAGCGGCTTCACTTTGGCTACATAATCACCAAGCGGCGTTCCTTGAATCAAATCTCCATTGTCAAACAGAAGCGTATTCGGCTGTTCAGCGCGCGCCTGCTCGATCAAACGCGCTGTTTTCGACAATCCAAACTCATTCGTCGGACTGTCTTTGAAATAGTCATAGTTCACAAGATTCATATGTACGTCCGTCGTCTCCAAAATGCGCAGCTTGACGACATCTTGGTCCTCAGCACCCGCCGACGTCGACAGCAGCGACGAAGAGACGAGCCCAAGCGCCAACACTACACTCGCTGCCGCCTTGTTCCTCCGTTTTCCCAACACCCATCCCCTCCGAGTATGAAATGATTAGTATCGTCATTATCATATCATAATAGTTAAAAAGTTTTGAGAGGAAAAAGCAGCATAATTGACACTCCACACTTTTTTCGACAAGCGAAAGACCAGCTGAAGCTCGATGGGTACCGTGTTCGTCAGATTCGAGCGGTGAAACGGTATTGGATTTTGATGCAGCTTGCTTATGTGTACAGTATAGTCGAGTCCAACCAGGATTTCTCTACGGGCTTGATCTTCCCCAAACGAAGAAAAGGCATCGTCTCGTCGAGTTTATTTACCATGCAGCGAAGCAAGATATTCCCATTGATGTTGTCAAAAAACAGCTCCATGTGGCATAAGGGATACCCTGTTTATCTCTTTTTACATGGTAATTATTGTTATGAAAATTGTTCATCTACAGTTTATTTAGTCTCCTACTACGCTGACACGCGCGACGGACTGCCGATCATCGGCGTATATGACGAACACCCGAATTGCTATTTCGTCTATGTCTATGGAGGCAACGGAGCCGTCTGCAGCATGGCGCTCGCCAAATGCCTGCGCGACTGGATCGGGGCCGGCCAAAGCGACAACGCCCAGCTCTACTTGCCGGACCGTCCGCTTGTCTCGGCGTTGTCTTCGTAATTCCTGTTCGGAATCCAACGAATTGTTTGGGCGCGTCATCGGCAAGCCGCTCCTCTTCCCAGCACACGGAGAGAGGGGCGGCTTTTGCTTCGCATGCGGCAAAACGCTTTTATTCATCTTTGATCCGAACGTCGAATTCCGTTCGTTCATGGGCGTCTTTGATTTGAATCGTCCAAGTGTCCGCTTGTTTGTCATAATGAACAGCCCGAATCACAGGAATCATCTGCTCGAGCCGACTCTCTTCTTGTTTCAACGCTTGGCGAATCGCCTCCTCCTCCGATAAGCTGGCGCCATCACGCGGAGAGCTTGGCACAACCAATACTTTGCCCGCCTTCCCTTGGCCTGGATACGATTCAGCAATCCCCCCATCCATCCACACTTGAACTTTTTGACCAATGTTCACCCGCGCTGGTGCGTTGGAAACCAAGATGGCGTTATAGAACTCTTTAAGCCCTCCTGTAGAACGAAAATCTTGCGGGTCCGAACTGACAACCAAAATGCTTCCCCCTTCTTTTCTCACGACATACCCTTCAATCGCATAGCGACCAACCGGCTCGCTGCAGCCGACCAACCAAACACTCCACACCGCGGCAATGAAAACAAGCCATGTTTTCATCCCAGTACCACCCTTTTTGTTATAGTTAGTCGGATGAGCGAACACATCGTTTCATCCTTCTTAAATTAAAACGCCTCACTGACCGTCTTGGCTTGCATGTGAAGGAGCAAGTAGTCAGGGCCGCCAGCTTTTGAATCCATGCGGAGACGGTGGGAGTAAAACTATATCATGTGAAACCTTGATATTTCAAAGTTTCAAAGCCTCTATTTCTTGCATTGTGCAAAATTTGTGCAAAATTATTTTCAGTGTGTCTATCCATGCAAAAAAGGCGGAGTGATCCGCCTTTTCTTTAACCAAAATAAGCGATAATTAAACCCTCGACAAACAACGCCTACACTTCTTCCAACTGAACCTGCTTACAAATAATTTTTAGCAGCGGCTCTTTATAATCAAAGGTATAGATATGAAAATGGCCAAATCCACTTGAATTTACTTCTACATTTTCGAAGCGAATAATGGTAAACAAGCTATCAAAATGGAGATCATCCCTTGACATTTCTAGTATTGCCTGTTTCGTTTTGTACTTCACAGCCAGGCAATCCTTAAAATGCAATACTAATGTTCTGTTTTTCTCTCTATTCTCCTGTGTATCCCAATAATAGTCGATGGTTATGCATAAATCTAACGGATTATTCCATTTCATATCCGTTATAATGCTATCCGTGAAGTCAAAATGATCTTTGATTTCTCTATAATTGTTGGCGATAATCATTTTATTCACCTACTCTTCAAAATAAAATTTTGAATTTCGTTAGATATGGCATCGAACCGCTCGATATATTCATCGTATTTGCTGGGATCGCTTTCGTTTTTCATTTCTCCGAACAATTTAATCAAATCACTTAATTTCATTTTCATCGAGAGCCGATCCTCAAGGTAATAAACGAGATGGAACAAAAAGAATCTCGGCAGGTCGACCTCGCGATGGCGGAGCTGTATCATGCCAAATAGCCATGCAAAATTCGTGCAAAATTTTTTCGGATTCTATCGTTTTTTTGGGGATTCCCAAAAAATGAAAAACGACCGCGAACGCGGTCGTATCAAGGGTTTCACGATTGTTCATCGTGAGCTATCGAATACTAATGATGCCGATGGTGGGAGTCGAACCCACACGGGGGGCTACCCCACACGATTTTGAGTCGTGCGCGTCTGCCAATTCCGCCACATCGGCGCGACATGTATTATTCTATCACATTACTTCATGTCTGTCAACACTTTTTATATTCATTAGATGGAGGCGGCACCCGGATTCGAACCGGGGGTAAAGGTTTTGCAGACCTCTGCCTTACCACTTGGCTATGCCGCCTTGATCGAGAGCGGAAGACGGGACTCGAACCCGCGACCCCCACCTTGGCAAGGTGGTGTTCTACCACTGAACTACTTCCGCATTATTGGCTGGGGTAGCTGGATTCGAACCAACGCATCACGGAGTCAAAGTCCGTTGCCTTACCGCTTGGCTATACCCCAACGCCAAAAAATGAAGGGCGACTAGTGGGAATCGAACCCACGCATGCCAGAGCCACAATCTGGTGCGTTAACCACTTCGCCATAGCCGCCATAATCGCAATCAAAATGGCAGGGGCAGTAGGAATCGAACCCACACCGGAGGTTTTGGAGACCTCTGTTCTACCATTAAACTATGCCCCTTCAATCATGGTGGAGGGGGACGGATTCGAACCGCCGAACCCAAAGGGAGCGGATTTACAGTCCGCCGCGTTTAGCCACTTCGCTACCCCTCCAAGGAATGGTGCCGACTGCAGGACTTGAACCCGCAACCTACTGATTACGATTCAGTTGCTCTACCAATTGAGCTAAGTCGGCGCAATCAGAATGACAATGTGACTCGTTGCGTGCTTTTTGTGCCTCTTCCTCTACAAGCCGATTCAAGGAAGCTGGATGCGTCGAGGCAACTCGCAGCTAATTCGATGATGCCGATGCTCGTCTCTACCAATTGAGCTAAGTCGGCGCAATCAGAATGACAATGTGACTCATTGCGTGCTTTTTGTGCCTCTTCCTCTACAAGCTGATTCGAAGAAGCTCGATCAATGATGCCGATGCTCGTCTCTACCAATTGAGCTAAGCCGGCACATTTAAAATGAGACAATGGTGGCTCGGGACGGAATCGAACCGCCGACACAAGGATTTTCAGTCCTTTGCTCTACCGACTGAGCTACCGAGCCGTATTAGGTTTTATGCTGTTTACCTGTTGTGCCCTGTGCCTCTTCCTCTACAAGCTGATTCGAGAAAGCCGGATGCGTCAAGGCAACTCGCAGCCAATTCGATGATGTGAATGCTCGTTTCTACCGACTGAGCTGCTGAGCCGTCTTTTTTCATAATTTTGAAACAGTGGCGGTCCCGACGGGACTCGAACCCGCGATCTCCTGCGTGACAGGCAGGCATGTTAACCACTACACTACGGGACCAATTTGGTTGCGGGGGCAGGATTTGAACCTGCGACCTTCGGGTTATGAGCCCGACGAGCTACCGGACTGCTCCACCCCGCGACGATAGAAAATTCAACTGGTTTTCATAATGCTCTGAGTGTGCTATTCATTGCCCCTTCCTCTGCAAGCTGTTTCAAGGAAGCTGGATGCGTCGGGGCAACTCGAAGTGAATTCGATGAAGCAAAGGCTCGTTGCTCCACCCCGCGACGATAAAATCTTTGCAAATAATGGTGGAGGATGACGGGATCGAACCGCCGACCCCTTGCTTGTAAGGCAAGTGCTCTCCCAGCTGAGCTAATCCTCCACGAAGAAGTGACCCGTACGGGATTCGAACCCGTGTTACCGCCGTGAAAGGGCGGTGTCTTAACCACTTGACCAACGGGCCACGGTTTTGGATGGTGGCGGAGAGCAAGGGATTCGAACCCTTGAGGCGCTATTCACGCCTACACGATTTCCAATCGTGCTCCTTCGACCACTCGGACAGCTCTCCACGATGGCTCCGCAGGCAGGATTCGAACCTGCGACCAATCGGTTAACAGCCGATTGCTCTACCACTGAGCTACTGCGGAATGACATCACTTTAGACATTTACTATTATAATGATTCGCACTGAGCTGTCAAGGACTTTTTTTCATTCCTTCAAAACTAGATAACCGTTGTCGGAAGAAGCGGCGCTTGCGCTTTTCCTGCTGTCTAGCTTCGGCTCGCCGCCGCTCGGGGTCAAATAACCTTCGCCTTCGGGATTGCAAATCCCTGCAGGCGAAGAACATTTGCCCATCGCGGCGACCCGCTCGCCTGCGCTTTTCTAATTAGGTTAAGCCCTCGATCGATTAGTATCCGTCAGCTGCACGTGTCGCCACGCTTCCACCTCGGACCTATCGACCTCGTCATCTTCGAGGGATCTTACTCGCTTTACGCGATGGGAAATCTCATCTTGAGGGGGGCTTCACGCTTAGATGCTTTCAGCGCTTATCCCGTCCGCACATAGCTACCCAGCGGTGCCCCTGGCGGGACAACTGGTACACCAGCGGTGCGTCCATCCCGGTCCTCTCGTACTAAGGACAGCTCCTCGCAAATTTCCTACGCCCACGACGGATAGGGACCGAACTGTCTCACGACGTTCTGAACCCAGCTCGCGTACCGCTTTAATGGGCGAACAGCCCAACCCTTGGGACCGACTACAGCCCCAGGATGCGATGAGCCGACATCGAGGTGCCAAACCTCCCCGTCGATGTGGACTCTTGGGGGAGATCAGCCTGTTATCCCCGGGGTAGCTTTTATCCGTTGAGCGATGGCCCTTCCATGCGGAACCACCGGATCACTAAGCCCGACTTTCGTCCCTGCTCGACCTGTCCGTCTCGCAGTCAAGCTCCCTTGTGCCTTTGCACTCTCCGAATGATTTCCAACCATTCTGAGGGAACCTTTGGGCGCCTCCGTTACCTTTTGGGAGGCGACCGCCCCAGTCAAACTGCCCACCTGACACTGTCTCCCACCCCGATAAGGGGTGCGGGTTAGAATTTCAATACCGCCAGGGTGGTATCCCACCGCCGCCTCCACCGAAGCTGGCGCTCCGACTTCTCTGGCTCCCACCTATCCTGTACAAGCGATACCAAAATTCCATATCAGGCTGCAGTAAAGCTCCACGGGGTCTTTCCGTCCTGTCGCGGGTAACCTGCATCTTCACAGGTAATATAATTTCACCGGGTCTCTCGTTGAGACAGTGCCCAAGTCGTTACACCTTTCGTGCGGGTCGGAACTTACCCGACAAGGAATTTCGCTACCTTAGGACCGTTATAGTTACGGCCGCCGTTTACTGGGGCTTCGGTTCGCACCTTCGCTTGCGCTAAGCGCTCCCCTTAACCTTCCAGCACCGGGCAGGTGTCAGCCCCTATACGTCGCCTTTCGGCTTCGCAGAGACCTGTGTTTTTGATAAACAGTCGCTTGGGCCTTTTCACTGCGGCTCGTTCGGGCTCTTCACCCAAACGAGCACCCCTTCTCCCGAAGTTACGGGGTCATTTTGCCGAGTTCCTTAACGAGAGTTCTCCCGCGCGCCTTAGGATTCTCTCCTCGCCTACCTGTGTCGGTTTGCGGTACGGGCACCTCTTCCCTCGCTAGAGGCTTTTCTTGGCAGTGTGAAATCGGGGACTTCCGGATAACTCCGTCGCCGTCACCGCTTGGCCTTTTTGATCCGCGGATTTGCCTACGGATCAGCCTTGCGGCTTGGACAGGCTCTTCCAACCGCCTGCTCGCCCTATCCTCCTGCGTCCCCCCATTGCTCAAACGGGAAGGAGGTGGTACAGGAATCTCCACCTGTTGTCCA